>NZ_JBFUJN010000031.1:0-44884 GCF_056401335.1 Rhodococcus sp. P4_F3_2
GATCTCGTATGCCGACCAGTCCTTGACCGTCAGCAGTCCCAGGATCATGTACGAGGTAGGTGTGAGATCACGCTGAGCCACATGGCTCCCTTCGTTCCGCGGTTACATCCGAGCCTACAAGTGCTACTTCCCTTCACCGTTTGCATCCTCGGTGTCGGCGATGTCGTCGGATGTGTCCTGAGCGGGCTTGCCGTAGATGAAGGGGACGAGCGCTGCAGCGACGGCAGAGGCCGGGGCGAAACCATCGGCCGTGGGTGCCAGATTTCCCCACACCACCAAGGTCACGTCGTTGACCGGGTCGTACCCCATGAACGAGTTGTAGCCGGGCAGTTCGCCGATGTGGCCGTACATCGGACCCATTTGAGCGATACCGTATCCGTATCCTGCAGATCCTTCGCCATCTGTGGGTTGCACACTGTTCAAACGCAACTCTTGTGTGGCGGGACTCAGGAGCGAACCGGTTCCCAGAGCTTTGACCCATGTCGCCATGTCGTTTGCAGTCGAAATTCCCTGACCTGCAGACCATGTCCACGAGGGATTGTGCCTAGTGGTGTTGGTCGGTTTTTCGGTGCCTGCGGCGATCGCGTCGAGGCGAGATTGTGGGAGAGCCTCTTTGCCTTCGCCGAGCGTTTCGACGTTGCCACTGTAGGTGTAGCCGTCTGCAAAGGGAGTCGGGATGCTGGTGTCGGTGTTCGCAGGAAACGACGTCCCTGCCAGTGCGAGTGGCCCGAAGAATCGGTCCGCGAAGATCTGCTGAATCGGCTTGCCGTCCAGCTGCTCGGCGATCAAGCCGAGGAGAACGGTATTGGTGTTGGAGTAGTGATAACCGGAGTCGGGCGCGAAATACGGCGGCTGGCTCAGCCCCATTGCCAGCAGTTCCTCGGGTGTCCACACTCGCTCCGGTTGCTCGTCGAGCGCCCGGTTGAGTTCGAGGGTTTCGGTGTAGTTGTACAGGCCGCTACGCATGTCGAGCAGGTCGCCGATGGTGATGTTGTCGCCGTTGGGGACATCGGGGCGGAACTTGCTGACCGGATCGGTTACCGCAACCTTGCCTTCGTCGACCAACTGCAGGATGGCCGTACCGGTCCAGGTCTTGGTGTTCGAGCCCACGCGAACCTTGGTGTCCAGAGTGGGAGGCTCGTTCACGCCTTCCTTGACCGAACCCCATGTGTTGACGTACTTCTGCGTCGGCGTCGTGACCATGACCACCATTGCGATCTCACGGAACTCTTCTGCCTTCTCGGAGACGACGGAATCCATTGCGGCGCTGTCGAAAGACAAGACGGCGCTGTCCGCAGACCCGGCGGAGGTCGGCGGGGACGATGAGGGGGACTCGGAATCGGTTGCGGACGAACAGGCTGAGAGCAGCAATGCCGTAGCGATGCAGGCCACAGCCACTTTGCGGGTCTTGACGTTGTGAAAGGACGTCGACTTCCCAAAAGGGTTCATAGAGGGACTTTAAACGATACTGCACTCTGCATGCTGCACTTTGCAGTAAATTACGACAAATCAGTCATGCATCCTCAGGAGCGTCCATGCCGCACACCACATCAGTTCGCGCCGTCGCTGCGTTGATCAGCGTCGGAGTAGTCCTCACCGCATGTTCGGCGAAGCCGTCGAATTCCGATTCCGCATCGGCTCCGGCGCAACAGGTTCCAGAGGAGGCAGCCCGCATCATGGCCACCGATCCGTACGCCATGGCTCGGTGGTCCTATCTCTTGGTCGACCCCGCCACCGACGAGGTGATTTACAGCAACAATGCTGATAGCTCTATGTTTTTGGCTTCCCAGACCAAACATTTCACCGTCGGCACCGCCTACGACACCCTTGGTGTAGACCACACTGTCACCACCCCCGTTTATGCCACTTCTCTCCCCGTCGAGGGCACCCTTACCGGTGATCTGGTGCTGGTCGGCTCCGGTGACCTCGCGCTCGGTGGGCGCAACGCCGCACAAGGCCGATTCGATTTCGCCACCGACGGCATCGACCACGTCTACGCCGATGCCCTGCCAGGAGCCGTTCTCGCGCCCGGTGATCCGCTGGCAGGCCTGAACGATCTCGCACGACAAGTAGCCGACGCCGGCATCACTCGGGTAAACGGCGACGTTCTGGTGGACCCTCGTCTGTGGGACACATACTCGACAGTCGAAGGCCTGGTCCCGTCGATTTTCGTCAACGACAACCTCGTCGATATCCAGGCGAGTCCGGGTGCGGTAGGTGAGCCCGCCGCCATCGACATGCTTCCCGGCAACGGCCTGTTCCGCGTCGATGCTCAGGTCACCACGGGTGAGGAAGGTAGCGACTCGACTCTGAAGGTTGCGGCCGATCCGTCCGATCCCACCCGGATCAACGTGACCGGGTCGGTGCCGGCTGGAAAGACATCGCTGACTGTCTATCGCATTACCGACGCGCCGACGTGGGCGCGTCAGCTGTTCGTAGAAGCACTGCGACGCAATGGAATCGAGGTTGCATCGGTATCTCGTACGAACAGCACGGCTGCCCTGCCTGTCGATCGGACATATTCAGGAAGTCGACAAGTTGCGAGCCTGCAATCGGCACCAATTTCGGAGTCGGGAGGGATGATTCTCGCGACAAGCTACAACACGGGCGCGAACACTTTCTTGTGTCTGTTGGCAGTAGCGACAGGATCGTCGTCGTGCAGCGACGGTCTTCCCACCGTGCGGGCACTCGCCGAGAAGGCAGGTATTGCAGCATCCGACCTGGTGGTCATGGACGGTCAGGGTGGAGACCCGTCACAATCGACGCCCGCAGCCGTCCTCCAGTGGCTCGACTGGGTGGACCAGCAGCCATGGGCCGATACGTTCTGGGCAGGTCAACCCGTACTCGGTGAGCGAGGCTCGTTGTCGGGCGTGGGAACCGACAGTCCGGCAAAGGGGAAGGTCATCGGTAAGACGGGAACATCCGCCGACGTCGAATCTGACACCGGCAGGTTGATAGTCACTCTTCAAGCGTTGTCGGGTTACATGATCACCCCCGACGATCGCCGACTTCTGTTTGTCGTCGCCGTCAGCGATGCAGTGTTTCCCGACCTGCCTAGGGGCGTGTTCCAAGTCGGGGGAGACGTCGGTGGTGTTGCCGCTGCATTCCAACAAGCACAGACGAATTGACGGGGCGAGACGGAGGTCCGGCGTTCGGGCGCTCATCCCTTTCGAATGAGGCACGAACGATGTAAGCGCACAGAGTGTCAGCATTGGCGCGCAGCGGTATCGACTGCGTCCCGATGAGAAACGAGTTTTGACATGGGTTCCGTTATCGGAGATCTCCTCCCCATAGCTGTCGGTGTCGCCGTGTCTCCGGTAGCCGTCATCGCCACGATCTTGATGTTGCTCTCCAAGCGCGCGGGTAGCACCAGCATCGGGTTCGCGTTGGGTTGGCTGCTCGGAATCTTCATTGCCACAGTTCTTTTTGTCATCCTGTCCAGTGCCCTCAGCGCCTCGGGCAATGGACCGTCTGCCACGGTATCGTGGATCAAACTAGCTCTCGGTGTACTCCTGTTGGCGGTCGGGGTCAAGCAGTGGCGAGGGCGCAGCGGCGAGCACGAAACACCGAAGTGGATGCAAGCCATCGACGAGATGACCGCGGTCAAGGGGTTGGGCCTAGGATTCGCGCTCGCCGCGATCAACCCGAAGAATCTGCTGATGTGCATCGCGGCGGGAGTGTCGATCGGCTCGGCGTCGCTGGCGACCAGTGGAGTGATCGCCTCTGTCCTCGCCTTCACGATCATCGCCAGTTCAACGGTCGCGATCCCGGTCATCGGATACCTGGTGGCTGCTGATCGTCTGCGCGAGCCGTTGGCCAAACTCAAAGTCTGGCTCCAGGACAACAACACCACGGTGATGAGTGTGTTGATCTTGGTCGTCGGAGTTGTTCTGATCGGCAAAGGAATCGGCGGAGTCTTCTGATAAACCCTCTTTCAGGTGGTGTGAACGCGGACCGCCGAGGTGGGTGTCCTATCAGGCCAAGTTCACCGCGTAGTCGCCATCGGCGTGGCCGATCAGTTGCCAGCCGCCCTCTATCGGGGACAGTCGGACGTCAGCGAGATTCGTGGTCTCGAGCTGTGGCCGGTCGGTGCCGGGGTACCAGGCTTCGACCTGTCCGGTACCCGTCCCGGTAAACCCGTTGCGCGACAACCCCGTCAGTGTGCCGGGCGCTGCTCGCGGATAAGCACGCGAGAGAGGCCCGGCAAATCCCTCTACGAGCCCGAGTGATTCGCCGGAAGGGCAGTCGATGCGATTCAAATTTCCTTGCGGCTGGTGGGTATTGCCGTCCCGAACCGGGTGGGGGTCACCGCACGCTTGTGTCCACGACCACCACGCGCCGCCCATCCGGTACTTGTCGGTGGCGTCGACGAAGCGGTCGACGTCTGCTCCCTGCTCGCCGGCATCCCCGAACCAACCCCATTCACCCGTCCACAACGGGGCGTCGTACCAGGCGGCAGCGCGGTCGGCGATCTTGAACCCGTCTTCGATTCCGGGGAATTCGCTACTGACTGTTATCGATTCGCTGTAGAGATGTGGCGAGAAGACCACCAGAGGATCGGTCAGGTACTGGCGTGGGGGCAGCGCGTCGAAGCCGAATGCCGACCAGATCGCGCTGGGCTCGAAGAACACGAGGTGCGGAAATCCGCCTGATTCGGCCTGTCTGATGGCGTCGGTGGCCCGCTTGTAGAACTGCCCGATCTGATCAGCGGCGGTGAATGGATCGCGCAGGCCGGGATTCGGTTCGTTCAAAAGGTCGTATCCTGCCACCGCCGGTTCGTCTTTGAACTCGGCGGCCAACCGCGCCCACGTAGCCACGAGGCGACTCTGGATTCCTTGCTCGTCGTCGTAAAACGCCTGGAAGGCATGGGCGATCGCCGGTGCGGCTTCCCGGAGTCCACCGATGTTGCAGGTCGTCCATCCGCCGGTCAGGGTTGCCCACTCCGGTGCGCCGTCCCAGCCGACTCCCGGCTCCATGAAAGACGGGCACGACTGGTCGCTCGGGGTGCCGACGTACGGGCCCCATGCGTCCTGATGCATGTCGAGAACGGTGTAAATGCCGTGATCTTTCGCGTTCTGGACTGCGCCTCGAATCCGGTCGACATACGCAGTGTCGAATGCACCGCGGGTCGGTTCGAGGAGGGACCACGCGACGTTGAGTCGGACGACGTTGAAGCCCAGCGCAGCCATCTGCGCGAAGTCCGTTCTTCCCAGCGGCGTAACGGTGGGTAGACCGGTGCCGTTGGTTGCGTAGTCATTGAGACCGTTGGCGTTCACGCCGCGGAGCAACACCGTTCGTCCGTCGACGTCCTTGATCGTTCGATCTGCGACGGTCAGTTGGGGGAGAGTCCAGCCCGGATCCGGAGGTGAAGCGTTTGCCGCCGGGGCTGCAATCTGGATAGCCAGGATTGCAAGGGTGGCAAGCAACAGCGCGCGCATCCGGTGACCTTTCTAGACAAACGTCCAATTTGGAGATGAGGGTAGCGCGAGAAAGCCTTTCTGCGGCGCGATTCGCACATACCCGTCACGTCTTCACTGCCTGGAATGCCCCGGCTCGAGGCTGCTGTACGGGGTGCGAGAATTGTCGACAAGTCGCGACCCGAGGGAGCATTTGTGAAGCTTGCACTGACTGATCTGGCCGAACAACTACCCGGCGACGATGTGGCGATCACCCGAGCGTTCTATGCGCCGCGGCTTGCCGGTGTCGGTCCGAGTTCGCTGCAGGAACTGCTTGTGGCGCGAGCATCCAGGGTGGTTGAGCCCACGGCGACCCGGGCTGTTGAACACACACTCGACATCGAGGGTCGATCCGTTTCAGTGCGCGTAGTCACGCCGAAAGACGGCGTTGTCAACGGGGTCTATCTGTATCTTCCGGGTGGTGGTTTCTACATAAGTTCAGCGGCCAGCGCTGACGCCCGAAGTACGAGACTTGCCGACGCGGTCGGGGTGGCAGTGGTTACCGTCGATTACCGGCTTGCACCGGAATTCCCTTGGCCTGCAGCGCCGGACGATTGTGAGGCAGTTGCTTTGTGGCTACTTGATGTCGCTGCCGAACGGTTCGGGACGACCAGGCTCGCCATCGGTGGCATGTCGGCGGGAGCAACCTTGGTGACGACGACATTGCTGCGCCTTCGTGATCGAGGTCTGGCCAAGTCGTTTTCGGGTGCCGTGCTGGAAGCGGGCACGTACGACGTCAGTGCGCAGACTCCCGCGGGCCGCACCATCAGCGACGAATACTTCATCGAAGCCTATGTCGGGCATGTCGATGATCGCACTCTCCCGGATATTTCTCCGACATTCGGCGAACTCAGCGGCCTGCCGCCAACCCTCGTGGTGGTCGGATCAGAAGACGTGGTTCTGGCTGAGAACCTTGCCATGGTGGCGCGGCTGTCGGCGGCCGGTAACGACGTCGACTTGCGCCTCTATCCTGTTGTCCCGCATGGATTTACAAACCATCCAACGCCTGTTGCCCGGCGTGCTGCGCTCGATATGGGTGCTTGGCTTCGGAATCGACTCGACTCCGACCCCGCGTGACAAGCACGGGCGCGGTTCAGTGTGCCGAGGGTGTAGGAGTGGCAGGAGCGGGCAATTCGGACACCTGAACAAATGTCCGGTTTTTGGGGCAAAGTCGGGACGAGGAGCGCGCCACCCTTGTAATCTCGCACGTGAGTTTGCGGGGGCGCGGGGTCGTCCAGCACAGCGAGTGAAGAGGACGACGATGACGACTGCTTACACGCGCCGCCGAGGGGCGCATTCTTTCGGAATTGCCCTCACTGCGCTGTTTACCGTGGTGGCGGCCTTGACCGTTCCCGCACTCGCCTCCGCCTCGAGCGGCGACCCGCAATCGGGTTCGAGCCAGTTCGGATCGTCCGAGGAGCAACCGCCGCTGCCGGAGATCCCACCGCCGTCCGCGGCCGAGATCAGGCTCGACGAGGCGCGGAACTTCCGCGACATCGGCGGCTATCGGACTACCGACGGCAGGACCGTCCGGACAGGCCTGGTGTTCCGTTCCAACAAGCTCAGCTCGCTCAATGAGACTGATCTGGCCAAACTCACCGCCGCGAACCTGACCCTCGACGTCGATCTGCGTAACACCTCCGAACGCACGGAGGATCCCGATCGGATCCCCGCCGGGGTCACCTACCAGGTCGCCGACGTCGTCAGCATCGACCATGGCATCGCGTTCCACGAGTTCGTTCCCCTGACCCTCGGTCGCGCATTGATCGACGGCGCGGTCAACGGAACCTCGAACATCGGCCAGAGCATCGGCTACCCGTTCATGGTCAACTACCGTGGCTCCGATGTCGCCTTCCATGATCTGCTGACGGCGATCGCGAACAACTCCGACGGCGCAACCGTCTACCACTGCAGCGCAGGGAAGGATCGCACCGGTTGGGGTACCGCGATCCTGCTGACCATCCTCGGTGTCCCGCGTGAGGTCATCAGTGCGGACTTCATGGCGTCGAACACGTACCTGGGCCGGGACGACGCGGTGGACCTGTCGTGGCTCGATGCGGCGTACGCCCAGGTGGACCGGCTCTACGGCGGTATGGATACTTACGTACGGGAGGGCCTCGGCGTCGACCAGGACACTATCGACTCTCTGCGTGCCAAGCTTCTCCTCTAGGCGCAGCCCCAGGCCTCGACTTCCTGCCCACTCGGACCCTCTGCTGTTCCAGTGCGACCAATGATTACGGGAATGCGCAATTTTGTGGCGCTGCTCCTGCGGTGGGCTCGACGTTGCGGTCTCCATCATCAGGCCGCATGCCATCACCAAGTGGCGCAGAAACTTTGCTCAGAAGAAGCACGCCTGATCATGCACTCGACGCTGGCCAATTGGTCAGCATCGAATCGAGAGCCTCGAGGATCCTGGACCAGCTTTCGGCGCTGTCCGGTGCACTGTGGCTGAACGATCCACCTAACTCCAGGCTGGCATATCCATGGAAAACGCTGCCTAGCAACCGAACTGCGTGAGTCTGGTCGAGGTCGGTGAGGTTGTATCCGCGCAGAATCGATCGCATCATCTGCGAGTGTCTGAAGCCCGCGCTCGCTGCTGCGTCCTCCGGGGTGAGGCGCATCTGTGACGCGGCGTACCGGCCGGGGTGTGCCTTCGCGTAGTCGCGATAGACGTTCGCGAAGGCGGTCAAAGCGTCGCGGCCGGACCGACCGGCCACGGCGTCGGCAGCCTGGCCGGCCATCTCCTCCAAAGCGAGCAACGCGATTCTGGTTTTGAGGTCGTTCGAACTCTTCACGTGGGAGTACAGGCTTGCGACCTTGACGTCGAACTGCCTGGCGACTGCCGATACGGTCACGTGCTCGAAGCCGACCTCGTCGGCCAATTCCGCGCCCGCCATCGCGAGGCGGTCGGCTGTGAGTCCTGCGCGAGGCATGTCAATCGGTCCTGTTCGTTGGGAGGGTAAACCACTTGCCTAAAGAGTATAGGCAAATTACTATCAGCAGTAGCAAACTTCCGTAAACGATTTTCAGGTGAATGAAATGCACAGCCAGAGCAGCTGGATTACTACCGAAATTTCCGACGACATCGTGCGCGGAGCCCTCGAAATCGAACGGACCGAACGCGGTGTGCTGACGCACCGCCTACCTGCCAAGGCTCGCACGCAATTCGCTGACGGGCAGATGGCAATGGCGCAATCACAACCGTCCGGAGTGCGGCTAGTATTCCGAACCAGCGCCACGAGCATCGAACTAGATACTCTGCCCACGAAAATGATCTACACCGGCGCTCCGCCGAGGCCGCAAGGGGTGTACGACCTGCTCGTCGACGGCGAACTGGCCGGGCAAGCAAGCGCTACGGGCGGCAATACGGTGACGATCGACATGGCTACCGGTACCGCTCAGAGGCAGTCCGGACCTGTCAGTATCATCCGTTTCGCGGAGCTGCCCGCGCGATCCAAGACCGTCGAGATCTGGTTGCCACACAACGAGACCACCGAACTTGTCGCATTGCGAACCGACGCGCCACTCGAACTCGCGGTTGATACGAAGCGCCGCGTGTGGCTCCATCACGGAAGCTCGATCAGTCAAGGATCCGGCGCTGAAAGTCCCTCCGGCACTTGGCCTGCTCTTGCAGCCTCCGTCGGCGGCGTGGATCTGATCAACCTCGGGTTCAGTGGCAGTGCTCTGCTGGACCAGTACACCGCCCGCGCGATGCGCGACACTTCTGCTGACCTGATCAGCATCAAGATGGGCATCAATCTGGTCAACTCCGACGTGATGCGCCTACGGGCCTTCACATCTGCAATGCACGGCTTCCTCGACACGGTTCGCGACGGTCATCCAGTGGCTCCGCTGTTGGTCGTTTCGCCCGTCTATTGCCCGATCCACGAGGACACACCGGGGCCTGGCGCCTTCGACTTCGACGCTCTTGCCAGAGGCGAAATGCGATTCGTTGCCACCGGAGATCCCGCCGAGCGGGCATCCGGGAAGCTGACGCTGCGCTCGATTCGGGAAGAGTTGGCGCGCATCGTAACCCAGCGGTCAGTCGATGATCCCAATCTGCATTACGTCGACGGGTGTGATCTCTACGGTGCCGCGGAGAACGAAGAGTTGCCGCTTCCCGATCAGCTCCATCCGGACGCTGCAACGCATCGTCTCATCGGCGAACGCTTTGCCCAACGTGTATTCGCAGACGGCGGTGTATTCGCCGGCGAGGTGTAATCGCCGGCGAGGTGTAATTGCGCAATCTGATTCGGCTCACACCACCACTCACATCACGGTGAGCCGAATCAGCGGGTACTTGCGATCGGACTTGCTCTGGTACTTGGCGATTCGGGGCTGGGCGGTGGCCACTTGGTGCCACGCATGCTCGCGATCGTCGCCTTCGAGTTCGTGAGCTGTGACTGGTACGACATTTCGGCCGGGCATCTCGATAGACACTCGATCGGGATGCGCCACCACATTCGAGTGCCAGTCCGGGTTTCGACCGCCGCCGCCCGAAGCCACGATCAACAGACCGCCCCTGCCGTCGGACAGGTGCATCAGCGGAGTCTCTCGGGGTTGCCCGCTGCGTCGGCCTACCGTGTGCAGGATGAGGACGTCCATTCCCATGAACGTGCCTTTCCCGCGCCGAATCTTGCGATTCGTGCGGGCGTTCGCGTTCCGCTGCATCCACCGTGACAGTGCGCCGGGACCGCCGGACTTCGGTTCGCAGTGATTCCCGATGGGATCTCTCGGTGTTGGATCCGTCTGTGCCATGGTCGGCTACCTCCAGTTTGTCGGCGTGAGCGTCGTTTCGACAAACCTATGAGGCTTGCGGGCTCGGTGCTTCTCGATTTCTGATCACTGTGTTTTCCGGTCACTGTGTTTTGTGATCGGAGTTCACAAGATTTGACCCTGACGTAGCGTGAGGGCTCACGATGACTTCATGACCGACACCTACCCTGCATTCGACGTCAGCCCCGTCCCTGTCCCTACGACCGATGCCGTGCCTCCGGAACAGTTCCGAGGTCTCTACGGTATGCCGATGTTCGTGTCTGTTCCGACTTCGGATCTGGCCGAATCGGCAGACTTCTGGATCCGCGGGCTCGGTTTCTTCGACCTCTTTTCGGTGCCTGATCGACTGACGCATCTGCGGCGCTGGGCATTTCAAGACGTTCTGCTCGTGCCCGGCGAGCGAGCAGATTCACCACCGTCCATCAGCGTGAGCTTTGCGTGTGTGCTGAGTCAGATCGACCAGATAGCAAAGGCGTGTGAGGAATTGCGGCCCGGATGCACCAGCGGTCCAGACCTGAAGCCGTGGAATTCACTGGAGTTGGAGATCGTGACACCGGAGAACGCGCGTGTGATCATGACGGCCGCTCGTCCGTACGACCCGAACAGTGCCGAGGCCGAGCATCTGCGAGGTATGGGAATTGACGGACCCGACGACTGAACAGAAGTCTGACGCGGTGGTCTCGCGCGCCGCGTCTGTCAAACTGGATGCCGTGACGGACCAACTCTTCGGAGGCGAGGCAGACAGTGCTCTTACCGTCGGTGCTGCCGCATCTCGGCTGGGCATAACTGTACGTACCCTTCATCATTGGGACGCAATCGGTTTGGTGTGCCCGTCCGGGCGCAGTGACGGTGGCTACCGGCTGTACACCGACGCCGACCTCGGCCGAATTGGTCGCGTACTTGTCTACCGCGACGTGGGCTTGTCGCTCGACGAGATCGGGATATTGCTCGAATCGCCGGCAGCCCACGTGGATGAAACACTGCGCGGGCAGCGCGCCGAGTTGCGACAACGGATTGCCGACTTGGAGCAACGGGGCGAGTCCTTGGATCGCATCATCGATGCCAGGAAGTCCGGTGTGCTGTTGCCGGCAGACGAGCAGGTGTCGATCTTCGGCCGACACTGGCAGCCGTCATGGGGGCCGGAGGCGCACGAGCGTTGGGGTGACAGCGCGCAGTGGGCGCAGCACGCGGAACGGTCGGCGGGTAGGACCGCTGAGGATTGGCAGAAGATCACCGACTGCGTCGAGACGCTCAACGAAGATCTGGCGTTGGCGTGCCGCGCGGGTGTCGAACCGGGAAGCGCCGAGGCGAATTCGCTGGCAGAACGCCACCGAGCGTCGATCGGGGTCTACTTCGACTGCACACATTCGATGCAGGTGTGTCTGGGGCGGATGTACGTGGCCGATCCGGGATTCTCCGAGTTCTACGACGCGCTGTTCTACGAGACGGTCGAGGACGGTCTGACCGCGTGGCTCCGCGCTGTCATCGATGCGAACGCTCTGGCACATGGAGTTGTCCCCGAATCGGCGACATGGGTGTGAGTGAGCTGGTGGTCGCTCGTCAGTCCAAAGACGCGCAGGCAGTGCACCACGGTCGGCCGTCGACCCCGGGGGCACGATGGGGTACTGCGATGCGCGCGGCCAAAATGCAGCTTTCGTTGTCGTGATAGACGTCGAGATCCGAAGGAACCGTCGAGTGGAACGCCGGGACCTTCATGTCTACCTCCGTTGTCACTCGCCAGAGAGTTGGCTCGTTGCGGTAATCCTCCCACCCCAGCGATCATCTCGCCTGTCGGAAGAAGCACGTGTCAAGGCGGGGGCCGACACCTGCTGTCCTCGCCGCGCGATCATGGAGCCGCACAGCGGTTTACAGGTGTGAGAGCCTGATCACCCTTCCGGCCGAACCGATGCGCACTGCGCGCGCGGTGTGATCTTCGACGGCGCTCACCGCAGAGAATCGCACAGGGATAGGCTGGACGAATG
This sequence comes from Rhodococcus sp. P4_F3_2, assembly GCF_056401335.1. Classification (NCBI taxonomy): domain Bacteria; kingdom Bacillati; phylum Actinomycetota; class Actinomycetes; order Mycobacteriales; family Nocardiaceae; genus Rhodococcus; species Rhodococcus sp. P4_F3_2. The sequence goes on from NZ_JBFUJN010000031.1 coordinate 12,215, forward strand.
CGTGGAGAGTACAAGGTTCCTGGTGGAAAACTGGTCGCGGTCGACGTCGAGGTGGCGGACGGTCGGCTGGCCGAAGTCGCAGTCTCGGGGGACTTCTTCCTCGAGCCCGACAGTGCGCTCGACGACATCAACGCGGCGTTGCGCGGAATGCCAGCCGACTCGGATGCAGAACAGTTGGCACAAGCTATCTCCAGTGCGCTCGACGAGTCCGTCTCGATGATCGGCTTCACGCCGCAGTCGGTCGGTATTGCGATCCGGCGCGCACTCGGTCACGCCACGAGTTGGGCGGATCACACGTTCGACCTCATCCCACCGGTGRTTCTGGACCCAGCGATGCACGTCGCGCTGGACGAGGTCATCGCGCGTGAGGTGGCATCGGGTGAGCGTCCGCCGACACTGCGATTCTGGGACTGGGACTCGCCCTTGGTCGTGATCGGATCGTTCCAATCCGTGCGTAACGAGGTCGACTCCGAGGCTGCTGCGCGGCACGGCATCGGCGTGGTGCGCCGAATCTCCGGTGGCGGCGCGATGTTCATGGAACCTGGCAACTGCATCACGTACTCGTTGGCAGTACCGGCGTCGTTGGTCGAAGGTTTGAGTTTCGAGCAGTCCTACGCGTTTCTCGATCAGTGGGTGATGGGAGCGCTGGCCGAGGTGGGTATCAACGCTCGGTACGTGCCGCTCAACGACATCGCCTCGGACAAGGGCAAGATAGCCGGCGCCGCTCAGAAGCGATTCGCGTCCGGCACCGTGCTCCATCACGTGACCATGGCCTACGACATCGATGCGGAGAAGATGACGCAGGTGCTGCGAATCGGGCGAGAGAAGATGTCGGACAAGGGAACCAAGAGCGCAGCCAAGCGGGTCGATCCGCTGCGTTCTCAAACCGGAATGACGCGTGCAGCGATCCTGGAGTCGTTTGCGCAGCACTTCCGCGGCCAGTACGACACCCGTGACAGCGACTACACGGACTCGGAGTTGGGGCAGGCGCGCAAGCTGGTGGACACGAAGTTCAGCACCGAAGCGTGGACTCACCGCGTCCCGTGACGCCGTTGTCTCGAGACACCGACAAACCGGGACGAGACCCGAGAGGTCTCGTCCCGGTCGACCTAGCTGGCCGGAGTCGTTGAGTTTGCCCCGAGAAGTTCAGCGTCGTCGACGACGGAGTTCCTCTTCGGAATGGTGAAAGTTGCGCTCACACACAGGATTGCGATGACGAAGCACGCCAGTGTGTACCACAGGTTCCCGATGGGATCTCCAGCGCTGGTGGAACCGTCGACTGCGTCGAAGAAGTCCGGAAGCGCACTCGCCCACAGTACGGCCATGACAACCAGGTACACCACGCTGTAAATCTGGACGAACCTGTTGGTGTGTGCAGGAGCGTTCGATTCTGCCGTGCGCAGGTTTCTCCACTGGCGGACGAGAACCACGATCGCGACCACTGTGAGGACGGCGAGTTCCGCCGCATAGAGGAACCCACGAACGGTGTCACTGCCCATCCCGAAGACCGTCGCCGGGAGCGGGAGAATGAACGTACCCAGCGAGGCCAGCAGGCCGATCACGATGGTGCGCCAAACCAACTGAAGCCCGGAGAAGTGCTTGCCGGCATCGACGTGCCGTCCGACGAAGTACTGGACGCAGAATGCCAACGACATCGGCCACAGAGCGGCGAAGACGACCACGCTGGGGAGTGGAACCGCGTCGAACATGGGTTGGTTGATCGGGTTCGACGTCGACCACTCCCACCACCGCAACTGGGGTCCGAGGTGATCGAAGATTTCGTAGAACGCATGGTGGACGAAGCCGACGCAGACTGCACCCAGCAGGGGACCGTATTTGCGGAAAACGCCGAGCATTCTGACTATTTCGAAGGCCAACGTCGCCATGAGCGGGTAGATGGCAATGATGTACAGCGGCAGTCGACCCCACATGAAGTCGACGGTGAACACGTTGTGCGCGAACATCGTGTCCACTTGTTCTTCGATGCCGAACGCTGCCGGGAAGTACAGCGGAGGCTCGATGATGAACAGGTAGGCGGTGGCGCCGAACCAAAGGACCAGGTTGGTGGGGTCGCCGTTGCGGCGCAGTCGCACGATCGCCAAGACCAGTGCGAGTACCGAGCCGACGATGATCGTCCATTCGAGTACGGGCAGGGTCCAGTTCTCGAGGGCCGCCGGGTTACGGAACTCGACGAGTCCACCTGCTTCCTGACAGGAGAAACCGAGTTCTGTTGCCAGTTGGGCAAACGTGGGGGAGCAGTGCTCTGCCATCAGTTGGCCCCTGACGTGATCGACTCTTGTGCCTGAGATTCGGCGGTGTACCAGCGTGTGCAGTCGTAGCCGTCGTCGTAACGCTTGAACCACTGGTCGGCCAGTGCGGGGAGCTTCTCGTGGTCCGGGTTGTGATTGGGCATCTGGCTGCGGAAGACACCGCCGAGCGCGACGAGTTGTTCGCCGAGTTGTAGGTGATCGAAGGCGCGGGGCATGGTGCCCTTGGTCAGGTAGGGCGCAAACGACGTCAGAATCTTCTGCTTGGTGCGGTGCATGGCGAACATCGACAGTGAGTCGACTTGCCGTTCGGAGAGTGGAACGTGCTGGTTGAACCCTGCACAGGCGATGCGAATCACCTTCATGACGTGCGCGAAGATCGACGGCGCCATTCGCATCCGGTAAAGCTCGCTTCCGACAACGGAATTGAAGATGATCAGTGCCGAGCTGCGATGCTCGACCTCCTCGACGAAGTGCCAGATGAACAGCGACGCGACGCGGTCGTCTCCCGGACGGAACAAGGTCGCCTCGTTGTCGAGCATCAGTTTGAACACCGGTGTGAAGGTCGCCTCCAGATCTGCGGTGTACGCGAGCCGGTAGTTCAACGAGGTCGCCTCGGTGAGTAGATCGAATTCACCGATCACGGCGTCGAGTGTGTTCTGCAGTCCGGGGTATCGCCTGATCAGAGCTTTCACATGTTGGCGGTGGGCGGTCGAGTGGTGGCCTTCTTGACGCATGAATGCCACGGCTTCCTCGGCGACCTCCGGATCGCTGATCCGCGACTTGGTTTGCATGATCATCTTCACGATCATCTTTTCGAAACCGATGGCCAGGAACGAGACCGCGTTGGACATGCTCGACCAGGCCGGATTCTCCGGGTTCCACAGGAAGGGAACGTCATGATCCTCGAATCCGAAATCCATCTTTCGGGGCTGAAGGTTGGTCACTTGTCGAACCTCGTCTTTCGGAGGGGCTGGTCAGGTGGCCGCTCTGGCATTCGAAGCCACGTGTGGCGGTAATCATACATATTGGTGTGCAGTTGTATGTTCACTTTTCGATGACGAACGTGAATTCGAGGGACGCAGATGCAAAACCTGCCTGTGTTAGCCTGTGGCTCTTGGACTTCGAGCGCAAAGACATGGTTCGAGCCTCGTTCGAGCGAGGAAGTGGGCAGTGGCACGAAGGCGTGGGTGGGGCGGCAATCCACCGGACAACGACGAAGATGCGTCTCGTCGAATTGTCGAGGCCGCGGTCGAGCTGATCGGACGGACGAGTTCGGAAATCAGCATCGGCGACGTGGCGGAGTCACTGGGCGTGATCCGGCAGACCGTGTATCGATACTTCCCCAGCGCCGACGCTCTGATGCGGGCAGCGGCGATCGCGTCGGTGGACGGTTACCTCGATCGACTCACCACACACGTGAGCGGCATCGAAGATCCCGTCGAGGCGATGACCGAGGGTGTTCTCTACACACTGACTCAGGTCCACCGAACACCGCATCTCGGCATCCTTCTGACAAGCACGAATTCGAGTCTGCACCCGGAGGGTCTGACCTCTCAGGAGGCGCAAGCCTTCGGAATGGCGATGATCAACCGCTTCGACGTGGACTGGGTGCATTACGGCTACGACGACGCGTCACTTCAGGAACTGGTCGAATACGTCCTGCGGACGATGCAGTCGTTTTTCCTCGCGCCTGGCGACCCACCGCGGAGCGATGAGGAACTGCGGCGATACCTACGGCGCTGGATGGGTTCTGCGATCATCGCCCAGGCAAATTCTGTCAGCGATGACTCGATCAGCGCAGAACTATCGTCAAAGCAACGGCACTGACGCACGCGGCGATGACGACGGTCAGTGCGAACAGGTCGGCGAGCTGAGGGCGCTTGGGGTACGCCGCAATCAGTCCAGTGCCCCCGCGAGCGGAGATTGCTTCGCCCATTTCGGCAGACCGCCGAATTGCCACGGACATGGTTGTGGTGATCAGGTCGACTATCGAATTGTCGGCCGCGCTGTTCACCACAGCTTTCGGGCGCAGTCGTCGCGCCGCTACCAGGGTGAGCATCTCGTCGATCAACAGTGGAAGTGAACGAATGCAGAGGGCGGTCGCGATGGCCCACTCGTCGACCGGGATCTTGAATATTCGCAGCGGTCTACCGAGCGTTGCCAGTGCCGGCGCCACGTCGCTCATCGACGTGGTCCACGCCAACATCAGTGAGACGCAGAGCAATACAAGACCGAACGTCACAGCTTGCAGGTAGATGAACACCGCGTCGATGCCGATCGGAAGGTTGATCAACGCGCCGAGCAGGATCAGCGCCCACAACCACCACGGAGGCCGGGGAACTGCAGTCGGGGGGATACGTCCGATCACCGCGGTCAGCAACAACAATCCCAGTACGACGCCGATCGCCGGCCAGGACGGCGCGGCCACGACCACGATGCTGACGAGAACGACGGCAACGATCTTCGTTCCGGCCCACAATCGGTGGATCGGCGATGAAGTCGGGACTTCGCGCAGAAGTGTTGTCACGTCGTCGATCCTTCCAAGGCACTGCTGGCGGCAGGGTCGAGGATGCGACCCTGCGACAGTCGAATTGTTCTGCTGCAGACGGCATCCATGCCGTCGACATCGTGGGAGATGACGACTACTGCGGTTCCGTTCCGACGAATCCACCTGAGTACGTTCAGGATTTCGTGTCGGCCGGGTGGATCGAGCCCGGCCAATGGTTCGTCGAGGATGAGTACTCGGGGTTGGCGGACGAGGAGACCGGCCAGTACGACGCRTCGCATCTGTCCGCCGCTCAACTCGTCGATACTGCGGCCGGCGATGTGACGGTCGAGTCCGACGGCGTCGAGCGCCCAGGAGACTTGCACCGATCCGATCTCCGGACCGCCGGCGGCCTCGATGTCTTCGGCGACGGTTCGGCGTTGCAGCTGCAGCCTCGAGTGTTGGAACGTCAGACCGACAGTGCCGAGCTGACGCGAGACGGGTTTGCCGTCGAAGACCGCGGTTCCCCGGCTCGGTGCGATCAAGCYCGCCATGATCCAGGCCAGGGTCGATTTACCGGAACCGTTGCCGCCCAGGACCAGTAGCCCGTCCCCGTCTCCGATGGTCAGATTCACGTCCGAGAGTGCGCGCCGCGACCACGGAGTCCGGTCGTTGTAGGTGTGGGTGACATCGGTGAGTTGGAGGACAGTTCGAGTGCCGGCCGGCCACGGCGCAGACGGCGGACCCGCGAACGTCGACGTCATCCAACCGGGTTGGTGATCGATCTGCCGTCCGCGGTGTAGTTGAATCACCCGATCTGCGTTGCGGGTGTCGGCGTGGTGATGGGTGACCAGCACCACGGCCATCGGATGGCGCTGGGGCAGTTCGGCGAGGAGCGAGACCAATTCCTCCCGGCCGGCCTGATCGACCATCGCGGTGGCTTCGTCCGCGATCAGCAGAGCGGGGCGACGAGCCAGAGCGGCAGCAACCGCCAGACGTTGCATCTCGCCGCCGGACAGCCCTGAGGTCTCGCGCATGCCCATGCCCGCGAGTCCCACCTCGGCCAGCAGTGCATCGACGTCGGGATGCGACTCGGGCGGAAGCCCCCAGACGACGTCATCGGCGACGCGGGTTCCGAGGATCTGGCTCTCGGGACGTTGGAGGACGACGGCGGTTCCGCCGTGTCGACCGAGACCGGCGGACCCGGGCCTCGTCAGGGTCCCGACGGTCGGTGCGCGACCGGCGAGCAACCGGGTGAGTGTGGACTTGCCCGAGCCGTTGTGGCCGACGACGGTGACGAACTCTCCTCGTCGGACCGTGAAGTTGACGTCGACGAGCGCCGGCGTCGATGCACTCGGATAGGTGAAGCCCACGTGATCGAAAGTGACCGGTAGCGGGTCGATCGGACGGTCGTCGGGAGCTGTCTGGAGCGGGTCGGCCGAGGGGAGTGCGGCCAATCGATCGAGGACGGCACCGAGGACAAAATAGGAGACGACGGTGCTGAGGACGATTCCGGAGCTGATCGACAGGCCGATCCACAACCACCAGTAGTCGATGATCGAGCCGATGCTGTTCTCGATCCATTCGGCTGCGCCGACCAGCGTCGGGGCACGCTTCAAGATTGCGGCCACGCCCAGCGCGGTGTTCTCCAGCGAGGTCAACAACAAGGTGCGCAGGGGCGCGAGAACAAGCAACAGGACTATGGAGAACAACGCCAGCGCGGGTCCGATGACAAGCGACGACAGCAACGCGGAGATGAAGCCGAGACCGCGCCGCTTGACCGTACCGATGATTCCGCCGAGGAGAGCGCTCAGCGCGACCGCCGCCGCAGATCCCGAACCCGCTGCGACGAAAGCGACCGCAGTAGCCGAGACGCCGGCCGTCATCACGGCGCGGACTCGAAAGCGCTGGGCAACAATTCCCATCGGAACGGCGGCCACGAGGTTGAGGGCGCTGGCCATGGGGATGACCGTGGCAATGACGGACAACGCGACCGTGAATCCGGCCATGACGGCACCCGTTGCCAACTCGAGTGGTCGAAGGTTGCCGGTTTCGCGGACTTGCGGACGGTTGCTCACTACGTCCAGTGTGCCAGTGGTGACATAACTCCTGCCCGACTGATGGTGAGCGCATCGGCACGATTGCGTAGGCTTCACCTCAAACAATGCATCGGACGGAGCGTGGAAGACGTGAGTGCAGCACCCATCAGGGTCGGGGTTCTGGGAGCCAAGGGCAAGGTCGGTCGAGCGATCTGCGAGGCAGTGGAAGCTGCTCCCGATCTGGAACTTGTCGCTCAGGTCGATACCGGTGATCGCATCGAGACGTTCGTCGACACCCGCACTCAGGTAGTCGTCGATTTCACGCACCCCGACGTCGTCATGGGAAATCTGGAATTCCTCGTGGCCAACGGAATTCACGCCGTGATCGGCACCACCGGTTTCGACGAGTCCAGGCTGGCGACTGTGCAGTCCTGGCTCGACGAGCAGCCTGCAACGGGTGTTCTGATCGCCCCGAACTTCGCCATCGGTGCTGTGTTGTTGATGCGCTTCTCGGCTGCCGCGGCGCGCTTCTTCGATTCCGTCGAGGTCATCGAACTTCACCACCCCAACAAGGCAGATGCTCCCTCGGGCACCGCATACCGAACGGCCGCCATGATCGCCGAAGCTCGCGCGGAAGCAGGCGTCGGACGCAGCCCTGACGCCACCACGACCGAGCTCGAGGGTGCGCGTGGAGCCGACGTCGACGGAGTCCGGGTTCACTCCGTGCGGATGGCCGGACTGGTCGCGCATCAGGAAGTGATTCTCGGAACTCAGGGCGAGACGCTGACCATTCGCCACGACTCGATCGACCGGAATTCGTTCGCGCCGGGCGTTCTGCTCGGTGTCCGCCAGATCGGGTCACGTCCGGGCCTGACGGTCGGTATCGATTCCTTCCTCGATCTATGAACAAGACCACCCGCACCCTCGCGCTGATCGTTGCGATCTGTATCGCGCTCGCGGTGTACTTCGTGTTGCTCGGCCAGCGCGGAATCCAGCTCATCCAAGACGGAGGCGGCGCCGCGATCGGTCTCGGGATCGGCGTGCTGATCCTGCCGTTCCTGGGGCTGTGGCTCGTCATCGCCACCCTTCGTGCCGGCTTCACACACCAACGCCTCGCGCAGCAGATTCACGACGAGGGCCTCGCTGTCGATGCGTCTTCACTTCCGAAATTGCCTTCGGGCCGGATCGAGCGGGCGGCCGCCGACGAGTTGTTCGCTCAGATCAAGGTCGACTGGGAAGCAGACCCGGACAACTGGAAGCAGAACTTCCGACTCGCTCGCGCCTACGACTATGCCGGTGACCGAAGCCGGGCACGGGAAACCATGCGCCGCGCAGTGGAACTGGAACGTCGGTCGCGAGGTAAGTAGTTTCTCCCTGCTGTGAACAGGGGTCTGCTGGGATGCTACCGCTCCGGAACTGTTGCGGGAGAAGACGGATCCGGAGTGGTGGGGTCGAATGGCGGCGGGTTGTTCGGGTCGAAGCTAGTCATCGGCACCGAACACGTCGCGCCCACTTCGGGATACGTGTTCGGGTTGACTCGTAGCGCCGAGACGAATTGATCGATGCGAGCGTCCTCAGCGTTGTCGAGTTTGAGTTGACGGCCCCAGGACTGCAGCGAGATAGGCGAATCCAGGGTCGGATACGGCGACATCAAGGTGTAGCTCATGCCTTCGACTCGCTGTGCCAAGCGCGCCTGATCCTCACTCGAGACCAGGTCGGGGTTGTACGTGATCCACACTGCCCCGTGCTCGAGGGAATGGACCGCATTCTCGGTTCGAATGGCTTGCGGGTAGACAACTCCGGTGCAGTTTGCCCAGACCGAATCATGGCGACCACCGAAGGGCGGTGAATGTGTGTACGCCACACGTTCGTTCGGCCGTACGTGTTGAGCTGCCGGGTAGTCGACCGTGACAACTCCGTCGATGGATTCGGACGGATCCGGATTGTCGACGCTCGGAACAAACGCATCCGGTCGAGGTGTTCCTTCGAGAGAATTCGCGCACGAAGCCAGCGCGAGAACTGTCGAGATCGCCACTGTTGCTCGAAGTTGTTTGTTCACTCGGCCATGATAGCGGCGCCTGTCCGCTTTCCCGAGACGTGAATCGACTACGACCCGAGAGAGCTTGTGGTTCCGCCCGAGCGCGCGATGTCACTGGCGCCTCGAAGAATTCGGAGCGGAGGCAGCGGCCCTTGGTATGCCTCGGAGCCACTGATCAGATCACCGGCCGCGTCGAACGCGATCGCTTCACCTTGTGGCTCGTCGGGAAGGGGCACACGAATAGGATTGGTGGTCAAGGCTTTCGCGACATCGCCGTCGGGAGCTGTGTAGAGGTAGACATCGGTGTAGTTGCGCAGCGCTACCACCGTGCCGTCTTTGCTCACGGCGCCTCCGGTGACAGCCATCGTTCCGGCATGGGGGACCGGTCCACCGGAAGTGAGGGTGGGAGTAAATCTGAGCTGACCTACCTTGGCCAACATGGTCGGCGACGCCATACTCAGATCCTGAACCTGCTGTCGTTCAGCGGTTGTGTAGACCACGCTTGCGCCCAGGTAATCCTTGGTGACGATGACGGGAAGCCCGTTGCTCTGGATCAGCAGTGTCTCGGCGTCGTGCGCCCCGTCCGGATAAACCAGGGGGTAGGAGGTGGCGGTGCCTGAAGCTGGATCGAGTGCGATCAGCCCGATCGACGTTCGCATCGCGTTGTTGTCGCCGATGTCTGCCAGCCACAGATGGCCGTCAGGAGTCGACGAGAGATCCTCGACATCGACGCGAGGGGTGCCCACATTGATCCAGCGCTGAACTTGGCAGTTCGAATCGAGTTGGGCGACGCGATCGTCGTCGAACGCGAACACCTCAGCCTCGACACCGATCAGGTCCACAACAGCCTGCACCGACTGCGCCAGCACGTCACCGGCGCCTCAGTGACCCGATGCCTCGACCAGTGGGAACACATCGTGAGCAACAACGACATCGACGCCGTCCGCGAGATCGCAGCCTCCGACACCGAGACTGCCCGCGAAATGCGCAACCTCTCACCCCTGTCGGTTCTACTGAGCGAACCGGAACGCCTCTACGTGATCGACGACCTCCGTAAAGCATGAGTTCGTGAGCCGCGAAGACCTGRCCAAAGCCATCGTCGCGGCCTGTAAATGGATCGACGAATCGCAGGTGGTCATCTTCGTCTCTCAGTCGCTGCTGGGCAGCTACGACGCCGACGTTCAGCCCGAAGGCAACCAGCTCCGTCGAAGCGGGTATGACACCAGGCAGCGCCTTCACCGCTCAGACCTTCGGCGAGCGAACGCTGAACGAGAAGGTCAGCATCCTCGATGTCTGGGTGGGAGAGGACTCCGCGTTCCGCTTCTATCTCGAAGACGTTCCGCGCGTGTGGCTCGAAGGAAGCAAGGCCGAGGCGACACTTTCGCATGGAATGAGCCTGTCGATCCCGGCGTTCATTACCGCTGTCATCGCCCACCCGAAGGTGACCGGCAAAGCCGCGACGGCCTGGCCGAAACCGGTACAACCCTGAGCTGTGGGCGATGGTCCTTGGGTACGCGGCGGAGTGCTGCATCATCGATGTTCGCGTTGTCACCGCCGAGCGAACATGAAGTGGCGTGGTGGGGCTCGCTATTCAGCCAAAGAGCTGACCCGGTAGCTGATCTTGTTGGTGGTCGTCCTGGGCATGTCGTTGAGATACGAACTCAGCGCACGCGCGGCGTCGTTCGCGAGTGCCGTTGCAGCGCCTGGTGTTCGTGCGCGAGCAGTCACCGCAATCCCGGCGATGTCGGAGGCCCCAGTGATAGTCAGATCTGATTCGTAGTCTGCTGCAGCGCCGCCGCGTGTGCGTGCGAGGAGTGGCGTTTCCGGTGAAGTAGCCCTGCCCCACTCGGATGGCCACAGCGATCGACTCCTCGCGAAATCCCATGCCTAGCAGGCTCTCACGTGTGCCGTCATCGCTACGATTTGAGAGTCAACCGGTACACCCAGACATGCGGAACGCGAGATCTCGACGTCGCGCGAATGATGGTCCTCGACTACCTCGCCACCATCGAGCCCCTTCGCTCGGTAGGTCACCGTGCGTTTGCCGACAAATGACTGCACCGCGTTTGGCGTCATCATTTCGTGACCATGAGGCTCGTCACATCTCTCCGGGGAACGAACCGCCTGGTCCGGGCTTCTCCGTAATGTTTCCGTAACTCGGAGTACGACTTTAGGTGGACTGATCCGGACATTGGAGGCTAGTCGGGCATGTATGCGGTGTTGTAGCGTCCCGGTCAGACGTTCAGTTAAGTTTCGGCAATCGTTCTGGTTTCCGAGATTTCGACTCATCCCCAGGGAGACCGACCATGGCCACCACCACCGCCGAAACCGTCCGCACGTTGACAAGAAAGCGCCGCATCGGAAAAGCCGTGGGCGCATGTGCTGCGGTGTCGTCGGTATTGATGGTGAGCGCACTCGCGTTTGCCGGTACCGCCTCGGCGACCCCGACGGCACTGCCGGACAAGTTTGCAAGCACGGTCACCGATGACGGCTGGACCCTCGATCTCGCTGCTACCAAACTTTCGGCGAACCCGGTGCCGAATCTGGCCACGACGACGTTCACGCGTGAGGGTTTCGTGTCGGCGAAGGTCACCGGCACCATCTCCGGTGCGGGCGATACGGCCGTCAAGACCGGATATATCGAGCAGGGGTTGCAGATCGGTTGCCAAATCGACGTCTCCTCCGGCCTCGGCGTGGGACTGGGATTCTCCCTCGGCCCGTCCGTCGGTGTCTCCATCTCCGGGGTTCCGTCGGCGAACATCGGCGTGAACGCCTCGGTAAACCCGAGCATCCAGACGACGATTGCACCGGGCACGATCACCACGATCCCCCTGGGGAAGAAGGACCTCGAAGCCGCGAAGGCATCGATCACGGCGGAGAACGTGCACGTCAAGGTCGATGCGTGCATGGGTCCGGTCACGATCCGCTCCTACGCACAGTTCGCCGTCTCGACGGCGACGTCGGACAACAGTGTGTTCGTGTACTCCGATCCGACCTGGCTCTGACAGAACTCTCGTACCACTCGGACAGCCGAAAAAGCTGTAACCCAACAGCGTTCGAGCTCATCGGACCTGTCTTCCCAAGGGAGAACTCTGTGACCCCCCACGCACGTATGAAGAAAATCGCGGCAACGACCGCAGCAGCCACAACTGCGATCGGTGGCGTTCTGCTCACCTTCGCTCCGGCAGCATCGGCGGCACCCACTCTCGCAGAACTGGGCGCCCCCGTCGTGCAGATCCCCATCAATCACGCTGTCACGGTCGCGGCCCGCGACAGCGGCATCCCGGCCGCCCTGGCGAATGCGAATGTGATGGTCCCAGTTCCGGGGTGGGAGAGGGTGATCGACTCCTCCGCGAACGTCCTGGCAATCGAAACGGCCCGGGCGGCGCAGTACCCGAACGGCTGCGCTTCCTACGAGTTCTACCTTCCGCCGAGCGGGAAGTGGGCAGCCGGAGCCACCTCGTACATCAACTGCCCTTGGTAACAACCAGAGCTTTCTGCCCACTGATTCGTCACCCATCCGCATCTCACCCGATGCTGTTCAAGGGGGGTGACACGCATCCCGAGACCCGCAGACCGGCTGGCGGGGAAAGGCATTCACCTCCGATGACTACCTCACCGAACGCCCCGATGACTTCACCCACCCGCCGCGACATCGCGGCGGAGAACGCGTTGCCGTACATCCCACCCGGATCAGGTCGGGAGTCGTCCACCAATCCCGGCCGCTCAGGCGCTGAACCCTCGAGACAGGAGTGGGACCGCGACAGTGAGCTGAGCCAGACGTCGAAAGCGGTCATCGCCACCGTCTTCGGGCTCGCATTGTTGATTGCCGCATTCACGGTGATCGGACGCCTCGCGGACTGGGCCGAGGATTACGGGACGATCCTGGTGTATCTGGCGTTCTTTCTGTGGATGTCGATCGCGGGCAGAGTGTTCTGGTGGGGCGTAGACACACTCATCGCCGAGATTCGGAAGAAGTCGAACACGAGTGGTGATCGACGGTGAAGTCCGCACTGAAACTCAAGCGGCCATTGGCGGGGTTTCTCGCTGCCGGAGCACTGTTGACCGGGACCGCCGGCGTGATCGGTGCGGGGCTCGCGCTCACTGCCGGACCGGCGCATGCGACACCGGAAGAGGATTGCGCGGCGGTGCGGGCACGTGATCATCAGATCTACCTGAACCTGATCGCCTCACTACCACCTGGTGCATCGATCCCGCCTGAGTACATCAACCCGTGCCTTACTGCGCCGTCCACGACCGCAACAGCTGCGCCGACGACCACCGTCGGGCTTCCCGGTGCACAGGCTCCGGGCGGTGGCCCGAACGTCGGGGCGAATGCTCCGACGAACTTTCCCACCTACAACGGCACCCCGATCGTTCCCGTGCCAGGTGCGGCGCACCCGGGGCAGCCGCAGTCGCCGACACAATCTGGTATCGAGAACCCTGCAGGAATTCCGGTCCCGTCGACCACAGGCGGACCTGCCCCGACCACGCCTCAACCCGCTGAATCGACCACACCCACAGCGACCACCGATCGCGGCCCCGGACCAGTACCCACAGAAACCCCGAATACTGCTCCCGCGCAATCGGAATCGACTCCCACCGTCACTAAATCGGGGCTCAGCCAGGACGACGGCCGTGACCGCTACCTCGAATTGGTTCTCGTCGGTGCCGCAGCGTTCACGGCGGCCGGAATCGGAGTGCGCGGTCGGCCCGGACCGTTCAGTCCCCGCACACCCGAATCAGTCCTCTCGCAGGTCGTCGGAACCATCGCCTCACCGCTCATGGCGTATTCCCCTGGCGGGCAGTCTGCGTTGCGGGTGTTCGATCCGATCGCCGACGGATACCGGTTCTTCTTCCTGATCCACGACCAGGCGTCGTCCCACGAGTCCGTGATTCCGGTGACGGTGCCGCCCGGCGGTCACATGAGCGTCAACCCCGATGGCACGGCCACCGTCTTCGACGCCGACGGAAACCCGGTCTCGACGATCGACGCTCCGTGGGCCTACGACGCCAACGGCACACCCATTCCGACGCATTACGAGATCCGCGACGGACAACTCGTCCAGGTCGTCGACACCGCAGGCATCGAAAACATCCTGTATCCGATCCTCGCGGACCCACTCTACGGCGGAGACAACGTCGCCTCCGGACAGTCGATGACGGCGACCGCACTGCCGAACGGCCAGGAAGCGATCTCGGGTCAGCCGGACGGCGTCGCGGTCGTGGGTACCCCCGACCCTGGCTACACGGCGTACGTACCGAACCAGGACACGATGAAGCCTGGATCCGAAATGACAGTCGATCAGGGGGACGGCACCACCAACCGGTACAACAATCCTGTTGATTCGGCCGATGCCGAGTTGGAGGTCACCACGGTGCCCACCACTGAGGCCCTCAACACGATGGCCGCCGCGCAGGAGAACGCCAACCAAGAATCCGCAGTTGCAGCGGCGCAGGCCAAGGACGACCGCGACGAGTGGCTACGTGAAACCGCTGCAGAACGCGCACGGGACGACTGGTTCAGTGAACAAGGATCCGTCCTGACGTCGTTGTTCCGGTTCAGCCAGAATGTGCGCGGCGCCAACGGAATCGAAGGCCTTGCGGAGGCGGGGTCGGATCTTCTCGGTCTGGGGAAGTCCGTCGCCCAAGCCGTTGTTTCCTACAACCAGGACCCCAGTGGTACCACCCGTGACGTACTCGAAAGCGCCCTGCGGCTCGATGCGCTGCGGGAAGAAGGTCCGCAGTACTGGTATCAACAGATACAGCTCGATGCCGGTGCAGCGGTGCTGACCGGTCCGTTCGCCGAAGCCGGACTGGGTACGCGCGTGGCGTCCACCGCAACGCGCGTCGAGGCTGGTATCGCCCGCACTGCTGCCGACGACGTGATTGAGGGGATCGGGCGCACCGGTGTGGATGCCGGTGCCATCGCGCCGGTGAAACCTCCCGCCACTGCGCCGGTGAAGCCTCCGACAACGTCGGCTGCCGATCCTGGCCTGGCGCCCGGTAGGCCCCCGGTCGGGGCGATCGACCCCGCTACACCTACTGCCACCCCGGCACTGCCGCCAGCCACTCCGGCCCTGAGCCCGTCGCCGAAACCCACCGCCGGTATCGGGGCATACCCCGACCCTGCCGGGATCGACCCTCAAGCGGTGCGCCTGTTCCCGCCGGACGCCACGCCTTACGGTCCGGGAGGGACGCTGGCAACGTGGGAGGCAAAGTTCATCGACCCAGTAACAGGGCTTAAGTATCCTGATCAGAAGGGTTTCGTTATCGACCCCACCACCGGTCAAGCGATCTACGAAATGCTCCCTCAGTTTCCGCCCGGAACCGCGTTCGACCGCTTCGGCAAGCCCGACGGTAGATTCCTTGGGGCGGACGGGGACATGTTTCCCGCGCGCAGCCTTCCACCAGCGAATTCCGCCGAACCGTTCTACCGATACGTCATCGATCAACCCTTGCCCCCGAACATGGCGGTGCTCACCGGTGAGATCGCAGAAGCGTTCGCCGCGCCTGGCGGTGGCACCCAATTCGTGGTCACCCAAATAGACTCTGCAACTGGACTCCCAATCCTGTGGCGGGGCACTGATTACACGAACATCGACAACTATTCCCTGCTGACTATCGAGCAAATGATCGCTGCGGACATCCTCAAACAGATCTACCCACCACCCACCCCATGATCGACCTCGCTACGCGCGCACTGCGCAGTGTCGGCAGCGAACAGTAATCTTCAGCTCACACCCACCCAGGAGCAGACATGACCAGGAACCCCCTCCGCCAGGCGGAAGTAAACAATCCCCACGGCGTGGGATTGTTAACTGATGCCGAGGTCGCCGAGTTCACCGCGACCGTCGACTATCTGCGCGCTGTCATTCCTGCCGCGTTCGGGATGGGATGGAATGATCAGGTGTTTTCCGGCGACGGATACGTCGTGACGCAACTTCCGCGTAGTAGTGGTGGTTACTTCGGAGGGTATCGCGGGGTGCGGAAGACCGCGAACGGGTACGTGGCGATGACGTGCGACGAGCGGTCCTACGAAGGTGGGTTGGTGACGTTCGGTCGTTTCGAGGACGCCGTCAAGGCCTATGCGGCAGGGATAGTCGGATCGTTTCGGATGGAACTCAGTGGCCGTTACCTGGGGTATGTGGCGTGGATGTGGAGCGGTACGACCGGCCCGGGTGTTGTCACCGAGTCGTTGAATCCTCCGCACGACACGGAGTTCCGCTTCTACCTCAGAGATGATCCGAGCGCATGGCTCGAAGGAGACAAGGTCGCGGCGACGCTCTCACACGGTTTGGGAATGTCGATTCCCAGTTTCATTGCCGTCATCATCGCCCACCCCGCTGTAACGGCAAAGGACGCGACGGCGTGGCCGAAAGCAGTGAAACCCTGAGCGCTCCGCACCACCGGATGTAGCGCCTCTCCAGGTACAGCACGAATAGAGCTGACATGACCAGGAACCCTCTCCGGTGCTTGGTAATCCGACACCCGAACATGAGAACGCCCGCYAGGTACAAAGCCAGGCGGGCGATCGTCATTTTCAGGTGCTACTCGGCAGCGCTCATATCGAACGTGAAGTGAAAGCTAGTCGCTCGGGACGAGCACAGTGAACTCGGCTTTGCCCGCAGTTTCCTTCTCAGCCAGAATATCTCCACTGTTGTAATCCGTCAGTGAAGTCTGGCACGTTCCAGTAGTCGGCCGCGTCGACACCGTCAGCGTTGCATCCACGCCGTCATCCGTGGCCCCGTAATTATTCGAGAACTTTTCGATCGCGCCGACCGAACGCGAAGTGGCATTTCGGGCCACCATCACCTGCTTGCTGGTCACGCCGTACGTAATGTCGACGACGCCGACGCCGTCGGTTCCGCAGTCGACTTCCAAAGCGATGTTGGCGTTCGGCCCTGTGGCTTTCGGAACAGAGGGTTCCTTCTCGGACGAACAAGAACTGACTACCGTCGCAACACTTACCGCAATCGAGGCAGCAACCAGCAGCGAGCAGCTCGGCGCTGCACCAGCACGCCCCGGAGGTGTGCCGGTAGTTGCGTGTCGCGCATTCCGATGATCTGGACCTGACAGACTGGCTTCATGGCATCGATACACGTGACGGTGAGCCGGTGGACGTGCAGAGGACCATGGTGGCGCGGCTGGCGCCGACAGAACGGTCTCGAACTCCGCATCGAAGGGCACGGGTACACGCAGACATACGGAACGCGAGATCTCGACGTCGCCCGAATGATGGTCCTCGACTATCTCGCAACAGTTGACGCGCCAGCTCCACGCGACGCGGAGATTTGGTGGACCGACCGCGGAAAGTAGTGCATGGCAGCATTGGACGGATTTTGGGAGGGTGTGGCAGATCGCCGCCGAATTGGGCTATCAACAGTGGAATGCGTTTGCGGGCAGCGCATTGCGGTTGAAGGTGCCGGTTCGACAGCTAATCGGTTAGCGCTCGATCGTAGTGGTAACTGTCACCATCAGGGGTGTCGAAGCCTCCGCGATCGTCAGTTTTGGCGCCGGGGTAGTAGCGAGTGAGGATGTCCTCGGTGGACTGAGTGTCGTCCACGCGGATGATTTTGTCTGGTGAGTCGGCTAGGCGGCGTGTGTGACGATCACACTGACACGCGGGTGAAGTGGGCTGTGTTTCATGGTGTTTCCGACTTCCTTTTCTGGTTGTGGTTGCGAGAACAGCCTTACATGATGCAGCTCGACTCAGGTGGGTGGTAGGTGCCGTTGTTGTGTGGTGGCGATTGCACTGGAGAGAAGTGGTGCTCCGCCCTGAGGTTTGGAGAATGAAAATGGTTGGGCCGCTGGATGAACCGCGTCTAGAGCGGCCACGCCTTAGCTGCCATCTAGAGAAGCAGGCATCATACTTGGCCCTTTAGGGATGGTTAGTTGACAATAGCTCGGGGGGCCAAGCATCGACAGGGATCGTGTGAGTGCTGCGGCCTTGTTGGTCGACGAGACGGCCGTAAACTTTGACTTGCCGTATTACCAGACGGCGGTCGACGATTTGTGCGCTTGGGTGTCGATCGCGGATGCGAGTGGCGATTTGTTCGAGGTGTTCGAAGGAGCGCAAATTTACGATCAACAGCAAGTTGACGGCGCCGACCACTGCGGAGCACTGGCGTGTTTCTTCCCAGGTGCTGATGTCCTTGCCCATAGTGCGGAGGTCCTGGTCGGGGACGCTGAGCCACAGAAGGGCCATGGTGTGCCATCCAGATAGTGAGCGGGCTGCGTCGCAACGGAAGGTGATTTCGCCTTGGCTCAATAGGTCGCGAACCCGGCGACGGATTCCGTGGACGCTGCTGTTCAACTCTTCTGCGAGGTCTGTGTACGCGCGTCGACCATCTTCGGCGAGGGCGAGGAATAAATCCCTGTCTTGCGGGCCGAAAGGTCGGCTCTGTCGGGTGGACTGAGCGGCCGGATCGCGAAGAAGGTCGGTCTGAGCTCGGTTGAGTACTCCGAGCCTCCATTGGATGCCTCCGAACATGCTGCCAAAGACATGGCTGCGCATGCGCGTGACATCAGCGGGGAGTGAGATCGACTGGAGTAGAGCGTGCGTGGTCGCAGACAGTGTTGGAGCGAGCAGGTTGGCATACACCTGATAGTCGCCTGTGGTGATTCCGACCGTGCTGATGTATGGAAGTTGTGCGATATGTCGGGCTACCGCCATCTCAGATTGGGGGGTGCAACTGAGTTCGATGACTGCGCCCCGACTTTTTTCGGGTGGTTGGGTGATGGACACCCAGGCCGCGCCGGAGTTTCTCAAGCGTTCCCATCTGCGTGCCAGGGTTATGGGAGCGATTCCCAATGC
Organism: Rhodococcus sp. P4_F3_2; assembly: GCF_056401335.1. Classification (NCBI taxonomy): domain Bacteria; kingdom Bacillati; phylum Actinomycetota; class Actinomycetes; order Mycobacteriales; family Nocardiaceae; genus Rhodococcus; species Rhodococcus sp. P4_F3_2. The sequence goes on from NZ_JBFUJN010000031.1 coordinate 30,864, forward strand.
GTCTCCGAGCTGTAGCCAGCTTGAACGTGGGTTGACCTGTAGGGCGTCGATGAGTGCCAGATCGGTTTCGTCGAGCACATCCTGGGTCTGGGTGTAATTATTCATCGTTATTTCCGTATCTGTGCAAACTTTCCTCAATTTCGGCGGTTGTAGGCATACTACCGATCAGACTGTGTCCGTTCGGGGGAGTGAGAACGGAGAAACGAATGGACGTCAGCAAGCCCATAGCGGTGTCTGGTCAGCGGGCCGACGGTAGGGAACGGATGTACAGGCGGATCGCGTGGCGAATTTTGCCGTTGGTGCTGTTGTGCTACACCTTCGCGTACCTGGATCGCGTCAATATCGGCTTCGCGAAATTGCAAATGTCGGAGGACATCGGCATCAGCGAGTCGGTGTACGGACTCGCCGCGGGTATCTTCTTCCTGGGCTATGTCCTCTTCGAAGTACCAAGCAATCTACTTCTCACCAAGATCGGTACGCGCAAAACAATCGTGCGCATTATGATTTTGTGGGGTCTGACATCGGCAGCAATGATGTTCGTAACCGATACCACAAGCTTTATCGTATTGCGTTTCATGCTCGGTGTGTTCGAGGCCGGTTTCGCCCCGGGAATTATCCTCTATCTAACTTTCTGGTTCCCCGCCGCCCGTCTTGCAGCCCCGATGGCGCTCTATTTACTGGCCGGGCCACTTGGGTCGATGGTGGGAGGCCCGGTTTCGACGTGGATAATCACGACCTTCGACGGCACGTACGGGCTTGCGGGGTGGCAATGGATGTTCCTGCTGGAGGGCATCCCCACGGTCCTGCTCGGTCTGGTGGTGTGGAAATACCTCGTAGATTCCCCAGCCGAAGCCAGGTGGCTCTCCCCGGTGGAAAAAGCACTCATCCATGATGATCTCAGTCGGCAACGTGCCCAAGCTTCCAATCACAACTTCGGGCAGGTTCTGCGCGATCCCCGGATTTTTGCCCTCGCTGCAAGCTTCTTCTGTTTGATCAGCGGCATCTACGCCGTTAGCTTCTGGCTCCCCACAATATTGAAAGACAGTGGTATCGAGAGCACCCAAACGATCGGCTGGCTCTCCTCGCTGCCCTATCTTGCTGCGATCGTAATGATGGTGCTGCTCAGTCGGCGCTCGGATCGACACGGGGAGCGACGCTGGCACAGCGCTGTGCCAGCATTGGTCGGAGCGCTCGCCCTCGCCGTCGCTGCACTGACTCCCGGCACGCTCGCCGTATCGTTCCCGGCTCTGATCATCGCAACCGCGTGCATTTGGGGAGCGTATGCYGTCTTTTGGTCAATCCCGTCGTCTTATCTCACGGGCACTGCTGCAGCTGGTGGCATCGCCTTGATCAACAGTATCGGGCTCCTGGGTGGGTTTCTCAGTCCGACGCTCATCGGCTTCATCCGAGATGCCACAGGCAAAAGCACGGCCGGTTTGCTAGCTTTGGCGGTCCTCGTTGTCTTCGGAGGAATCGGAATCGCTGTCAACCGAATGCCAGTGGCAAAATAAAGACCTCTGAGAGAGATTCTGATGCGAATAATGACAGCCGGATTTCAACATGAAACGAATACTTTCTCCCGAACCTCAGCGGAGTACGAGAACTTCCTGAATGGGGAAGGATTCCCCGCTTTGCGTCGCAATGAAGAGTTATTCGAGTTAGTCGACGTCAATATTCCGATGGGTGGTTTTCTGGCGGAAATGCGCGACACCGCGGCAACGATCATCCCGGTGATTTGGGCTGCAGCGAGCCCCTCTGGGCCGGTGTCACGCAGCGCCTACGACCGAATTGCTGGTGAAATCCTGGAATCGGCGGAAAAGACGCGACCCGACGCTGTTTATCTTGACCTGCATGGCGCGATGGTGGCGGAGCATCACGATGACGGAGAAGGTGAGTTGCTGACTCGGCTTCGCTCCATTGTCGGAAGCAGTGTGCCCATCGTCGTCAGCTTGGATCTGCATGCCAATGTCAGCGAAGCAATGATGGCCAATGCGGACGGAATGGTCGCATTTCGAACGTATCCACATGTGGACATGGCTGAGACGGGCCGCCGCGCAGCCCAGCTTCTGACGCACCTCTACCGCGGCGGGCAGCTACATCGGTACTGGCGCCAAATTCCCTTCCTGATCCCGGTCAACGCTGGCAACACACTCGCCGAACCCGCTCGCTCGATCTACGAGGAGGTCACCCTTCTCGACAGAGCTGACCGATGCCTCTCGTTCGCGCCCGGGTTCCCGGCCGCCGACACCCCAGACTGCGGCCCGACGGTCTGGGGCTACGGCTCAGACGCCGACGACCTGAAAGACGCAGTCGATGAGCTCTACACCCACATCGTTGCTCGGGAGTCAGAGTTTCAAGTATCCTTCCTCACTCCCGAGGAGGCAGTCGCAGAAGCAGATCGGTTGGCCAGCAGAGCAACTCGGCCCGTGCTCATCGCCGATCCGCAGGACAACCCGGGTGCCGGTGGGGATGCAAGAACGACCGGGCTGCTCTCTGCTCTGATACGCGCGGACGCACAAGGTGCCGCCGTGGCATCGATCTGTGATCCCGCCGCCGCCGCAGCAGCGCATTCCGCTGGTCTCGGGGCAAGCATTACCCTCCAACTTGGAGGGCACCCAGGTATTCCGGAGACCGGACCGCTCGAAGCGACCTTCGTGGTCGAGTATCTCTCAGACGGTAAGTGCCGATTCGAAGGGCCGATGATGAACGGCAACGAAATCGACTCGGGCCCAAGCGCCTCACTCCGCCACCGCGGGATCTTGATCGGAGTCACCACACACAAATCGCAAATAATGGATCGCGCACAACTTCGAATGATCGGAATTCACCCGGAAAAACTCCGAATAGTCGTTGTCAAGAGTGCAATACACTTCAGGGCTGACTTCGACCAGATCGCCGAAACTGTTCTGAACGCGAGGGCTCCTGGCCCGATGACCGCAGAGCCCGCAGACCTCCCCTGGCGTCGACTTCGATGCGGTATCCGCATCACAGCGCTCGGGCCGGCGTTCGAAGGAATCAACTGATTGACACTCCCAATCGCAGCGCATTGCAACAACTTGCGCGATGCAAGAGCCGTACCGAGAAGATCCGTGGAGGACGAAATTGATACTTGGAAAGTCACGCGACGACTGGTATCAGCAGTGCCCGCTTTTGCCCAGCCTGGTGGGGACGACCGAAGTGCTGTGGCTGAACCCGCACCTGACGACATCCCGTACCGCGCTGTCAGGCGTCGCCCTCACATCCGCTGACGTTGACGATGCAGCGGACAGGTTACTTCGGTTCGCCCCCTTCCTTGCCGAGATTTTCCCTGACACACGTTCTTCGCGGGGGATCATCGAATCGCGGATCGTCGCTATCCCAGCCATGCAACAAGCGCTCACCAACTCGTATGGACAATCGATTGATTCGCTGTGGTTGAAACTCGACAGCGAATTGCCTATCAGTGGCTCCATCAAAGCTCGTGGTGGTATCTACGAGGTGCTTGCCCATGCCGAAGCCATCGCGCTTGATGCCGGGGTTCTGAAGCTCGATGACGACTATCGCGTGCTTTCGGGTTCTTCAGCGAAGCAACTCTTCGCAAAGCACACCATCGCAGTCGGTTCCACCGGAAATCTCGGTCTTTCGATCGGGGTGATGAGCGCTGCCCTCGGGTTCCACGTGACCGTACATATGTCGTCCGATGCTCGACAATGGAAGAAGGACAAACTTCGCGACCACGGTGTCACAGTAGTCGAACACGAGGCTGACTATTCGGTCGCTGTCGCAGCAGGACGTAGTGAAGCGGAAGGAGATTCCTTCACATATTTCATCGACGACGAGAACTCCGAAACGCTCTTTCTCGGATACGCGGTCGCCGCGCGTCGTCTTGCAGGGCAACTGCAAGCGTTGGACATCCGGGTCGATGATGCGCACCCACTTGTCGTTTACCTCCCTTGCGGTGTCGGAGGCGGACCAGGAGGCGTCGCCTTTGGTCTCAAGACCATCTTCGGGGACAACGTGCATTGCATCTTTGCCGAACCCACCCACTCACCCGCCATGCTGCTCGGCATGTACACGGGTATGCACGAGATGGTCAGTGTCCAGGACTTCGGTATCGACAATCTCACTGCTGCCGACGGTTTGGCGGTAGGGCGCCCGTCCGGACTCGTCGGACGACGAATGGAACATCTCTTGACCGGGGTGTACACAGTCGACGACAACGAACTCTTCCGAATGGTTTCCATGCTCCATGACACCGAGCAGTTGAAGATCGAACCGTCCGCCGCAGCGAGCCTCCCCGGTGCCTTCCGACTCGCTCGCGACCTTCGACAAGGCGTGAGTTGTCAGCTTTTGAGCCCAGAACGATTCCGCAACGCTACGCATATCGCCTGGGCCACTGGCGGTGGAATGGTCCCGGACATAGAAATGGAGACATACATTTCCAGAGGCCGGGCCCTGTCCGACTGAACAACCCGGAATGAGGACGTGAAACTGCCCTCGGTCGATTGTGAGCCCTGATGACGTGTGCCATGCGGGCGCACTAACAAGCTTTTCGAACGGTTTCCGCAAAACCTGTGGGTGACGAAGACTCGCTCCGTCCTTAACACATAGGGGCGGAGGCGAGTTGACGCTTTGGCACGCGGGGCCCGACCGGAAGTCCCCGGTCACCACTTCAGCGTCTTTCCGGACGCTTCCACCCGAGCTTGTTTATATGGCGTGTCGGTTCTGGCGAACGTTGTTCGGATTTGTTGCCGGACGTAACCTCTCAGATGACGGAGACAGCGCTGACGGCGAGGCGGTGGCCGCCGCGAAGCAATACGCCGCACTCCTCGCGAATTACAGCCCCGAGAGCATCGACACCTACTTCTCTCAAATGCAAGATGCAACCACGGGCAACGCTCGCGACCAGATCGGTTGCTCGGAAACAACATTGAAGGACACCATCAAAACACTGCAACTGACGTCGACCGGATCACTCCTCTCGACCGGAGTCGTTTCCTCGGACGACAGTTCCACACAAGTCCTAGTCGTGTTCGACCAAACAACCACGTGGAAAGACGCCGGAGACGAAACGGGAACAGGCACCGAGAACGGGGCAGCGAACGTGCTGACATTCACAATGAAACCGGTGGACGGCGCGTGGAAGGTCTCCGAGATCGAATCTCCACTCGCTCCGGGAATCGGCACCACTCCCGCTCCAGGGCAGAGCAATGCCTGCGAATCAGGACGTGCCGCATCGTCGGGAGGCCCCGCCCTCGATCCACCGCGTTGACCGGGCCGTGACCCGCGTATCCGCCGGCCGAGTCACGAGTGCAGCATCGAGGGGCTAGGCCTGACTTATTCGTTTTTCCGGAAATTCCCTGACATGTGCACGGACAGAGTTTGTCGTACATGAGTCCGACCCGAGACACGGCCCGACTCATCTCATATCGAGCTGCGCCAACGCCCCGCGCGAATAGTTTGTTCGACATCTATGTGTCCGTGCGGTCGTCGGTACAGTGTTGTGGATACGGGGAATGGTGGACCAATTGTTGTCGAGAATTCGGACGAGCTACCTTCGGTGAGGCCGTGTGTGTGCCCGCCCCGTCATCGCGTTGAGGCCGGGTTCCCCACCATCTCGGGCCGTTGCGATCAGGCAGATAGGCCGCGATGTCGGCGCATGAGTCGTCGGGTTACTCGTGCCCGTTCGGGCGATGCTTGCGCCATTTTTTTCTCGCGCGAGTCGCGAATGAATTGGTTGAGAATAGCGATTCTTCCGGCGACATTCAGGAGGAATGCGGCGATCTTGGGGATCGAAGTGGTTTGACGACATTTCGGTCGACGACATGGACTTCGGCCCGCGTCTGGACATCGAGGCCGTCACGTTCCACCCTGGGTCAGCATCGCCGGAAAGTCGAGTATGGTCCGGTCATGGGCCGACTCACAGAACTACTCAAGTCCGTAAAATCACTCGGGTCACGCAAAGACACCACCGCCAAGCAGGAAAAACGCGCACTGGAGCGGTGGKAAAACGAAGGCGGCCCTGTCGCAGAGGATCCACGACAACGCTGACCCCGGGCGAGTGTCAGTGCGCCTGAACCGATCAACTCAGCCAGAATAGGCCGCAACGACCTCATCGGCTCCTCAAAGCCGCACCCCGCGCCGACTCCGGTCAGTGGATCGCCGCCGGCAGCGCAGACCTCGACGCACACGGAAATGCAACAGAGGTTTTCGACGGCTGAGTTCGGTCGCACTACGTCGCGGGCAGTGACGAATCCCTGTGGTGACCAGTCGTTATGACGACTACCTGGACAGCAGCGTCTTCAGGCATATCGGGGTAGTAGTTGGCCCGGAGTTGTTTTGCGAAATTCGTCATGTCGGTGCCGGGTGGCTGGTGAGCTGCTAGCGGCGACAGGTGAGCGAGATCGTATGTTTCTACAGCGGTGACTTGTCCTGCAAGGGGGCGGGCGGTCGGGTGATGATCGAAGATGAAAATTGCCGGCCCTTCGTGTGTGTCCTCGCGCCAGCGGACGATGGAAACTTTCGCGCCAGAAACCACTGCCGTGTAATGCTTCTGATGAAAGTGCACGGTTTGAGCAGGAGCGCCGGTCGTCATGTTCTCATTGTCCACTAGCACGGCCAGCACCCAGGCGGTCCCACTCTCGATGGCGGCGGCCGAAAGCGTGGCCTTCACGACCTCCCGCAGGGTCGGCCGGCTTTCCCGGCAGGCATCGCCGCGCAGGGACTCGTCGGTGGAGCGGAGGGAATCCTCCTCCGTCTGCAACGTCACGCCATAAGCGCCCTTCTGAACCTCGGAGTACTTCAGGCGCGAGGGCTCGAGCGTCGAGCACGAGAGCGGAAGCCGCTCATCAACGTGCGGATTTGGTTGTCATCTGGCACTGATGTCGCCGGTTCGGCCTCGATCGATGCGCTTCCTACAATTTGATGGGCGATTCGGGTGTGGGCCTGTGGTTGGCGCGCTGATATCTGTGCGCCATTCCCTCGACCGCGGTGAGCGGGTAACGCAGCTGTCTGTCGAAGTGGGAGAGGGGCAGTTGCGTCGCGGGTTGAAGATCGTCAGGCTGTGGCCCTCGACGGCTCGTTGCGGTAACGCGACAGCCGGCCGTCGGTTCCGGTAAGCCGCCAGGACCAGAGGGTGAGCCGCGTGCGCATTCCGTTGGCGTCGGCGAGACTCCGGACGTCTGCGCAGGACTCCGCAAGGAGTCGCCGGAAATCGGGGTTGCGCATCGAGTAGGTCTCGCGCAGAACATTGCGGGGGATACCCAGCAACGTCGCGTCCTGCCGGCTCGGGACGACGATGGCCCAAAACCCTATGCGCATGACTACCGGCGTGGTGAGGCCGAGTGCGAGGCGGTTGAATCGGCTCATGCGCGGAGCGTGATGGCGCAACCATGCATGGGCGAATCCGATGTGACGTGCTTCCTCGGCGAGATGGATCTGCATGATGCGGTCGGTGAGCGGGTGAATGCCACCGCCGCGCATGATGCTCTTCTGGATGTGGTCGATCGGCTCCTCTCCAGCGAGGATGATCTGAAAGAAGAAACTGGGCCACAGCGATCCCAGCGAACCGACCAGGGGGAAGGCCTTGACAAGCCACGTTGGGGCACCGTGTACCTCCGGAGCCACCCGGTTGGTGAACTCCTGAAACATCTGGATGTGGTGTGTCTCTTCGGTGAGTTCGTGCATGAAGTAGCGAAATTCGGGGTTCTCGTTCGCCAGGCTCATCAAGAACTGGGTACCGCCGAGAAGGAGCAGTTGCTCGAACTGGGAGCCGGTCTTTGTTATAGATGCGAGCCGAATCCGGGCAACTCGTCGTTGTTCCTGGGGTGAGAGCGCGCGGTACCAGTCGGTGTGGGACAAGGGGTCGACCGCGGGGAGTGTCCATCTCGGGTCGTCCGCGGGGGCGGCGAACTCGGGCGAATTCCAGGCGATGTCTTTGAACGCCTCGAAGTGGAGCCCTGTCGAGGATGCCTCGGACAGTGTGCGCAGAGTGTCGTGGTAATCGCGGCGTTCGTTGACGGTATTGCGCCCCGGAGTTAACCGGACAGATGGCGCGTTACGCCGCGTGCGACGAAGTGTTAGGAACTGCATTTCGGGCTCCTTTGTGGCATCTATCTCAGATGTGCCCACAGTAAACTAAGTGTGACTAAGCGTCCACAGTAACTGTATGAGTCTGCACGTCCACGGGTAAGTCCGGAAGGGCGAAAGGGACGCTCAATATCGCACCATGCACGCGGCTCTCGGCGTTTGATGGTGGTGTGGGTCCTGCCGTCGAGACGACGGCGCTGGACGTGGTCGACGTTAGGCCGTTGTGTGCATCTGCCGACCTATACGGTGGGATAGGTGCAGGACGAGGTTCTCGCGATCTCGTCACGGTCGGTGTCCCGCTTGATCGGGTCGGAACTCACCTCGCCGAACTCGCGTCCCTGCACCGCGACGACATCCGAGGCGGCGCAGACAGTTGATCATGTGGATCGGCCCGCACGTCTTTCGTCATGCGACGGGGATCCGATGGCCCGTGGTTTGTTGCTCGGATGGCGATCGGTAACAGTGGAAATATCTCACCGGTAACTTTCAAGTTGTGTCAGTTCTCTTTCTTAAGTGACTGTGTAACAACCAGTTTCGACGGAAGTTGCTATCTGAATTGAAATTATGGGCGAAAATGCACGACGACCAATGGCTCTGGCAGGGGTAACTGTGCGCGTCACCGATGGCGACGGAACCAACAGCGTCGAGATCGACATGCTCGTGACCGCCGACGCCATCACCGAAGTGCCGTCGGCCGGCTGAGACTTGTTCCGCGCCGAGTCTGCAAGAGCGGAGTTTGCGTCAGGCGCTCCCGGTAGATGGGCGGTAGCCTTCATGGTGTGATCGCGCTCTATACGGCACTGGCTTTGGTGGTGGGTGTTGCTGTCGCGGCGCGCCGTCCTGTGGGTGGCAGGAAGAATCTGGCCGACGTGTTCGGCGGGACCGAGCATGAAGCGGTCCGAGCCGGAACGCGTTGGGCTGTAGGCGTACTGGAGTCGGAGGGAGTTTCTGCTTCGGAGCAACCTTTGGTCGCGTTACGTGAGTTGCGTCGGGCTAATCGAGCGTTGTCGCTTACCGGTGCCAAGGTTCTTTCTGGATCAACTTCTGCCACCTCGCTAGCGCAGTCGCGGATCGCTGTCACCGAAACGTCCGCGACCTAGGCCTGGCAACTACTGAATGCACGGAAAGGGCCCGGCGAGCACTTTGCTTCTACGTGGCCATCGTGACCGATGTCTGCGATCAATTCATCGTGTGCCATTCCGGTGTGTCGTTCGCGAGATCCGGGTCGAGCGCATCAACCGAAGAGAAAGCAGTGCGAATACTGACCTACCAGACGATGCCGCAAAGCGACGCCACCAAAGACGGGAGGGCTGGACCGTACGGATCACGATTGGTGCCGGTATGTTGTTAACGTACCGTTCGACTCCTTCGGGTAAGATTCCCGGTATTGGTGATTTGGCGATTCGGCCGCTCATGTCAGGTTCAAGTCGTTGGTTCTTCTAGAGATTTTTGTCGGCATCTGGAATGCTTGCTCGCAAGTGCCGTATCTGCGGCATCTCGAAGATCGGCACAGTTCATGGGCATAAAGAGTATTAGCACGAACCGTGGGTCGATGGTGCGATGGGTGTCGGGTCTGCTCCTGTGTTTCGTCCCGATGATTTCCCTTTATCTGAGTGCGTGGAGTTCCTACGCGCCGTTTATCTACCTTGGACTTCTTCCGGCTTTGGTGGCCCTTGAACGCGGGGTGCGGGTCGCAGCGGTAACCGCGGTACTGACTCCGGTTTCGGTGTTCTTCGGCCTTGTAGTTAGTGGGTCCGCCTGGATCTCGGCCGTGTTCGTTGCCGCGATATGTGTAGGCGTTGCATGGTCGTACACCAAGGGATGGGAAGGGGCTGCGACGTACATAGCAAGCCAAGCCGCTTTGGCAGCAATCGCTGCTCCTGGGGCACGCGTGACCGATTTGGCACCGAACTCGTTTGCTTCGGCAGCGGTGGTGACGGGTTTCGTGCTTGTCGGAGGTGTATGGGTTGTACTGATGGGCATTCTGCTTCTGGGTGACCTCCCACACAATGCCCATGAACAACCCGCTGATGAGGATCTACGCCGGTTCACGATCGTTTTGGTCGGTCTGGTTTTCTTCGGGACTCTCGCGGCCAAGCTCTGGTTACCAGGGGGTCACGCGTGGTGGGTGGTACTGACGATCCTCGTAGTACTTCAGCCTGGTGTCGCTGGAACCAGCAGAAGAACCTTCCATCGCGTGTTGGGAACTGTGGCCGGTGGGTTTGCTGCCGCATTGTTGGTCAGTGTCATTGGCATCAATTCTGTCACTACGGCGATTGGGGTGTTCGTGGCAGTTCTCAGTGGAATCGCGTATCTGAAGGCGCCGTATTGGGTTTTCGCTTTTCTTCTCACCGCTGTGCTGATGTGCTTATCGTTCACTCCGGAGACGGTAATGCACGGGTATGTCGAAAGGGCAGGGTTTACGCTGCTTGCTGCGGCGGCAACGGTATTGGTGCTGAAAATATCTGCAATGGCATTGAGGCCTGTTGAAAATGATTGATAGTCCGTGAATTGGGAGCATCTTGAGGGTCGGCGCAGGGCGACTGATTGATCATCACTCATATGCGGACTGAAACCATCAAATCTATGTGCCAATTGGCGTAGTGCACTCCTGAGTGTATCGACTTCTACGCACGTGGCCTTAGTAGCAACAGGCTAGCGCGTTACCGGCGATTGTGGATCACCCCGGGAAGATCGGATCCCTGCTTTTCGATGCGATAGAGCGCATATTGAAAAAAGGACCGAGCTCCACCATCTGGCAGTGGTGAAAGTTCAGGCACGGTCCCGCTTTGGTGAAATCTAGAGGCGGGCTATCGGGAAAATTTTTCACTCCTGGTCCGAAGTGCAGTTGGGACTGGAGTGGACGCTGTTGCGGGGAAGCGGTGTCGTGGATTCCCCGCAACAGCGGTCAGTGGGCGAAGGCAGTCCTTTGGGGTCGCTCGGCGTTGCTCTTGCGCAGTTGTTCGACGACCTCGTTGATGGCGGTGGCGAGTTTGTATGCGAGATCTTGGCTGAAACCTTCTCGTAGCACGATACGCAGGACGGCGACATCTTCGGCGTCGGCGGGCATGGTGTAGGCGGGCACTTGGAATCCGCGTGCCCGGAGTTCGTGGGAGATGTCGAAGACAGTGAAGCCTGGGTCGTCGACGACTTCGAAAGACAAGACCGGTATAGCGGTGCCGTCGGTGATGATCGCCATGTTGTCGATCTTGGAGATTGCGGCGGAGAGCATAAGCGCGGTGTCGCGCAGCGATTCCATGATTTGGGTGTACCCAGCGACGCCGAGGCGGATGAAGTTGTAGTACTGCCCGACGACCTGGTTGCCAGATCGAGAGAAGTTGAGGGTGAAGGTCGGCATGTCGCCGCCCAGGTAGTTGACCCGGAACACCAAGTCTTCCGGTAGGTGTTCTTTCGAGCGCCAGACGACGAAACCAATGCCCGGGTAGGTCATGCCGTACTTGTGGCCACTGACGTTGATCGAGACCACACGCGGAACCTTGAAGTCCCACATCAGCTCGGGGTGCAGGAACGGGACGACGAAACCTCCACTGGCAGCGTCGACGTGGAGGGGGACGTCTGGACCACCGTTTGCGGCGATCTCGTCGAGGGCTTCGGCGATCTCGGCGACGGGTTCGAGCTCGCCGGTGAATGTCGTGCCCAGGATCGCGACCACGCCGATGGTGTTCTCGTCGACGGCGTCACGGACCTGTTCGGGAGTGATGACGTAGCGGCCCTTTTCCATGGGGAGGTATTTCGGTTCGACGTCGAAGTAGCGGCAGAACTTTTCCCAGACGACCTGGACGTTGCTGCCGAGGATGAGGTTGGGCTTCGTGGTGTCTTTACCTTCTTGTTCGCGGCGCTGGCGCCAGCGCCATTTGAGTGCGAGGCCGCCGAGCATCACAGCTTCGGAGGACCCTACCGTCGAAACCCCCGTCGCGGACGCAGGGTCAGAGGTCAAGCCCTCTGCGTGGAAGAGGTCGGCAACCATGTTGACGCAACGAGTTTCGATCTCCGCTGTCGCGGGATACTCGTCTTTGTCGATCATGTTCTTGTCGAACGTTTCGGCCATCAGCTTGTCGGCCTGAGGATCCATCCAGGTGGTGACGAAGGTCGCCAGGTTCAGTCGGGAACTGCCGTCGAGCATCAGCTCGTCGTGGATGAATCGATACGCCGCTTCAGGATCCGACCCGGCCTTGGGCATTCTGAGAGCTGGAATCGGATCAGTACCGAGCCGTCCCGTGTACGCCGGTGCGAGGGTTTCGGCGGGAGCTGCGAAAATATCTGACATCTTTCTCCTCCAATAGTCGAACGAGCGGTTGCGGATCAGTTGGACAGTCGAGTATCAAGTCGGATGTTGTTGTATCGCAGTGATTACACTTCGATTGACGGGTACAAGCGTTCCATGGTGTATCGGCGATTGCGGCGAACCGAGAGTGCGCTGATAGTCATCGAGACGAGCAGAATGCCGGAAAGAACGGCGATGGCTGTCCAGAGTCGCGAATCGACGTGTTCGGCGGTGATGAGTTGGCGCAGTCCGTTGACGGTATACGTCATCGGGTCGAAGGGATGGATGTATTGGAATGGTGTCGCTGTAGTGGGCACTGGATAGATGCCACCGGCGGAGACAAGTTGCAGCATCAGGAAGGCCAAGGTCACCACTCTGCCGACTGCGACTCCGAAGAGAGCATTGAACATCTGGATCATCGCCAGGTAGGTTGCCGAGACCAGCATGAGGAACAGGATCGTTCCGGGAACGTGTTTGACGTCCAGGCCTACTCCGATGTGTACTACGGCGTACATCGTGATCACTTGGAGGATGCCGATGAGCAGCGCCGGCCAGTACGACGCAAGAACTGTTCGATAGAGGCCGAGATTGCTTACAATTGCACGGGATTGTAACGGGGTCAACAACATCCAGGTGATGATGCAGCCGACGAAAAGGGCCAAGGAGAGGAAGAACGGCGCGAATCCGGTACCGAACGTGGGCGCCTCGTTCGTGTAGTCCTGTTTGAGTGCGACTGGAGTGGACAGAGTGTCTGCGGTGGCGGTGCGTTGCTCGTCGGTCCAGCTGGGTACTTGTCCAGCGCCTTTTGCGAGTGCGTCTGCTAGTTCGCCCGAGCCTGATTGCAGTTCCACCATTCCCGAAGCTAACTGATCGGCTCCGCTCGCGAGCTGGTTGCTGCCGTCGGTCAACTGGATCAGTCCGGAGTTCAACGTCGTGGCTCCGGAACTGAGCTGGTCGGCGCCGTCGCGTAGTTGTCGAACGTCGGAGGCGAGTCCGCCGTTTTGCAGCAGTAGGAGTCCTGATTGGAGTGGGCTGGATGGATCCGTCAACTGGTATTCGAGTGCTCGTGCATCGTTGCTGAGTTGATTGATTTCCGCTTGTAGTGCGGCAGTGTCACTTTGGGGTTGTGCTGCCGCGAGAGGTGTGAGGGCTGCAACGGCCTGTTGTGCGAGTGGGTCGGTGCTGGGTCCGAGAAGGTCGAGCACTCGCTGGATTGCCGGGGAGACGGTAGCTTGTGGCGGTTGTGGGAGGCGATCTCCGAGCGCAGTCAGTGATTGCCGTAGTTGCGCTGCTTGGGCTCCGAGGTTGGGTACGTTGCCGGAGTCGAGGGCATTGAGCAATGGGTCGGCGACGCCGTCGATCGCCGTGGCGAGTTGCCCGGCGCCGGCTGCGAGCTGCGCTGAACCGTCGCGTGCGGTGACCATGTTGGTGGCGAGTTCGTTTGCGCCGGAGCTGAGTTGATCGGCCCCGCCTTTGGCTGTGTCGATACCGGCCGCGAGGGTCTTCGCTCCGTCGGCAGCCTGGCCCAGGCCCGAACCGGCGGTCTGCAGACCCGTCAGGACTTGGCCGACGCCTTGGGCGCCGATGGTCGAGTTGACCTGATTGATGACCTGCTCGGACGCGTCCTGCCCGATGATGGTGGCTAGATAATTATTGGCGTCGTTGAAGG
>NZ_JBFUJN010000032.1:0-43246 GCF_056401335.1 Rhodococcus sp. P4_F3_2
GTGGAGTTACCCGGCGCCGCTGGGATGGTTCCGGATCCCGTCGTGCTGGAGCAGGTAAGCGTGATCGTGCCAGTCTTGATACTGAGATTGCTGCTCGAGGCAGTCACGGCTTGTCCCGCGGGAGTGACGACGGTCGAAGCCGAAGCGGTATGAGCGCGACACATCCTCAAGACCGACAGTCACGACATTCGTCTCACGGCGACTCGCCCCTCCATCACGACTCCTTTGACGAATGAGCACGTGCAGAATTTGTCGCTCCGGTTCCAGAATTCCGAGAAGCGGCTGGCTGCGATCAGACTCGGTTACCTACCTTGTTCACGTGATATATCTGTTCAACGCCCTTGGTGATCGGCAGGCATGGCTCAACAGCAGGCAGCGCCGCGTGTGGTTGGAGATGAACGATCAGATCGCCGAAGAAATCTTCCACTTAGCGTCTATTCGGAATCGAAGCCTGGTTCGATGCACCACTACGCCCTGATTTTCGTCTTGCCCCGGTTCCGAGATGACGACAGACAGCGGCGATCTCTAACACCGATGTGTAGCACCTTCGACTGACGCATTCGAGAGTTTTGTGCGGTCTCCCAGGTTCCGGGGATGAACAGATTGAAAGTCCGCGGTCAACCGATCGCCTGGGCCGACGCGAGGCCAGGCGATGAACCGATGGAAGCTGCGATGACTGGTGCCGTCATCAGCATGCAGGCCTGGCCGTAGATGGTCGAACGTAGGAACGGCCTTTCCGACATGCGTGGGTTGTCGCCGACCAATCTGAAGTACATGCGGAAGATGGCGAGCGTCTGGGGCGCGATGCAATCGGCCAACAAGCTGTTGGCCAATTGCCTGGGGGCATGTGTCGGTATTGCTCGACAAACTGGATAAACGGTCCGACCGCGACTGGTATGCATCAACGGCTACTGAACACGGGTGCTCGCGCAATGTGATGCAAAATCAGATCAACAGCGGTTTACGTCGCAGGATCGGTGCGGCACTGTCGAATTTCCAGGACCATCTTCCTGCCGGGGATTCCAATCTCGCTCAACAGTTGGTGCGAGACCCGTACGTCTTCGATTTCCTCGATACACCGAACGTGTCGCTGAACGAGAGCTGGAGTCCGCGAACGGAATTCCTCGTCTTGTCCGGCACACCGAGAGCCAGGACGGTTCTATGTCCAGTCGATATGGACGGATTCGATGGAGTCGAAGTGAAATCCGAAAGTGTCGCCGTACTGGTCGAAGCCCTTGTTCTCGGGGTAATCCATTGTGGCGTGACGTTCGAGGATGGCAACCACCCGGGCATTATCGTCGTTGGCCAAAGCCATGGCGAGTTCGCGTGTTTCGTCGAGACTGAAGGGGCTGTCGGAGTTCGCGAAGTCGAGGGTACGCACTCGGTAGTCGTAGCCTTCTTCGGAACCGTTGCGGACGGACACTCCCCCGCGGACTCGGATGGTGGCCTTTTTGGGTTGTCCGTCGGGTCGTAGGACGCCGGCGCGGTCCATGATGTCGCGAGCTTTGACGTTTTTGAGTTTCTTTTTCGCATCGGCGCGCAGCTCGTTCGTTTCGCCGGAACGGTAGCGAGAGACCGCTGATCGTGAACGGCCGATTTTCTTTGCGACAGCGTCGATTCCACCGAGGCGTTCGATGGCGGCTCGCCGTTGTGCACGTTCGGTGACGTCGGGGTGCGGGATTCGTCCTTGCTGCGCCCAGCGGCGCAGTGTTCGGTCAGAGGGGGGCTTTCTTCCGGCGTCGACAGCTGCTTGCCGTAGGCCTTCTTTGCCGATTTCGGTACGGATCTGACGTACGGAGACTTTGCTGGTGAGTCCGGCTAATCCCCCACTTTTGACTGATTTCGATTTTTCGATACCGCTGGTCGCTGCTGTCGAGACGGATACGTTGAGTCCGTCCAAGCCGACGGTCTTTTGTGCGGGTTTGGTAGATCGCGGTTTCGGAAGATGTAGGGCCACTATATGTTTCCTTCATCTTCGTCGGTGAATGCAGCTTTGAGTGCGAGGTTGATCTCGTGGGTGTCGCGTGCGTCGGTCAGCATGACGGTGATGTTTTCGGTGAGCGGGGCGCTCTTTTCCAGAGTCATTTTCCCGAGTGCGCCACTGTTGTCTGCGATGTCGATGCCCGGGGGCAGGGGGTAGACCCAGGAGTCGGTGACGGTGCGCAGTGGCCATCGGCCGGTTTCGCGTGCGATGCGCATCGCGACGCGGCGGCCTCGCCAGCGGCAGTGTGCGATGATCGCTGCTCGCCAGAGCGGTTGGTGGTGGTGTTGCATTTGTTTGGCGGTCCACATGTCGGGGTTGACCATTCGGCCGATGTAGCCCTTGTAGCAGGCGCCGATGAACCGTTTCATTGCTGTGTCGCCTGTGTCGACGGCAACTTTGCGGGCTTCTCTCAAGATTTTCGCCCACTTGTCGAGGGCTCGACCTTGTTCGGGGTAGACCCATGCTTCTGCGATGTCGAGGTCGTCGAGTTCTGCGCCGATTCCGCCATCGGCGATGGACGTTTGAAGTGCATCGAGGCTGACGGTGGTGATCCAGGTCTGCACAGGTTGGTCGGCGAGCATGTGTGGGTGAGGCAACGGTAGAGCGGGTGGGAGCGCCAGCATGTCACCCGGTGGGAGGGTTACACGCCAGAGTCCGAACGGGGTTTTCGATTGCCGCGCAGTGTCGAGCGCGTTCTCGCCGCGAAGATGTCGAGGTTTTCCGTAGCCGAATTCGAGCATGCCAGCCGAAGCGAGGTACGCAGCTCGTTGGTCTATCGATACCAGTTGTGTTGCGTCGGAAAGTTCTTCGAGGTCCGGGATGCGGGTCCATCCGAGGGCAGGTTCGAGATCTCCGCGGGGTTCGCCGTCCAGCGGTGGGACCGGTCCACCGGCAGTGACGACGATTCCTTTACCGCTGCGGGTGCGGTCGCGTTTGATCTTGTCGACGATGGCGGCGCCGGTGCGTGCTGGGGTGGGGCCGGGTAGCACGCCGAGGTGTTGTGCGCACCAGGCGAGTCGGCGTCCCAGTTCGCGGGCAGCGGGGAGGTCGTCGTCGGGGAGGTAGGTTCCGGCGGTGGGTGATCCGAGGATCCCCATGTCCCCCACGCGATTGCCCCATCCGAAGTCTTTGTTCCAGTAGGTCCACACGTAGGGTTCGATGAAAATGTCGACCATGGATGTGAAGTTCCCGGTGGTGCGGGAGAGGTGGACGACGTGGCCGGGTTCTCCGCGGAGTTCCCATCCTGCGGTCAGCATTGGGGTCAGCGTGGCGTGGAGGATCGCGGTGAGTTCTTCGGCAGCGCGGGTGCGGAGGATTTCCATGTCGTCGACGTCGTCTTCGCTGCCTGGGTCGATGATCCATCCGAGCATTTCGCAGGCTTCGATTCCGACTATCCAGATCTGTGCCGGTGCGCCCAGCGGGGTGAGCGTTGCCCATCTGATGAGTTTGTCGAGTTTTTCGATGGAATCTACTGGGCCGGTGAGTGTGTGGCCAGATGGTGTGTAGGTGCTGGCTGCTGTGACAATGACGGCGTGGCCGTCTGCTGCCTCGCCGGCGGAAGGAAGGGCGGCCGGTTCGGTTGCGTCGAGTTCTGACGCCTGGGTGGGTTCCGTTTCCATTTCGTTGGAGCGCTCATCCGGAGGGGCGACGATGTCGTCGGTCCGGGGGTGCTCCACAACCCCGGAATCCGTTTCGAGACAAGCGGTGTCGTCAACGTCGAACAGAGAAGGCTGATCGGGTTCGGGAACTTCGTCCGAACGAGTAGCGGATTCTGGTGTTTCGAGCTCGAATAGCGTGAACTGCTCCCCTTTCTTCAGCGCCATGTTTCATCCTTTCCGTTCACTGTCGTCATCATTCGAGATCGAAGGCGGCGCGCACGGCTATGGACAGTGATTCCTCTTGCGCTGGAAGAAGATAACCGATGATGTTGCCGAGTGCACTGACGGGAATGGTCGTGATGTGGTCGCAACTGACCACCGCGTCGGCGGATAGTCCGTTAGCGGCGCTGACGGACACCTCAGTGGACAGTCCTCGGATCTCGCCGGTGATGGGCGCTACCGTGACGGTCCCGAGGTGTGGACGGACCATCTCTCGGGTGAGTACGAGGACCGGCCGAACTGTGTCGAGGTTGGCTTCATGAATTGGTCGCATCAGGTCAAGCCTGTTGGCTGTCGATTCACGGCGTGGTGAGCGAGGGGGCTCAGATCATGTTCGGATGTTGCGGCCGAGAGGATCTCCGCGTCTCGTGCGGCTATCTGACGGCGACGCTCCCGTTCGAGGGCGCGCAACACTAGTGAGGCTCGCGAGGCGGCGCGATGTTCCCTGACTTCGTCGTCGAGAAATTCCACGATCTCGTCCGGTAGTCGTACCGCGATCTGCGTGCTCATATGCCAATGGTACCGAAGTGGGATTCGTTTTGGTACCACCATCGTGTGCGAGTTCTGGAACCGATCATTTCAACGGGAGGCAAGGGCCGATGAAGTACTCAGCGGCCCCGACGCGGCACACCTTGCCACGCACACGGTTTCCGCTGTCTTCATCGGTCGATCTGTATCTGGTGTTCTTCAGTCTCAGTGACGGTCCCATCGATGGTTACGTCTCCACGTCGGTACGGCTCGGATCGCTGAAATATTCGCTATGAGACAAAGCACTGCGGGGATTCGACTGTCGATGTCGGGCACTCTGTCACTCCTCTCGACGACGCGACTGCCTCGCTACCGTCGAGGAATGAGCAGTACACCGTGCACACGGTTGGCGACGTCACTGCGAGGATTGAGTCCGGTTCCTCTCCCCTACTCACGGCCTCGCCAGCGCGCGGACTACGCATCTAGGATCAAATACGCGTTCACTAAGTCGTCGATGCGTGAAGTGAAATCTCCAGGGTCGCCGAGTACTTGTATGACTTGAACTGCGCCGATAAATCCCGCGCACAGATTCGCTGCCAGGCGCTGGGCGGCGGAGGCGGGAAGCTGTCCGTCTGCGATCGCAGTATCGACGAGTTGGCTGACGAGTTCCACCCACTCACGGAACGCGGGTGGGGCGGTTTCGAGACCTGCTTCTGTGGTGAGCCTGAGGCCGGCTCGGGCCAGGGCATCGTCGGCTATAAGCGCCGCTGAACCGTTGAAGAATGCAGCCAACTGCGACAACGCTGGTATTGCTGATTCGTCGGTTGATTGTCGGATTCCGTCGAGCGCGGTCAACCAGTGGTTGATGAGTTCTCGCGCGATCGTTTCCTTGGAGTCGAAGTGGAAGTACACGGCTCCTTTCGTGGAGGCAGCCTCCGCAACGATGTCGTTCATGGAGGTGGCGGCGTACCCATCGATCGAGAAGGAGCGTGCAGCTGCCTTGAGGATCTTTGCCTTCGTCTCGTGCGCTCGCTGTTGTCGGGGTCGCTGTCGCGGTTCGGGCGGAACGATCACGTGGTGTCGGTCGTCTGGGTCGGTCAATGCGGGTTCCTTACCTGCAGTCTGTGGGGACTCTGCTGTGGTCAACCCCTCCATGATGATGCAATTCCTGGCGCTCGGGAACCTTGGCGTTGGCGGGTTGCGGCGCTACTCACGTTGTAGTGACGAGTTGGTCGGCGAAGTGAACATCGGAGGCTCGCATGTCGATGAGCGGCGGGTTGTCGAAGCCAGCTGCTCGGGCCGCGGTATCGAACTTTTCGTATCGACGCCACGAGGTCGATGTTGCAACGGGAGGGTTGGACGTCTGGGCGATCATCTCCCAGGTGAGAGTCGGGTCTGCAAGCTTGCGTCGTGCGGTGTCCTTGACAGCGTCGGGCAGGTCCGATGTGGCAATGAACCATTCGAGTTCGGCGTGCGCCACCGCCTCTGCGTTCGACGGCTCCGGGTCCACTGAGGACCTCGTTTGTTCGGAGGGGCTCGGATGCGGAGCGCTTTCCGGCGCGTCACGCGTTTCTACGACGCCCAAAGAAGGCTGGGCTCCTACAGCTGTTTCGTTGCGCATGACGACGCTTTGCGTAGCACCCGCACCCACACCCACACCCACACCCACACCTGCGGCAGCATTGTCGATCTCGATCTTGTAGTCGGAATATGCAATACCCGTTGCTTTGATCAGGATTCCCAGTCCGTGCGTGAAGGCGAGTACGAGCACCGGCGGAATGACCGCGATCATGGCTGCAACGGCCGGGTCGAGAGGCGTGTAGCCGATACTCTGACCTGCCGCAACGGCCTGTTGCGCAACTGTTGCGGAGTGGAACGCATGGTAGGCGTTCCCGAGGATGCTGATCGCGACCACTGAAACAGCAACAGCAACGTAGAAGTACTTGTCGCGTCGATGCATCTTCAGTTTGCTCAGAATGACGATGGCTACGGTGGATCCGAAGATTGCACTGTCAACGATGACGGGAAAGATCCATGCGAGGTTTTCGGGGATGGTTCCTTGGCGGGCGAGGTCCCGCTGGACTGCGAAGGAGAGGACAAATGCGCCTGCGGTGATCCCGATTGCGATGAAAATCGCGATGAGAAGTGCGGCGATCAGTGCTCCAAGCTGGATCCGCGCTGCGCGCAGACTAAAATCACCCATGATCGGGTTTTCCTTCCTACAAGGGGTGTTCTCGGTCTGGAGTCCCGCTGGTTGCCGCCGGCGGGACTCCTCCTGGTTTCGGAAGATTTCTTCTGGTTGTACTCCTGCGTTTCGTCCGTTTTGCGTGCGGTGAGGGTTGACAGCGATTTCTAGCGGTCGTATCCGAGAGTCGACTGATGCTTTTTGCGTCGCACTCAAAGCACGTCGGGGATGTCGTTCCAGCTGCGTGCCTGTTGATCTCAGAGTGACGTGGGGTGGTCTGCAATTTTGCGTGAGAATTGCGTGACTGCAGCGGATTGTTCACGCAATTTGCTCCAGGCTTTGCGCTGCCAAGGCTTCTAAGTTCTACAGAACGGACTGTCAGCAGATGAGAGGGACATGACATTGCGCGCGCAGCAAGGGCTTCCCGCCCCGGCGGTTCACTTCCCGCCCGCACCCGACAGCCGTTCTCAATATCGAGGTCCTTGGAATGTCCCCCACATATGCCTACTCGGCTGTCGTGCCAGGCGCCTCTAATTAGGTCTTCCAACCGAAACACAAGATGCCCTCGCCCGGGGGGCCGAACTCCACAATCAAGAATTAAGACAATCCATCATGCGTGCACGCAGTGCATGCCATGCACGCGAGTCTCTTTATAGTCCTCTGGCCTTCAGGTATTCGTCCAGCGCGGCCTCGGTCATCGATGCCTCGCTGATTTCGCGATCGCCAGTCTCGTACCGCAATTTGTCGACGCCACGCCGGAGGCGATCCTTCGTCGAAGGTTTGATGCGCGTGTTGTGGGTCATCGACAGCTTCTCCTCCTCATCTTTACGGGCACTGAGATCCGCTGAAGGCGATGGTGGCGTAGCTGCAGGTGCCGCAGGGGTCGCGTCCCCCCTGGGCGGACGTTCCGGGATGAGTTCAGCCGGATGTGTCTTACGAATGGCAGGTTCCCGCTTCACGCTCATGCCGGGGCTCCGATCACGATGGGCAACTCAGCGAGCAAGTCGCTGTAGGCAAGTTGCAGCGTCAATGCTTTCCCGCCCTTGAACTGGTGAATCGGAGTGCGATTCGAGTGCGCGTCCTGGCGGGCCGCGAGTTCCGGGATCGATGTCTTGGCGACGAGTGAGCCGTAGGTCTCCCGTAGCTCGCTCTCTCTGAACTCATGTTCGCCGGTAGACCGTTTACGACTGATCACGATCTTGTCGAATTCCAGCTTCGGATTCGCCCGTTTACGAACGGTGTCGATTGTCTCTTCGAGCTTCTGAACGCCACCGACACTGTCGATTGTGGGTTCAGTGATGGCGACAACGCCATCTGCTGCAATAAGAACCGCAAACAGCACCTTGCCCATATTGGGAGGGCAGTCGAAAAGCACAGCGTCATAAGGAGAAAGGTCGAGCCCTTCGAACGCAACGTCTAGGCGAAACACCAGGTCATTCGACCCATCCGACTCGATTTTTCCGAGCTCTTCGTCTGCGGGAATGAGGTCGACGCCATCCCATGGGGTGGCAATGATCGCCTCGGCTGCAATGCCTTCCCTGGTCTGGTTCATGAGGTGGTAGGCCGTCATCATGCCCTCTTCGAGAGTGACGCCGAGGCCACCGGTCGTATTGCCCTGTTGGTCCATGTCGACGACAAGTACTTTTCCGCCGACCGCGGTGATGGCGCTGGCAAGCCCGAGAGTGGAGGCCGTCTTGCCTACGCCACCCTTCTGGTTGCCGAGTGCGATTTTGCGTGGCTGCATTGCGGACCTTTCATCGAGGGCGTTGACACTTGCGAGGCGTGCATTGCGTGTAAACCACGCGCTGCATGCAATATGTGCATTGCTTGCTGTGTGCGCAATCCACGCTGTACGTGGGCTGCATGCAGACTGTGCGTTACGGGCAAGCCAAGCACTGCGTGCATTGCGCGCTAAGTCTGCTTCACTCGCTAAACACGCACACTGTGCATTACGTGCGCGCGTAGCATAACACGCATGTCATGCGTGACGTACAAGCCTCGCACTCTGCGCGTGTCATGCACGAATTGCATCAAGTGCAACCCTTGCGTTCAACGCGTGGAATGCTCATCACGCGTTCACCGCAACCCGTGCACGTCATGCGCGACACGCTATCCATGCCCCGCTTGCACACACCGCATGCTTTGCACACAATGCGTACCTCGCTAGCCAAGCACTCATCTCATACAACGCATGGCGTGCTCTGCACGCACCGCTAGCGGTGCTACCTCCGCACGCACGCGCTGCTCTGCATGCAAACCATACAACGCTCGCAGCGCACGCAGAGCACGCATGACGCGGTATGCAAGGATTGCACGCATGCCATGCGCTGCTAGCGGGACATGCTTTGCATGCATCGCACGTCTTTCACTTCTGCATGCAATGCATGCTGTGCATACAGACCACGCATTGCGTGGACGCGCAAAATAGCAGGTCAATGCACTCATTGCCATCGAACGAATCGAAAAACAACTGCCGTGAGTGTCACACACCGTTACAAAAGGTCGACCGACCAAGAGCAGCTTGGCTGCCACGATCACCCGATAGCGAGGCGTTCCAGACACGAATCGAAACGTGTGACAGTCCGTCTCGATCAGATTGTCCAGGAAGTCGAAGGGACGCTATTGGGCAGCCAACTGACTAAGGGCGGAAATATAAGGTTCAGCAATCTCCGCTGTGCGCACAGAACAAATTGCTCAACCGTCGCGAGCGGTCCTGCCCAGCCATCCGCCAATGCACCGCCTTGCGGGAATGGAAGGAACGCGCCAACCTTGCGAGGCGGGCAAGACAGCCTGCCACTTCAGAAACTTTCTGATGTTCGCGCCGGGGGCACTTCAATAGAACCCTGTACCCCTTTGAAGGCCAGAACATATTTCATTCCATCGGGGTCCGGACATCCAGGACAGAAGGAAGGACTCACGTGAACCGCACGGATGGTGAAAAAACTGAGACATGCGTGGGACGAACAACCGCACTGATCGGGGGAGGGGTTCCAATTCTATTGAGAGATACAGCCGACTGACCGCCAGTCGGGGCGCTCATCTAACTCACGAACAACATTGCGGAATCATCTCAGGACACAGCGGGGGCCCGCGGTGAAACGAAAATTCTGCGCGAAAGGTCGGTCGCGGCGTGAACCCGGACGTGTAAGGGAAGGGACGTGTGGAGATCCGGATCAGTCGAAGTTCGGCCGCGACGGAATGACCGAAGCGAGTCCGAGCAGGCACTAACTTTACGTCACAGTGACGAAATTAGGCTTGGGGACGGGGTGGGAAGAATCAGTTCCGTCAGGCTTGATTTCGCCGCTTTGCGAGCAGAACTTTCGGGTGGGTAGGCACATTTCGAATACAGCGACGCATGAATCGCAACGCCGAAACACACGCACTTCTCGACCGAGTGGGGGAGGGGATGGAGACAGCTTCCCGTCTACAAGTATCCCGTGCACGACGCCGGCGCTGCCGTGCCGACGGCTACGAACGACGCAAGGTGGCCCACCGTTTCACGCAACAGCGCTGCCATACATGCAATGCATGCCTTGCAACGCACGCATTGCATGTATGGCATGCGCGACCAGGATGCCTCGCAAAGCATGCGTCACACGCAGTGATCGCACCATGCTTCTCTGCACAAAAAGCCGTTTACCTGCGCAAATAAAGATGCTCAGTCAGGTACATGTCTCGGAGAGATACACCGATAGACGATCCGAATACCTACGGGCGCGTCTGCATTGGAGGAAACGGCAGTCGGTTCAACCCCTCTCGGATGTTGAACCCGTACCAGCGCGGCGTTCTTCAAGCACAGAGAAGCGGACCGCCAGCCCGCCATTGACTGGCTCGGGCGGGGTCAATTCTCCGAAAATGGCTGTGGAGCTCCGCGTATTAGATCAAAATGTTGTCCTCCGGGTTCTTTGTATCCCGATCAACGTCGCCATGAGTATTTACACCTGTGGCGATCAGGGTGCTGTGCCACGGATCGCCACACTTCTCGGCAACGCTTGTCGATCAGCGTGAGGCGTGTTTTTCGGACGTGTATTGCTTGGCCGGATTGGGGCCAGTAAAGCCTCAATGCTGCTGCTTGCATGTCAGGTGTGCCCGAATGCTGGCTAGGATCTTGGCGCGGTGCTCCGGGTTCGCTGCCATTTTCGTACGCTGAACATGTGAGCTTTCAAGTAATTCTTGTTCCCTCTTTCGCGCCAGGTCGGCCGATTTACGCTGTTCACTGGGCGATTCTCCGGTCCAGTCGATCCCATCGAGCCTGCGTCTGAGGTATGCCAACGGTGAGATCAGGCTTGATCTTGTTGGCCAGATCCACCCCCGATCTGCTGTGTCTCGGGAAAGCGTCTGTGCAATGTCACGTCCTGTCCATCGCGTCGTATCGATCTTGACATCGCGGAGAAGATCACAGATCGCCCCGATATGTCCGGTCGGTCTGAGAGCCGGCGCATGGTTGACGAGTTCGGCTGCAGTCCTCTGAAGTGCCAGAGGCCGCGGTGTGATCCGAGAAATGCTTCGTTTTTTTGTTGTGAGCTGGGCTCGCGCGTGCGCGCGTTGGTGAGTTCTTCCTAACGGAAGAACTTCAAAAGATAAAAAACCAACACTAGATAGGGTGTCAGTTCCTATCGGCCCTGGTCGACTGCTGTGGGGCTGATAGACGCGATTGACGTCGGGCCTCAGAGAGTTGCGAGCTCTGTGGCGGGTTGCTCTTTCAGAGGCCCGAGACGGTCGCGTCTTGGCGAGTTTGCGCTGAGGTGTCGTTGCCACGATTGTTCGAGGGGATGACAGTGACCATGTCGATGCAGCGCGGTGCTGTTGACCCCCGTGATGGGCTTCAGCAGCCAGAAATTCCAGGGTTTTGAGGTTCCGTCCCCGGACCTGTTCGATGCCCATTCCCAGAGCGATGAGCACTCGCCTGGCGCGATTGACAGAGGATTCGCTGACTTTGGCCCGGGCAGCGATCGTCGATTTCGCTGCGGAGACCCCGCGGCCGGTGTGGGATTCGGCGAAATGTGCGTGAGCTTGTGCCACTGCGTAAGCCTTGTCGGGCTTGATCAGGTTGCGCGCGCACAACGCCTTACCGGCCGGGCTGGTGGTGTGATGCCGGAATTGGCGGAGCCATTCCCTGCGTGAAGTCCACACTGGAACGCGTGCTTGTTCCGTTGGCTCGACAGGTAGGGACCAAGACC
The DNA here is from genome assembly GCF_056401335.1 of Rhodococcus sp. P4_F3_2. Taxonomy (NCBI): domain Bacteria; kingdom Bacillati; phylum Actinomycetota; class Actinomycetes; order Mycobacteriales; family Nocardiaceae; genus Rhodococcus; species Rhodococcus sp. P4_F3_2. The sequence continues at coordinate 11,695 of NZ_JBFUJN010000032.1, forward strand.
GTCCTCGCTGGTCAGTGGACTCGTTGAGTTGCCGTGTAGCGGATTCGAGGCGCGCGATACGTGAGAGAGCATCGTCGACTGCCGCTTGCCATTCGTCGACTTCTGTCGATTGAGGGACCGCGGATTGGGTGCCAATGCGCGACACGCCGAAGGTTGGTGATATGGAATGAGTTGGGCTGTATTCAGGGTATGCGCTACCCTGAGACGTACCTGCCATAGGTAAGTCCCTTCCAGGGGATGCAGTACGAGCAGAGAAAGCGCTAACTTTCGAAGCTCACCTCTCGAGAATGTTCGAGAACAGATGTCGGAGAACCTGCCAGTTCTCAGTCGACGTCAAGGACCTGCCAGTCCTTATTTCGCCGCGATGCGGTCCGCTCCCAATCACCCCCTTCGGGGGCCTTTGTGCTTTTCAAGAGGTCTGCGCTGTTTAGTTAGGTATCGGGGCACTTCGTTCGTTGTCGGCTAGGGGCGGCCTCCCTGTCTGCGGATCCGCTGTACGCGCGTTACGGCCGCGGTTGTTCGGGAGGTCTGTTCAATCCGGCGGCCGCACATCGGTACCGCCATGGGTACGGTGCTGGCTTGCTCGGATGGGACATTCGGGACGCAGAAGTGTGATCCGGTCGCCATGAAAGCTGAAATGTGATCTGGACGTGCCGAAAATGACACCGCGAACACGTCCGCGAGTATGGCGGAATTGCGTTTCTGCGATATCATCGAGTAAGCACCGCCTCTTCCTTTCGAGGTAGTGGTGGTCACCGCCTCTTCCTTCACTGGGTTAGTGGTGGTCAGGGAGCTGGGAAGCTCTCACAACCGCATAAACGGACAGCCCCCGATGCCGCCAAGCCCTGGGGGTTGTTCGCTGTCTAGGGATAGTTCATGCGCCGACCGCAAGTTGCTCGATGCGACGCAGTGATCCAGCTGCCTCGACCTCGAGAAGTCTCAGCTGGTCCGGATGCAGTTTGTCGATGATGTAGTCCGGGATGTCCAGTCCGTGGGTGATGGCCAATATGAGCACGGAGTAATCCCCAGCAGGGATTCCGAGTTCGGCGGCCCGATCCTCGTACACCTTGTGCTGCTTGAGGGGAGCACGAGTCGCGATGTGTCCGCGAGGTCCCTTGTTGTGCTGTGCCATGAGGAAAGACTAGAACCAATCTGTAACTGATACGGGTAGGCGCGCTTGTTCGGTGTGTCGCGTGTGGTTGATGTTGCCATGGAGTTCTGAGGGATTTTGCGGCGGCCCGCCTCACAGCCCGCCGCCTGCCCGACCAGGGAGGGGCTTGACGGACCACCTCTGCGGCTTTGCTGAAGGTGGAGTTTGGGTGCGTTGGCGGTCGGCGGTTCGATGATGGGTCTAGCGTCGGAATCGGGTTGGATTCTTCGGGAGCGGATGGAGATGCTTGGCTCTCATGCTGTCAGACGCCGGGGAGGTTCATGTGCGACTGAACGCGGGGGAGGGGTTATGTAACCCGCGTGTTGGACGGCGCTTCCGCAGGCTGCTGCCGTGTGTCGTGGAGATGGATGGAGACGGGGGTCTGTGGACAGTCGATGGTGCGTCTGCGAGCTCGATGGCTCGGGTCACGTGTCGAGAGGAGCACCTGAAAGATCCGGAAAGGCACCTTAACCTGTCAGCTGCCGAACGTAGGTTTCCAGCGGGGAGGGTTTGTGCCTTCGTGTTCGCCTGCGAATCGTGAGGGACTTCGGTTGGGGGAGGTCGATCCGCGTATATTGTCACGCGGAATGCTCTTTATCGCAGTTGCGCAGAGGATTTCGTTCACCGGATTCGAACATTAGAGTCGTGCGTCGTTCGACTTCCGTGAGTACATTGCTCGGATCGACGTATTGACGGTGCGCTGTTCGCGCACTCGAAGGAATGCTTCGCATTCCGTCAACATTCGTTTCTCAGGACTCAAAGGTTCCACAACGCCAACAGTTCGGCCCGAAGACTGAGCGAGCGAACGTAGTGGTTGGACCGCAGTTGTGCGCTGGGGTGCCCGACATCGACGAGATACCTCTCGGTGTCTGCCACAGGAAGCGGTAGCAGGTCGTTGCGAACGCGGAGAAAGAACTGAAATTGACTGGGGGAATCCGGTATTCGATCCTGGTTGGATATCACGGCGGCGGGTGGCAATAACAATTCGTTGTCCGTGGAGACGCGGATGACGACGTCCCCACGTGCCATGCTGCTTGGTTTTCCGAGTCTGAGTGTTTCGAGTCGATATCTCGCGCTCGAATTGACCGAAAGATGCTTCGTTGAAGTCTGTTTCACAGGTGCGATGCGCACGGAGGTTTCGTGATCGCTGACTTGCCTGATAAATATTCGGTTGGTCGGAGTTAGAGGAAAGTCGTTGTCAAGGTTCTGCATTCGGCCCGTGATGCCGGGTATGGGTACAGCACGCCCGATCGCCCATTCGCGCGCGGCGTTGTCGATGAATATTTGGTCTACAGCAGTGGTTTCGTGGATATTGTTGATGAACGCGCGACTGTCGGCAACCACTTGGGGGTCATCGGAAATGACGACCGCTTCATGGGTGAATGTGGAATTTTCGGAAGCATTCGGCGAGCCGATTACAGCTCGCTGGTTCGTCACGATGACCTTGGCGTGCAGTGTTGACGACGACAGGATGCGAACGCCCTTGCTGAGGTAGTGCGCAAGAACGGCAGGTGAAGTGGCGTGGGCGCGGATCGCCGCGGTGGAAGCATTGACGATCAGAAGGTCTCCACTGCGAAGTGGAAGTAGTTCGGGCGCAAGGTGTCCGAGATAGGGAACAGCGGCATAGCGTGGGCCTCGCGTGCGGATCGCGCGAGTGATGTGTGGCCACGGGTTCGGTCCGTGGAAGCTGGTCCCCATAGCCTAGAACGGTAGCGCGAATCGGGCCCGATTTCTGGCTCCTGCGTGAAAGCTGCCGTTGTTCTGCGTCGTCTCCGGAGCAAAAGAAACTTCCGGATATCTGTGATCTGTCGTGGAGGTCGAAGAATGTTGTAGCGATCAACCCTGCCGGGTCAGACGGCGTTATACCCCAGTGCGACTGCAGCGCTGTCGATTCGGCGTGCGATTTCGATACGGGACGGTGGCAGTGATGGCGCCGGACGGGTGGGAAGGGTCTGCTGCTTGTTCGAGCAGCGCCCCGCACAGTGCACCGGGAAATTTGCCGCGGTACGCGATCCCGCGAGGGTGAGGGCGGGCGTGGTGGATCGTGCGGGCCCATGCCTGGAGGGGCGTGTAGGCCTGAGATCGTAGGCGCTCGCCGTGTGGATATCGGGTGACTGATGTAGTGTCGCTGGCGGGCCGAGTCGATTCGTGATCAGTGCTGGAAAAGTGAACGCGCAGAAAACTTCTCGGCATTCTAGTGTAGGTCGGGCGGCGTGGTCTTCATGAACTGATGGACCCGTGCCTCGTGACGGGGAAGCCGGGCGTGTTGGGCTGCAGTGGAGGTTCGTCTACTACTCTTTGGCAGCCTCTTGTCGCGAGTTCAGGTGAGGTGGCGGCTGGGAGGCGTCAGCGTGGCTTCGGCGCCCCATCAGATAACAGGCGGTAGGGCCGGCGTGATGGTTGTGAGCGCAACGTAGGACATGGCACTCACTGGAGACGGTGTGGGGAAGAAGATTCCGTTGAGATAGATCCATGAGGTTGCGACGGCACCGGCGATCAGTGCTGCGATTGTCACGGTGGTGGCTGCGCGCTCGCGGAAGAGGAGCATCACGGCCCCGACACTGGGCTTTCGGGCGGGGTCAGCGCGGATAACCTCTGGCTACGGTGCGTGCAAGGATACCGAGCGTGGCTTTGAGAGATCCTTCGGCGATGACGGGAAAGATTCCTGCTTGCCGCCAGGTGGGGCCGATATCAGACCAGTCGTAGTACGAGGTCACGAGGGAACTGCGGCCGTCGTCGGCCGGCTCGATCCGATATCCGTAGACGTGCCCGATCGGAGGCCGGACAGTTCCGAGGATGGTCCATGCTATTTCGCGTTGGGGAACAAAAGTTTTGATCGTCACTGTGACGTCGTACTGTCCCATGGGTAGGTCGCCCAGAGCTTCGCGATCCATGTGGACGACGAATTCGTCGCCGGTGGCGGTCACGAGTTCGCCATCTGCGCCCATCAGCATTCCGGATCCGTCGATGGCGACGTGCCCCTGAGGGTCGCAGAGGACCGCGAAGATCGATGCGGGGTCGGCACGGATGGTGCGCTGTACTTCGATCCGTTCGCTAGTCATGTGGCGCATGCTGCCATACCGCCGATCGGTCGGCGAGGTTTCTCTCGTTCGGTGGGTGCATTCATCAGCTTCGGTCGGCGAGGCGGGGTGATGCGCGGACATGTCGGATGCTGCCGTTCACGCGCCGAACGGTTGAGTAACCCTGAGCGGGGTAGGTGATCCATGGAGTCTTCGCGAATGCTCGTGGAGAGCGTGGGTAATCGACCGTGTGGATACCGGGTGATTGTTGTAGTGCCGCTGGCGGATCGTGTCGACTCGTGAGAGGTGCTCGGCAAACGAACGTGCAGAGAGTTTCGCGATAATTTAGTGGCGGGGACAGTTCCATTCGCCGAAGAACCTGGCCATGGCACTGGGCGGTGAGGTGGGGGAGTTGTGTGTCGAAAGCGAACCACTGTTCGTCGAGCCTCGTTTGCCTCTGAACTCTGCACCCGTGGACAATGGAACGTAACGAAAATGGGGATCTCACTTGTGCGCGGTACTGATAGGCGTCGTTGTCGAGCGTTTTCTGTGGAACTTAAGTACTAACGCACCCCTTGTTGAGATGCCGAAACTACGACTTAAGTCGGAACAATTGAGATAAATCACGAAAACTGGCACGAGTTCTAAAACACTGTCTACGGTTACTTTCACATCGTGATCGCTCGGCCCTAGATCCCGTCCTTCGGGTGACGGAAATTCTTACCGGCGACATGCGACTGTCCGTTGCGAAGGAGTGGGAAATGTTAGTTCCGTTCTTGCAGGCGATTCTGAATTTCGCCTACGGGTCAATCGATGCCGGTGGGGTCGTCATCGACGGGCTCACTGGAATCTCGAGCGAATAGGAGGATGCGAGATGAATTCATCTGATCTGGGTTCGGTTTCGGCACTCTTGCCCATGATGCTGACTGCTTTCAAGTCCATCATCACGATGCCTGTTGCGCTCTCTGTGGACTTCGGTCTCGACGTCCCGTTCAATCCGTTCAAATAATTTAGGAGGGTGAAAATGGGTTCCTTGGAAGATGTTTTCGGTCTTTTCACCGGGTCACTGTCAGCGATCCACGTCAGCTTCTTCGAGATGTTGACTGCATTGTCGAGTGACGGATGGGTGAAGGAATGACCTTCCGATCCGACTACTCGCGGATTAAGGAGGTGAGTATCTAATGCTTTTTTCCTTCTTGAGTAATGCTCTGGGTTCGCTTCGAGATGTCAGCGGCTTGGCGGTAATGGGAAGCATGATGATTCCCTCGTTCAGCGCGGAATAACCTGATATGCGGGTCGACTCGTCGATAGGTGACGAGTCGACCCGCATTTTCTGTTGTGATGAAGATTCGGAGCGGCCGAAGACCGTCGATGCTCGAAGCTGTCGGCGGATCGACGAGCAACATGTAGATCTCACGGGCAGTGTGATGTTTGAGGCATCGGTGGATCTTCGGCGGCGATTTCCTTTCCACTGGTCGACGTGCGACGTAGGTGCGCTATCGCATGTCGCTACTAGTGTGGATGATCGCGATCCGCCAGAGCACATTGTTGGCATGACGATCTCCGCCGCGGTTGCGCGGTGGCGAGTGTGCTTTCCTGCGGACGCCTCGATCGGAGGGATCCGCACAGGGCAGCGAACGATGCTTCACTGCGTAGTCTTTCGGGATTGTCGCCTGTGGTGACGAGCAGTGTGGATGCGCTGTTGACGCCGACCGGTGCGGCGAGCAGTGCAGTTGACTCGGCCACGAGATCGGTGAGTTCGCTTCGAAGCCGGTTCATTTCTTCACCCTGAGTGATCAGCCGATGGGGCAGAAACCGTAACGTCGATTTGGCCGCCTCCAGAGGGGCGGTAGGTGCGCCCTATCCGACTCGCACCGTCGAGCAGTGGTGCAACAAGGCTCAGGTTGTCATTGATTCGAACTGATCACGTAGTTCGCGAGGAGCGCTGACGGTGACATTGCGTAGCGAATTAGTTGGTGCCGTAGAGTATCAACGCAATCCAGACAAACTGCTGCGAAGCGGCCAGCTCGTTTCGATTGTCCTGCCGTGTGACTTCGCGAAAGCACTCGCGGTTACAGAAAGTACGGACCTCGCCGTCGCCTCCCAATGGATCGAATCGGCCTTGCCTCGCAAACGGGGTATCTGCCGATTGGGTTGGTTCACTTCGACCACCTCGAAGCCCTGGCTGCGCAGAAGCACGGTCACGGCGACGCCATACGAACCGGTGTCTTCGACTCCGATCCGGGTCACCAAAGCAATCGACGAAAACCAATGCAGCAGAGCCTTGTAACCCGTGACTGTTGTCGCTGCGGTGAAGCGTCCAGCAGTCACCCGAGACGATCGATGACTGCGACGACGTGAAAATCGAGGAGGACCCCGGCTCGACGCACGTTGCCGCGGAAAGCCATGAACGGCCAGCAACGACCGCCGACAGATCCAAACAAGGACACGGTTCGGTCAGTTGACCTTCGAGTTAGATGCAGCTCGACGCAATCATCAGGTCTAGTGTCGGCATCTTGATCTGTACAAGGGTTCTTATCCATGTCGGAGTGCAGATCGAGCCTCGCTCAAAGGCATCGATTCATGCCACGACCGTATCCGCCGGAGTTCCGACTCCGGACCGCAACCCTTGTCCGAGCTGGCAAACCGATCACCACCACCGCATAAGAACTCGGCATCAGCGCCGCCGCGCTCCACACGTGGGTTCGCCAAGATCAAGTCGACCGGGGCGAACGACCAGGCATCACCAGAACAGAATCTGCGCAGCTGACAAAAGCGGATAAGCGCATCCGACTACTCGAAATCGAAGTCGAAATCCTCCGCACTGCCGCGGCGCTGTTCGGGGAGAACTGCTCGACCCCAGAAGAATTCACCCGATGTTCGACATGCTCGTCGACGCCGGGACCCGTGAAGGGCTGTTGCCGGCTTTTGGTGTCAGCAACCTGGATTATTGCGTCTACAAGATCCAGCCGATGCCATCCGCCACGGATACGCTGGCAGTGGCGGATGGGCGGATCGGAGAACTCCACACAGCCTCGCGACAGCCCTACGGGTCTTGATCTGTGCATGCGGAGCTCACGCGCGGTAGGGACATCGTGGTGAGTGAAAACCTCGTCGGCGAACTCATGAGACTCGGCGTCGCCGGCCTGCCTGGTCCGGCGAAGACCAACGGTTGAAGGGCGTCGCGACGGCGGAGGATCTCGTGCACCAGCAGTTTCACCGTGTCGCGCCAAATGAGTTGTGGGTTAAGGGAATTGCCGAACATCTTACCCGGAAAAAATTGTACTGCGGCGCGGTAGTTGACATGTTCAGCCGGAAGGCCGCTGGCCCCTCGATCGATACCTGCCAAGGCTCGACACTGGTATTGAGTGCCTTGGAATGTGGCGATCAAGAATCGGAAACCGCCTCCCCGGGGGATTGTGCACGCCGATCGCGGTGTCCAGTTCACGTCCTGCGTATTCACTAGTAGAATTCGTTCCGCGGACTTGGCCCCCTCATTCGGCACCACCAGCGACGGGTGGTCACACGGTCCACCTTGGGGACCGCGTCGCCAGAGCGATCAATCCACTGACCTGTCGGGATGAAGTGCTCGTTGTGCAGGAATGAGGTCGAGCCGCTGTTCTGGCGCGGTCCCAGTAGTGCGGGTCGGCACGCGCGAAGGCGACGTATCGCAGGTTCAACGGTTAACCTCCCGGTCGGTCCCCCTGCGGTTGGTAGTCAATTCGTGCCACATCCGAATCTCCGTGTCGCTTGGATTGCTTGTGGCAGAAGAGTATCCGATTTCGGTCATATCGGGCGAAATTCGTAAACTATCGCCCAAAAGTACTAGGGGATGGCCGGGGTGGCCAGGTTGAGTTCGCACGATCCCGTCAATGGTCACGTGGCAACAGGAGCGCGGAGTGAATCGATCTCCCGTGGAGCCAATTCAGTTACGTGTCTGCCAATTCTGTTCGACCGCTCGACCGGTTCTCCGACTTCCAGTGGAGGCGAAGGGCCCTTGTGCTGCGTCTAAAGTATGAACTTTTCGCCTTTCCTTGACTTTGTCGGTAAAGTGAGAAAACTGGTACCTGTTCTAGGGATTCGGGATGCGAGAATTCTCGCCGGCACTGGACGCAGGATGCGATTCTTCTGCATCGCTGCGAAGGCTTACCCCTACATCGATCTTCTACCGCCGACCATGTGTGGACTCACTGAGCTGAAATCTACTCTCGGGCTGTCCTGCAACGGTATTCGAACCTGTCTTGCTCCGGGAAGCGACTCCCGGAATGGCGCTGTACCGAGTTCGTTCTGTCTACGAATAGGGAGGAGGAGTTTTTCTTTGCGATGATGCCGCGATTCGAAATCTGTTGCGACATTTCATCTTGTTGAACGTCAATCGTTTCTCAACGAAAGAAAAGGTTCACAATGACTGTATCTCTCGCTCGGCGTGCCGGAACGACTGCTGCGATCTCTGCGGCAGCATTAGGGTTGGTGTTTGCGGCCACGATGCCGGCGTCGGCCCACAACGTGACGACGAATTACAACAACGCCTGCATGGGTGACCCTAATTCACTCATTGCCGGCAATGTTCACCAGCCGCTTCAGGCTCACTCCATATCGGTTGCGCACTCGTCGTCGACACCGGGCACCTACACGATTCAGCCAGGCTCGCAAACTGTTCCGACCAGTGGTGGCGGTGCCACCGTCATCAATCTGAATCGATTGAACCTCGTATTCAAGATCGATCCGGCAACCTTCACCTCAGCGTCTATCGTCTCCGGGACGGGCAGTGGATTCAGTGGCACTCCGGTGGTCACTCGAGTGAACGCAAGTGGTGCTGCCGACGCTACAGGGTCCTACCTTTCCCTCAATGGCGGAGTCGGAACAACGATTGCGGGTGCGAGTCCGGGCGGCTCGAATACCTCTGATGCCGGTTTGACCGCGCTTGCCGGCGCCACCTTCACGCTGCCTTCGGTCCAAGTTGTCACGACCTCCTCCAACCCGGCGGTTTACATCAACACCGACGGTGATGCCGGGAAGTACGCAAACCCGAAGAATTACATGACGTTCTTGTCGAAGGCGACTTTGTTCGGAACTCAGTACGCCCCGACGATGTGCTCGGCAACGGATGTCAACCCGCGAACCGACGCGAATATCGGTTCCGTTCTGACGCCGAACGGCGGAGCGGCCAACCTGCACCCATGATTGCCGGCACTGGTGCCGCGCGCCGTGTCGATGTGACCTCCAGCGTGCGCTGAACATGCAACGTCGCAGTGCTCGGTGAGAAGTTGCCCCACGCCTGTTCGGGCGTGGGGCAGCCTTCGTTCTTTCGGCGACTTCAGTATTGAAGTGCGGTCTTGTGCCCGTCGATTCTCTTTGACGGGCGTGTTACCGGGGCCGGTGACCCTTTAGTCACTAAGTCGAGGCGCTCCCTCGATCTCGGTCCCGCGCTCGGCGCCACTTACATCGTGGACCTCGGGCACATCAAAGTCTCCGGAGCCGACGGTGCGACTCAGAGTCAGGCCAGGTAAGGGCGGGGTTAATCGGTCCCGCCAGATGGATGTGAAGAGCCTGAACGCAAACCAAAATTCAGTGACAGTGCGCCGTCCAAGTGTTTGCAGATAGCGCAGTATCTTTCGTTGACCGTTCCCCGATATGCGCTCTTCGATGAAACCGAGCAAGATGGCAGTGGCGCCTGGAGAATGCTGTTGACCTGCATCGGAGATGCGGCCGCGCCTACCTGGGTGCCTGTGTTGCTCCACTTACGATTCTATCGTCGAACGAAGATCGTCGGTGCGCGGCATTGAACGCCTGAATGATCTGCTTCGTGATCCCTCCAGACGGGGACACTGCATAGTTATGTATCTTTGCCCAGCTGAGTACGGCCTGCAGTTGCTGCTCGGTATGTCCGAAATCGAGGGGCTTTTCGACACCTCGGGATTCTGCATCGACAGCCCTGGTGTCGATTCGTTGTGCACAAGCGATGTATTGCCGGAGAACAGCTTTCAACTTTTCCGCATTGGCTGGTCTCAGGTCGATCACGTAATCCGTTCCGCGGAAGGAGAATTCAATTCTCTCGTTGACCTCATCGGCGACAGGCCTCCCGTCGAGATCGTCGACACACTGTAGAATCAGTCTCTCCACCAAGACGCAATCCCCCGAGTTTTCTATTTGATCCTCAGCATATTCGTCAACTTTAGCGTGGACGCCCACCGGGTCTAGGACTTCACGGCAAGTGTCTCCTAGTCGTATTTCAGAAGTCAGGTGCGCGGAGCCAGCGGGTGATCGCCGCGGTACAGACGATGACGGTCGCACCGTCACGATCGAAGCTGGACTGGTCGACGTGCTCGGCGAGTGCCTCGCGTGGGGGGCGATCCGTGGGTCGGTGCTTTTCGTCGACGGGCGAGGGAGAGATTCAAGAAGGTGAATGCGGACAGTGTTATCGGAATGGTCCTCGGCGCTGCCACGGACGTCCTGTGTGATTCCTCTTCCGTGGTCGCGCTCGCCTAAATGGAACCCCGCATGATCGTCGAACTAACCTGTGCCGGCCTCGAAGCCGCACGCCGGCAGGGTCGGACGGCGGCCGGTCGACTGTCATGACACCGGAACGCACAGAGTTTGCGCGTGCATTGTGCGAGCAAGGCAACAGCCTCGATACCATAGCTTCAATACTCGGTGTCGGACGCTCATCAGTTAGTCGTGCACTCGTGACGGCCGCCCAATAGATTTGATCCTCACGATTACAGAAGTCCTGTCGTTCGGAAGAAGGTGGTGACGGCATCGGCGTCGGTCATGCCGTAGACATCGACTGTGAGGCCGGTTTCCATGTTGACGTAGCTTCCTGACACCTGCCCGGAGGAGCCGTCGCTGATGTTGACTCCTGCTGTGCGGGAGTCGTTTTCGACGAGGGTGTAGTTCCCGTAGTCGTATTCGCGGTATCCGAGTAGGGTTTTCTTTGCTTGTTTCAGGTCGAGGCTGGCTGTGAAGCGATTGCCGTATTCGGAGAAGCTTTTGGCGAGTTGGTTGGATTTTTTGATATCGCAGCTGATCACGAGGGCGCCGTCGGTGGTGAAGGTGGATTGCCTGCAGTTTTCGGAGGCACTGCTCAAGGCTGTGGGGAGGGCGGCTTTGACGGTGTCGGCGTCGGTTACCGGTCCGGCAGTGGTGGTCGTTGCGGTTGTGCTGGCGGCGGCGGCTGGGTTGTCCACGTTCGGGTTGCCCGGTGACGGGCGCAGAACGATCACGGCTGCCACGATTGCTCCGATGACGACGAGAGCGCCGGCGGCTGCAAGGTATTTGAGTTTCTTGGAGTTGGACGGGTTCGAGGTGTGAGGGCTTTGAGCGGTGGCGTTCGGAGTGAAGGCGGGTTGCATCTGCCCAGGGGTGGGGTGGGCGTTCGGGCTTGCCACGCTGCCAGGAGTGGCGATCCGCGGGTTGGCGTAATCACGTTGAACCCCGGCACCGATGAGTGCGCCTTGGGCGACAACTGTTTTCGGGTCGTCGAGTGTCGCGATCGGCCCGAGGGCCGCGAGTCGTTGATGGACCAGCGGGATCCGCGACGAACCACCAGTCAGGTACAGGGCCGAGAGTTGACTCGGATGAGTGATGCTCGCATCGGTGAGTGTTTGTCGCGTCAGCGCGACTGCACGGTCGACGGCTGCGGCGATGAGGGATTCGAATTCCGGGCGGGTGATGGACAGTGTTTCCTGATGTCCGTTTCCGTTGACCGTGATCGTTGCTGACGGGCTCGAGGAGAGCAGTTCCTTGGCTCGTTGGATGGAGTCGTCGAGACTTCGGGTGACGTGCAAGGGCGCGGAGGTGCGGATGAAGTGCAGCAGGTCGGGATTGCGGTCATTGAGCATGTGATCGACCCACCCTCGTAGTACCGCGTCGAGGTTCTTTCCGCCGAGGCTGTTGTCGCCGCGGGCGGCGATGATGTCGAACGAATTGGCATCTGTTGCAGTGAGGACGGCGATGTCGAGGGTGCCGCCGCCGAAGTCGAACACTGCGATCTTCGTGCCTGCGGGCATGGTTTCGGTGCGTGAGTAGTAGTGCGCGGCGGCCCGGGGTTCGGAGACGGTACTGACGTGTCCGGATCCGTAGCCGACCCTGGCTGCAGCGTCGAGCAGCACTCCGACTTCGCGTGGTGACCAACCCTCGGGATGGGTCAGGACCAGATGGGAGGGCGCTTGGTCGCGGTGGGCGGCGGTGGCGCGCCCGATCACGGTGTGCAGGACAGCAGCAACAGGCAACGAGGCGGGGATGTCGTAGCCGTTGACGTGGACCATGCCTTGTCCGACGACGCGTTTGGGGGAGGGGATGAATGCCGCTGGGTTCGTTTCGGCCCGGTTCAGGGCGACGTCGCCGACATCGATGGTCGCTGGTGATTCCACGAATACGGCCGAACTCATCAGGTTGCCTTGGTGGGTCAGAGAGAGGGTTTCCACTGCTCCGGTGACAACACCGGTGTGCGCGGCGGCGGTATTCGATGTTCCGAAGTCGACGCTCAGCATCCAACCCGACATGTTGTGTCTCTTTCCTGTGATTTCTTCTGTGCCGCGCTGCGGTCAGTCTTGGCTTGTGGTGTGGGCGTTATTGGTCGGTGACGGAACAGAACATCCACTGGCCGTCTTCGCGGACGTATTCGACCAGGACAACGCCTTCGTCGGTGGTGCCATTTTTTTCTGTGATGATCCGCAGACGGACGGAGGCGTTGTCGCCGACGACGTTCGAGGAGATGAATTCCTTGACCGTGATCGTCACAGTGCCCGTTGCGGGGGTGTCGTCGGGGGTCGTTGTCACGGTGACGTAGCCGGCGCAACGCATGGATTCGACTTTGGCTTTGTCCCCGGCACTGACGGCGGTGAGGTATTCGGTGGTCCGGTCCTGGACCGCTGTGATGTCGTCAGCGGTGCCGGGCGCGGTGTTCACCGTGCGGATGGGCGAGGCGTTGTGCGTGGTGGTGTCGTTGTTCGACGAGGTCGACAGCCATACCGCTGCTCCGACAGCGCAGAGTGCGACGAGTACTCCGGCACCGATGAGGACACCGCGTGAGCGGGACTTCGACGACTGCGACGCGGGGGTTACCGCGGGCTCTAATGGCGAGGTCTGCGAGCTGTGCGGATTGTGCGTGGGAACGCTGCCGGTACGGGCGGATTCCCGGAAAAACGGCGCTCGTGTGGGCGACTGCTCACCTGCACCGGCGGAAGTGGTCGATGGGAAAGGGCCGGTCGGTGCAGCAGACGATCGTGTGGTGGCGATTAGTGCACCTTGAACAACCACTGTTTTCGGATCGTCGAGAGTTGCGATCGGACCGAGTGCAGCGATCCGGTTCTGCACCAGTGGGATCCGGGATGATCCGCCGGTCAGGTACAGCGCCGTCAACCCTTGTGGTCCGGTCAACCCTGCGTCCACCAGAGCGGCATGGGTCAAGGCGGCTGCGCGCTCGATTTCCGGAGCGATGATCGATTCGAACTCGGCGCGGGTCAGGGTGAGGGTTTCGCGGCGGTCGTGCCGGCTGTCCACTACGGAGATCGTCGCGGACTCGGTGGAGGAGAGGAGTTCTTTGGCGCGGCGGATGGAGTCGTCGAGGGTCCGCAGGATGTGTGCCGGTGCGGCGGTCCGCAGAAAGTGCAGCAGCTCGGGGTTCTCGTCCTGCAGTTGAATATCGACCCAACGGCGCACGAGCGCATCGAGATTCTTTCCGCCGAGGCTGTTGTCACCGCGCGCAGCAATGACCTCGAACGTGTCGGCGCTGGTGGCGGTGAGGACGGCGACATCCAGGGTTCCACCGCCGAAGTCGAAGACCGCGATCTTCGCGCCTGGCGCGAGGTGTTCGGTGCGGGTGTAGAAGTGGGCGGCCGCACGCGGCTCGGGCACCGTTGCCACCGAGTCGTTCTGGTATCCCAGGGCTGCGGCCGCCTCGCGGAGAACCTCGATTTCGCGCGGCGCCCATCCTTCTGGGTGAGTCAAGACCAGCCTGGCCGGTGGTTGGCCGCGGTGTACTCCGGTCGCTCGATCGAGGGCGAACCGCAGCACTGCCGCGACGGGCAACGAGGCGGGGATGTCGTAGCCGTTGACGTGCACCGTGCCTTGTCCGACGACGCGTTTGGGGGAGGGGATGAACGCTGCTGGGTTCGTTTCGGCCCGGTTCAGGGCGACGTCGCCGACGTCGATTGCGGTCGGCGATTCCACGAATACGGCCGAGCTCATCAGGTTGCCCTGGTGCGTCAGGGGCAGAGTTTCCGGTGCTCCGGAGCGGATTCCGGTGTGCGCGGCAGCAGTATTGGAGGTTCCGAAGTCGACTGCCAGAACCCACCCTGGCGCCGGGGGTGGGTTGTCGTGTGGTGGGGTCATGCCTGCCTCCGCATGCTCGTGTACGTGCGAACCAGTTCCGCCAAAGCTGCGTCCTCTGCGGCGGTGCGCGTGGAAATCGCCTGCCGCTGAACGTGAACCAATCGTTCCCCGGCGTAGTGGGCAAGCTGCCCGGGGCTGGTCTCGGGGTGCACACCGAGCCGTTCGGCGTCGGTCCGGCCGGAGAGTAGTCGCGTCAGTTCGTTGACGACGGGCGCGTGCGGGTCAGCGAGCAGCATCCCGCGCAGTGCTCGATACAGCAGCACAGGGTGCATCGCCGGATCGTTGCGCACCCAGTCGGTGATGGTGCGGATGTGCTCGCGGGCAGGGTGATTGACGGCGAGGAGGTCGAGTTCGGTGAGGATCCGATCGGCGCGGTGCAGCGCCGCGAAATCCTGTAGTGCACTCTCGAGTAGGTACTTCACTTGCGTGATCCCGGAATGTTCGGTGAGCCATTGATTCACCGCGTGCGCGCCCTGCCCCGCGACGGTGCGGGCGCCGAGGACGCCGTATTCGCCGAGGAGATCGAGTAGGCGATCGCGCATCACTGGCCCGAGCCGTTCGGGGGTTTCCGATTCGAGGAGGTCCATCAACTCCAAGGTGTTCATCGATGCGAGGGTGTGCAGGGCGATTGCGTCGGCTTCGGTGACCTGCCCGGTGTGGCTGCTCTCTGCCAGAAGGCCCGCGACCGGCACCACGGTGGCCACCGACTGCGCCAGGCGCTGCGCGAGCTTCTGAGAGTGAGCGTGTGCGTGTTCGATCGGGTTACGTTGCCCCAGTGCGCCTTCGCCGAAACTGTCTGCGCGGGAGAGCACGCCGAGGGTGTTGAGTGGGGTGAATCCGAGTTGGCGCAGGAATTCGATCTCGTCGGCTCGCGGGGCGCTGTCGAAGAGGAATACGGCACCGTCTGCGTCGACGGACGCGGCGCGGGTTTGGGCGAACCCGTCGATCAACGCGGCCCTGGTGCGGTTTTCGTTCTCCACGGTCAGTGTCGCGAGCCCGGGAGTATCGACGAGGGTCAGGTTGGCCAGTGCCTGTGTGGGCAGGTGCCGGTGCACGTAGGCGATGTCCGCAGCATCGGCATCGAGGCTTACGGAGGTACCGGCTGTGAGTGGGATCGGGCGGCGGTCACCGTCGAGGTCGACGAGTTCGGCACGTGAGGGTGCCCCCGCTTGGTAGACGGTAACGACGTTGGTTGCTTCCAGTGCTGCGGTTTCAGCGACCGGCGCCCCGATCAGGGCGTTGACCAGTGTTGATTTACCTGCCTTGAGGCGGCCGACGATCACCACCCGCGGCGGCGACCACAAGATCGCACCGATGCGGTTGGCGTGATCGACGAGATCCCCACCGAGTCCGGCGAGGGAGTGCAGGCCGCGGTCGAGAGCAGTGCGGACCGCTTGTTGCCGGTCGAACTGCGCGGGATTCGGCGGGTACGACGTACTCATACGGGCATCGGGTCCGTCGGCGCGATGTAGACAGCGACTTCGGCGAACCGGATGATCCCAGCGGGGCCGACCCAGCCGGGCCGGACCAGGGCAGCGACGGTGCCGACCTGCTCCGGGGTGGCCGCGACCGCGCCGGAGACTGCCTTGTGGTGCGCAGAGTCGAAGAGGGCACCAGGGGCGGCGTCGAGCATGTGGACGTTGACCTGCGCGAGGTCTTCGCGGATCCGTTCACGGGCGGAGATGCCGCCGTCGAGGTCGTGGATACCGATCAGAGAGTTGACCAGGCGCCGATCCGCATCTATCGGAATCCCGTGTGGGACCGCAGCAGGTGCGGGCGCGGTGACAACAAGTGGGCCGTACCCGGCGCCGTTGTCATGGTTGGCGGTGGCGGGTGTTCGGGCGGTGCGCAGCATCCAGCCGGCGGCGACGCCTCCGGCACCCACCAGCACAATCAAGACGAATGCGAGCGTTGAGTTCATGAAATCGTCGCCTTCTCCGAGTCGGACACCGCTGTGGCCGGTGCGGATGCTGATGTGGGCGTGGACAGTCGGGTGATGAGGTTCTCCACTTCCGAGGATCGCGCCGTCACCACTCGCAAGTTGTTGTTGAGGCGCTTGAGCGTCGCATCACGCGTCGCGCCGTCCAGACGCGCAGCTTCCTTCGCGTCGGTCATCTGTTGCTGCACCTCGTCGATGCTGGTGCGCAGGTGCTCGCGGTAGCGGATCACAATTTCTGGCCGCGAGAGCGCCAACGCCCCCTCGAGCATCCGCGAAGTACTGACTTTCGCGGTCGCCACGGTCTCTCGCAGCCATGTCAGCAGGTTCGTCTTTCCTGCTCGCATCGCTTTGTAACCGAGGTTCACCCCGACCCACACGACGCCGGCGATCGCCCCGACTCCGATCAGAGCGCCGAGCATCGAGGTACCGATCATGCCCATTGTCAGCACACTCGGGTCGAGTAGGCCTTGCTTCTTGCTACCGACCTGACCGGTCGTGAGGGGGTCGGATTGCATGGAGGCGATGACATCGACTTCGATGCTCTGCCATACGGTTTCGGAATCGAAGAGCGGCATCACGATGCCCCGCAGCTGATCGAGGAACACCTGCACCGCCGCGGTCATCGCCGCGAGGAGATCCGCTTCGATCTCACTGGTGAACACCTGCGGATTCTTGCGCAGTACTTCCATTCCGGAGGAGTTGATCCGGTCTGTCCACTTCGATTTCACGCCGTCGAGTTGTTCCTCGAGGCTCGTCAAGGCAGCTTGGCGGGCGAAGACGAGGTCTCGGCCGAGGTACTGCTCCCACTGCGTCGACTGCGCTTTCAGCTCGGTGAGCCGGTCCCGCTGCGCCTCCAATTCCGGTAGCGCTCCGGCGCCTTCTTCGGTGACGGCGATGTCCGCGGTGATCTTCGCGTGCACTTTCCGCAACCCTTCGAGCGCGGTCCGCAGGCCGTCGACCTGGGCGCGGTGGTCCGAATTTAGTGAGCTCTGAATGAGGGTGCGGAGAGCGGTGATCCCGGAGGCCTCCTCGGCGGCGCCTCGGCGTACCGGATCTGCAATGTCGGCGGCCGCGAGAGCGCGCACACTCGAGACCCCGACCACGGGGATGGCGCGGCGCAGATGAGTACGAAGCAGGCGGCGGTTTTCTTCCACGATCGGTTTCCACCGACGCAGATTCTTGTCCGTTTTCGTCACCACCACGATCACCGCTTCCACGGTCGCAGTGCAGGTTCGAATGAACTCCATCTCCGGTGCGGTCAGCGGGGAGGTGGCATCGCAGACGACCACGATGACACCGGCCTGCTGCGCCGACTGCACCGACAGCTGCGCACGGACTGCATCGAGTCCACCGGATCCGGGGGTGTCGACTACGACGAGACCTTGCAGATGAGGGGAGGAAACGGGCACGATCGCCCGGGTCGGGAGCACCTCGCCCTGCGTGTCGGCGACATGGCGGCCCGCGGCGCTGACCCAGTCCGCGACCTCGTCGAATCCGATGCGGCGCACCGCGCCGGGGAACACCAGATCCGCCGAACCTGGCGGATATTCAGCACCAGCGGGCACCAGCGAGATCGTTGCAGACGTAGTGACGTCGACATCGACCGGCGAGACGCCCCGAACTCCGACGAGAGCGTTCACCAGGGAACTCTTACCTCGATTGACCTCGCCGACCACCACCACGGTCCGCTGATCGTGCCCGCCGGAAGTTTTCGCAGCCGCGGCATCGGCTGTCGCCGTGAAGCCGTAGGTGCGCAGGATTTTCGTCGCACCGGCCAAGGTGGATTCTGTCTGGCTGCTTATGTCGCTGCCCGTGTCCGCTGCGACAACGGCAGATTCGCCGGGCTCCGCCACCTTCTGCCCCCTCCATTGCTCTTCCCACCTGGTGCACGACGTGTCGTCGCCCAACCGCCCACTCGGGGAAGCGAGCCGTCCGCCTCGCGGACAAAACCTTATCCGAGGTGAGCGCACAGTTTGTGCGGTGCATTCACAAAGTCAGATGCGCACAGCGCGCGGAAAGTTCCCACGAAACCCGAACGAAATTCAGCAGCCACGTCCAAGGCGAGTGATCGAACACCCGATGAACGCGGTTCACACTAGCCGCGCCGCGGATCCTCACCTTCGATCTCAAAAGACGCTGAGAAGGCCTATTTTCGAATGCATCCTCCGCGACGGCGCCGATGGGAGATCCCTGCTGCATACTGCCCGTATGACTGATCGCGTCGATGAAGAGCTGACGATGTTAACTGACATCCGAGCGTATATCCGCACCGCAGAAGGCCCGGATTTCCCCATCTCGACATCTGTGATCGACCGAGTGCTCGACGAACGCAACAACGCCCGCCTCGGACGATCCGCGGAAACCGATATCGGCCTGCCAGTCGACGAGCAGCAAGGATGAGCACTCTCCACGAGAGACATCATCGAAGCAGATGAACAAATTTCGGGGCAGTGGGAACAAAACCCGCCGCTGTCCCATCTGATTGTCGAGGTTCCTTACCTGGTCGGTTCGACCGGTTCAGGTCGATCACGCGGAAATGAGTGGGGACATGACAGTTCTGAGAGAGGGAAAGATGCGCGCGAAAACCTTTGCGCCCTTGGCAGCCACCGTAGCGGCAATCGTGTTGGTGACCGGATGCTCGAGCACCAGCGAAGGCCAGGCCAACGCCGAAAGTGAGAGCGGGGGCAGCGCGACCGTCGCCGCCCAGGGCGCCGCACCTGGGGAGATGGATCCCGGAACGTACCGCACCACTCCGCAAGCTGGCTTCGGGACCGTGACCAGCGTCAACTCCGGCCGCTACGTCGAAGGGCAGCGGATGGCCGAATTCGTCGTCCTCCCCACCGAACTCGACCCGCTGCTGACGGGCTCTGTGGGGATGTCGACATATGTCATCAAATCCGGCACCGCACTGAGCGTTCTTCTGACAGGGAAGTCTCCGGACATCGCCGAACGCGAAGGCATGTTGACAGGGTTCTCCACTTCCCGCTCCTATGAGGACAAGAAAGCGGACAAGTCCATCGTGCACGCTGTATTCCGGTTCCCGGACGCAGAATCAGCGCAACGGGCAGCGGTAGATATGTCCGCCGATGACGCGCTTCCCAGCGAGTATTTGCCCGGAGGGGTACCTACGAGCATCGACATCCTGCCTGACACACTGACCACCACTCGCGAGAGCTCCGACGGTACCTTCAGCTCGAATTCGTTCACCCCGCACGGGCAGTACATCATCTACACCTGGGCCAGCGCTCCGATCGCAGAGAAGGACTGGACGGCGCAGATCACCGCGAAAGCCCTCGAACAACAGGGCCCGATGATCGACAAGTTCCCTGCGACCGCAGCCGACAAGTTCGCCGAACTGCCGATGGACATCGACAACGTGTTGGTGCTGACGATCCCGGAGGACGACGGCAACCGCACTACCAGCTCCGACGCCGTCTACGGGCCCCGTGGGTCGGCGCACTTCTCGACCAATCCGACACTGACGCTGGACTTCATGGACAAATCCGACACGACGTTGATGGCACGTTCGGGAAGCAATGTCTATCGGTCCGAAAGCGCTGACGGCGCAGCGACACTGTTCGATTTGTTCAAAGGAGACATCGTCGACTCCGAAGGATTCACTCCATCCGCCAACCCACCCGGTGTCCCGAACGCGGCCTGCTTCACCAAGGACAGTCCGCAAGGAACGTACAACTACTGCATCGTCCACCAAGGACGGTACCTAGGTGAAATCAGTGCTCTCGACGACGAGACGAAGGTCCACCAGATGACCACCGCGCAGTACAAGATCCTCGAATCCGCGAAATAGTATCTACAGCAACAGTATCCGGCGTACACCTTGGGAGGCGTACGCCGGATATTGGTTTCGAGGTGACGGGGGCACAGACCCACTGGGGGTGAAGAATGCGAGCCGACCTCCGCCACGACACAGCTTCAACTATTCGGGGTGTTTGCGTTGCCGCCGGGCACCATGGGTGCCGAGAACAATCGACACAGTCACAGCTGCTACGGATGAGCCGTGATGCTGCCTCAGGGACACGGTGATGCACGCGGGGGTGTCAGCAAAAGAACTTATCGTCCTTCACATTTCGCGGCAGCAGCGATGCGGTGGTGTGCCGAAAGTGCAATGGCTTCGCGTTCAACGGTTGATCCAGTGAACGAAGATAGAGGGAACCTCATTAGTCATCGATGCCGTCGACCCATTTGTTCTTCCTAGCCAGAACACCCGAACGGCCCGGACACAGATCGGCATGACGATCGTCGCGGTGCCGTTCACTCCGAGCTAGTCGGGTACATCCGACCCGGGCGCGAGGATTCTTCGGGCAGGGACAGTCCCCTTGGCGAAATGGCGGTCAGCGGGTGGGCGCGAGCGCGGTGACGAGTTGTTTCCGGGCGCGGTTGATGCGGCTTTTCACTGTCTGGACGCCGACACCTTGGTGTTCGGCGATGTCCGCATAGGAAAGTTCAGCGAATTCGCGGAGCACGATCGCGACCCTGAAATCTTCCGGAAGCTCAGCAAGGGCTGTACGGACCGCGTCGACGTCGGCGACGCGGTCTGCAGTCAGCGAGGCGGGGTCGTGCAGTTCGACGAGATCGTCCGGTGCAATCGGGTCTGGGGTACGCCGTCGAATTGTTGCCAAGGCTGCGTTCGCGGCGATGCGGTGCAGCCAGGTGCTGAATCTGGCATCTCCGCGGAAGCGGTGCAGGTTCTGCCAGGCCGCGGTGATGGCGTCCTGGAATGCGTCCTCCGCGTCGTGATGGCTCCCGGTGATCTGCAGGCATACAGCCCACGCGTGGGTGCGATGTCTGCCGACCAATTCACCGAAGGCACGGCTGTCGCCTTCGCGGCACAGCTGCAGTAACGCAGTGTCGTCCATCGGTCCCCTCGGTTAGTCAGCGGTCAGAATATATGCCACAGGTTGCCGAGGCATGACACGGCCGATCACCTGTCCTTTTTGTGAGGATTCAGTCGGCGCGAGAGACGTCCTGGGTGGCTGACGCCGCGGGCGGCGCTGATGTCACACGCCGTCTCCGAGATCGATGTCATCGTTGATGTCCTCGTCGTCGCTGTCGTCGGGGACATCAACGTCTCCGAAGTGCTCGAGGCCCGGGTGAGCATCGCCGCTGTCGCTGCTCACGGTGTCGTGGTCGTCGAACGTCCCGATGTAGTCAACATCGTTTCCGGGGCGCACGGTGTCGTCCATCGGAGGGGCGAGTGTGTCGTCGGTAGGGGCGCTGTCGGGGTCGAGAGCATGCACGAGGGCCGCGGACCACACGTCTTCGGGCGGTTCCGGCAGCAACGACTCGCGTGGAATGCCGAGTTCGTCGAACAGACTGCCTTCGTCACCGGACATTGCAGATCTCACTTTCTCTGATCATTCGGCCGCGGCGTGCGTGCGGTGAGTCATCGATGCGTCAGGGTAATGATCGCCCACGGCCTCGGAGCCAACGCAGCGACGGTCGGATCTACGGTGGAATCGGCGAGGTCAGCATCCGGAGCATCGGCAACGAGCATCTCGTGCCCGGAGTCGGACCACGCATCCTCGAACCTGTCGATGGGCACCTCGAGTTGGTTGCCGTCGGGATGGCCAGGGTCGGAGAGGATGACCACGCCACGTTCGGTGTCGATGCCCGCGACCACGAGAGCATGATCCGGGGTGTCGTCTTCGACGGTTTCCTCACCGGGATACCAGATCTCACCGGAATCGACCATCGTGACCACCCCGTACCCGTCGGACAGTTTCTCTTCCAGATCGCTGATCGAACTGCTTTCGAGATGGCACGGCACCCCTTGGTCCTCCATGAGGATTTCCATGCTCTTCGACGTCATCCCTTGCGACGGATCACCGTTCGGGAACAAACCGAGCTCGAGTGCACGATCGACGAGCTGCTGCGGGTCGCTGATGTCGAGGCCCGTGTATTCGGAAACGATCTGAGCAACAGAGGACGGGCCGCAGTATCCGTCGACCTCCTGGTAAAACCAATCCGCCGTCCATGCGGTGGGCGTTCCGTATGTTCCGTCGTCAGGGGCTGGGGTTTCGTCGGTCTCTGGCGCCGGTGCCTCGGACGGGTCGGGAAGTGAGGCATCGTCACGAGGCGGGGTCGGCTCGGGCGATGGTTCGATGTCTATGTCAAGTTCGGGGACAGTCATCGTAGGCATGGCTGGCATCGCATTCGGACTTGGTACCGCGTCCGGAGCGTCGTCCCACATCGTCGGCATCGCAGGCATGTCGATCCCTGCACTGTCCCCGAGGAAATCGGCCCCGTCATCCGTCGGCGTCGGGTCGCCGGCGTAATCGGTGTCGGCTAGGTCGGTGCCGAAATTCTCGTCCATGTCTTTCCCATCAGATGTCGGCACCGAAGTGCGAATAACGAATTGCCCTGCAGAACAGCGAAACCGAAATCAGACTTCAGTCAGAGATCTATCGCGTCGGGAGCTGGTGGCGCCGTGTCAGGGGTCTCGGCGGGATCAGTGAAATCGGGGACCGGATTCCACTCACCGGTCTGCCCTGGATCAGTGACGAACTCGTCGGCATAGCCGTCGCCGTCCACGTCGATGCCCGCGAAGTCGAGAATTCCGTCACCGTTGGTGTCCACAATGACGGTGTCTACTCGGCCGTCGCCATCGGAATCGAAGTCCGCTTCGTCTGCGAGACCGTCGAAGTTGGTATCGAGGACGACCCCGTCGATGCGGCCGTCGTTGTCGACGTCGATCTGGGTGATGTCGGCGTAACCGTCGCCGTTGCTGTCGATATCGATCACATCGAAATGTCCATCACCCGCAGTGGATGTTTCCACCACATCCGCCACACCATCACCGTCGAGGTCGTGCGTGATCTGATCGACGTCACCGTCACCGTCAAGATCGATCTCGATGGTGTCGACGATGCCGTCGCCGTCGAGGTCGCGTGCCGAATCGTAACCGTTTTCGGCGCCGGAACCTGATGTCGGAACAGAGGATGGGGTGGCCGTCTCGGTGCCGGTGAACTGGGCATCTTCAGGGTTGCCGTTGACCTGAGGGTTGATGGAGATGTCGTTCGGAGTAGCCATCGCAGAAGTCCCTTTCGCTGTGGTGACGCAGCGACCGTTCGCTGGTGTCGACAATCAGATGCACCACAGCCACAGAATGTTCCCGACGAGATGAAACTGGTTGATCCTGCCGGGTGACTGACCTTGAAACGTGCAGCTTTGAACATCGGGCGGGGGATGTGCTCGCGCGATCAGCGTCATTGGACTCGCGCCGCTTTGCGCGACCAAGTGACCAACCTGACGGCGGTCGTGGCACTGGAGTCGGTGCCGTGCAGCTGAGGAAACCGATGGGCGTCGATGGTTTCGGCGCCCCGGACGATGAGTTGCCGTGGGACGGAAGACCGCCGCGATGCGGTTCCTCACGGTGGAGGCCCGGGTGTGCAGAATCCGGGGCGCAGGGGCCGGAGTGCAGGAAGTTCTCGTATTCGAAATGGGGTGCAAGCGGTGTCGACGAACGTCGGCATCGGGGCGCTGGTATCGGCTTCACAGGGGTGTCGAGATTCGATGGTGGTCGCCCAGCGCGGGGGTGGTCAACCCGACTGAACGAATTCGACGAGGTTGGCGCCTGGGGCTCCGTCCGTGAAAGAGCAGTGCGAATGCAAACATGCGCGTCCGCGCCCACCTAAGCGTTCGTATGACCCTCGCTGCTTGTCGAGGTCGATCGGGCGTTGCTATGTCGATTCGCGCTATCCACCTCACCCCGGGCACCCCGCGGGGAGACCGGTCCCGTCGGATCAATTTCTTGGACAGGTGCTTCGAGCGTCATCCTGACTTCATCCTGCGAAGAATATTCCATGGTGTACCCAAGCCGGTGCGCAAAGTGCGTGACCCTTTCCTCGACCACGTGGGCCCGACATCTTCGATGGAGAGGTCTAGGAACCGGTCTCCGGTTGCTCGATCGGGGAGAGCGCGGACGCCTGCAGGAGGGACGAGGCTCCGAGTAGTTCGATACCGAGGAGCCGTCCGTCTCTGTCGTAGTCGAGGATGATCTGGCCGTCAGAGCCGTCGCAGTGGACGTGCTGCTGGCGGACCGCGTCTCCGTTCGCCTGGTCGGAGGCCACATAGATGTATGAAGCGTCGGCGTCAGGGTCGTATGTTGCTGCGAATGTCAGATGCATGTCGAGAGGATAGTTCTGGGTGGAGCGTGGGGTGACTTGACGCTGTGGCCGTGCGGAGGACTTCAACACGTGAAGTTCCGGCAAATATCCGCGTCGAGCGCGGTTTCATCCAAATCAGTTGGGACCGTTGAAGAATTCCTCGGTGAGAATGTCCCCGTCTTTGAGTTCACTGTCTCTCAGCTTCTTTTTCATCTTCAAGGATGAATACACGTAGGGCAGGGCGGATCGCGGATCGGTGTCGTAGTCCTCTTCGTTCCCGCCCAAGAACACGAAGACGCGCGGCGTGATGCATTGTCCGACGTCCAAGCTGGACAAACCGGCCCGCTGCAGCCAGAAGGCAAATCGGTCCAGTGCGCAGCCGTTCAAGATGGTTCCATCTGCGATTCTCAGCAGAAGAAGCCCGTACGGTAGCAGTTCCTCTGCGATGCCTCGGGCGGGATCGTAAATGTAAACCATAGTTTCAGGTTTGTTCTGAGTCAGCCGGTCGAGGATGAAGAACTGGATGCCACGCCAGTCCTGGGCGAAGCAGTACATACGAGGGTGATCGAAGTAATGGGATAGCAAGTCAGAAAGCCGATCCGAGATCGACTCGTCGTAGACCTGGAACGCCCCACTTCCCAAAGAGAGGGAAGTCCTTTCGCTGGGCGTGCCCCCGGTACCCATGGGTGAGTCCTCACTGTTGCGGTTCTGTAGGGCCGTTTCTTCGGCCTGTGGGGCGCCTGGATCCGATGGGCCCTGCACCAGAGCTATCCACATGCAGGCCGAACACCACAGCTCGTAATTGATGCCCCCCGTAGTGGAAAGGGGTTCGTCGAAGGGAATCCACTCGACCGTCAAATCTCGTTGATTGCAGTTCGGGCACCGAATTCTTTCGAAGGATCCTTCCCGGATCCTGGCTGCGACGAAGTCCGGCACCGGCACTGGCGTCGTACGGGCCTCATGGTTCGGAGGCGAAGTGGGAGGGAGCGAATCACCCACGTGCGGTAGATCCAGAGGCGCGGGTGGGAGGTCGGGCCACCGATCGGGGATCGAGGGACGATACGTTTGGCGGGAGCCTTTGCGGACGAGGTAGATGAGCAGAGCCACCGTCCCGGCGATGATCAGCACGGCTGTTTCTCCATTCGCTGGGGGATCGGGGGAGGACTCGGCATCACGGAGTCGTCGGCGGCGCGACTGTTTGTCACAGACGGTGCGTCGCTGGGCGCCCTCGCGTGGTGGTCAGATCAGTAAGCCGAGCGCCAGAAGCGTGAGCGCGAGCACTGCGGTACTGGTGGCGGCGCCGGTGAGCGTCCGGCGTCCCGTGAAAGCCAGCGACGTCACCTGCAGCGCCAAAGAGACTAATCCGGTGCCGGCGGCGGTAAGCAGGACAAGTTGGGGCACGGCCACGGCAGAGTCCAATCATGTTCATTGTCAACAGAACAACGATCCGATGACGCCGCCGACGACGTCGGCGACGAAGTCCACGACTGTTTCGGCGATGCGTTCTGCGAAGCGGCGCAGTCGACCGGGATGTGAGGTGGCCATGTCGTCGGTGCCCGTGAGGGATTCAGAGGACGCGGGGGAGTGTGATGGAGGCGCAGCGCTGCCGGGCTCCGCTACGGCGACTCGATCCGATTGTCGTTCCGCCGCCGGCAGTGGCTGCTGTTTCGCGGACATGGGGTTCACGCGGCATGTGCGGGCTCCTTCTGTCGGCGATCGCCCCGGTGCAGCCGGTTGAGGGGCCGCGGGGTTTCGTTACCGACAGTCAACGCCCATTTGTGAATATTCAGCAATTATTTTGTGAAGTTCGAGAGTGAAATCACACAAGACTGAAAGCGTTCTTGTTCTTCAAGAATTTTCCAGCACGCGACAGCCAGCGTAGGTCGTCGAGGTCAGGTGAGCACCGTCAGGGTTATGTCATGGTTACCCGTCGGGCGCCCCCAGATTGGGCGGGGTGTTGTGTGGTTTCATGCGCCGAGTCCGACGTTGGTCCAGATGTCGAGGTAGGTGGAGTAGTCAACGAAGTACGGGGGCTCGTCTGACGACCACACCCCTCTGACGTTCTCCCTGTCGATGTGCAGGCAGAGGTATCCGCCGCCGCCGGAGCGGAAGGTGGCGACGCAGCGCGAGGAGTCGGGGTACTCGTCGGGGGAGAGACCGTCCAGGATTCCCCATTCGAAGGCGTCGATGCGAAACATCTCGCGCAGTGGCAGAGGCCCGACGGTTTTCCCAGCGATGTAGTACCAGCCGTTGTGAAGGTGGGTGTAGAACCGTGCGAGGCTTGCCGGAAAGTGGTGCCACACTGCCGGGACGTCGTCGTTCTCGGTGACCGGCCGCCCACCGAGGTAATACATGTCTTCGCCGTCGGCGACTGTCATCCGATACAGGAGAAACCACTCACCCCGCGATTTGAGCAAGGCGACGTCGGCGAGACTGGCAGTGATCGTCGTGTAGGTGTCGGACATGATCGGTCGGCCGAAGTGGTTCCACCGCTTCAAGACTTCTGATACGCGCCATGCACGGTCCCCGGCGAGTGCGTGCAGCCAGTGCTCCGGTAGCTGTCGGCGGTCCGGCATTGTGAGGTCGTCGAGTGCAATCAACTCGGGTGCGGCGACAAATCTCGCAACATGCTCCAGATCCACATTTCCTCCATCTGCGACGTCGAGTTACCTGTCGCTGTTCGGCATTGACCGGCACGCTTCTCGGCCACCCATTGCTGACGTGGCCGCCTGCGGGGTTGGTGGTCCTTGTCCCAGGCGTAGTGGAGGAAGGGTCGCACGTGGGCGAAAGTGTTGATGACTTGGTGGACTATTCGCTCGATCGCGGCCGCGCCGTGCAGCGGGGAACCCTCCGAACTGCCCAGTTCCCCTTCGCAGATCACGCCGGCGGCAGAGCGGATCTCCAGCACTGCGCTGTCCGCGACTTTCAGTCCGTAGCCCCTGGCAGTCTCCATCTCGGTGGTGGGGTCTCGATGCACGTAGGTGCTCGTCAGTCGTCCCGGTGTGGGGAGAAGCACGATGCCGTCCTCGACTGCTTGTGCGATCACCACCTCGGCAAGCTCAACAGATGGAGCAAACGGAATATATGGGATCTCGCCGCGTACGTACGCGGCTTCCAGTTCCGCTGGCGAGGCGTCTACAAGGCCGGCTGGGAGCCAGGTACACGCCCACTGCGACACATCGCTCACAATCAGGAAAGGCCATGTGCGGGAATTGAACTCGGCTTCCGCCTGCAACCACGCTACGGCTTGACGCTCGTAGAACTGTGTGCGCGCGGCGGGAACCTCAGGCGCCTCGACCTGCACCTGCCCCGACCCCTGTGGTACTACCGGCCGCTGTCTCCGTTGAAACCATCTCCGCACCGACCAGCCCATCAGTCGAGTAAAGCACCATTGCCTCCCGGCCTGGCCAGGCGGTGCTGTCGGGGCGGGGCAGGGGTAACTCTCGGTGTCTCGAGGTCGTCTCGGTGCCGACACAAGGGTTGCTAGGGTTACCCGGTCATTGGAGAGATTCCTATCGAATTGGAGACGATGTTGCATGGCTGAGAGAGTGATTCGCCAACTTATCGACGATCTCGACGGTAAGCCGATCGACGACGGATTCGGCGAACGCATCCAATTCTCGTATCAGGGGTCGGACTACCTGATCGATCTGCGGCCGACGAACGTCGACAAGTTCAACGCCGCCCTCGAGCCTTTCGTGAAGGTCGCCGAGAAAGTCGGAAAAGCACGCCGCGGCAGTAAAGCTGATGTGACGGCGAAGGATACCGGTTCAGGTCGCTCGAAAGAGCAGTTGCAGGCAGTGCGGGACTGGGCAGTCAAGAACGGCTACGACGTGGCACCGCGGGGACGGGTCAAATCGGAGATCCTCGACGCCTTCGACGCCGCGCACTGAATTCGATCCGTTTGAGACGACACGACATTCAACACTGATACGAAAGCGGGTGTGAGGGGAAGCGTTTCCCGCACACCCGCATCTTCCTAACCCGGCGTGGATTCCGCCACCGGCCGTCAGCTGTTGCGAACTGCGGGTTCTTCCAACAGAAAACACCCACGCATTACTCATTTTCTGCGGTCGAAGGACGTCGAAAAGCATCGCCGTCTGCGCTCGGCCGCCGACTGCCACTGCGAACAGCAGAGATTAGACGCAGTCATCTCCGGGTACAGTTCCGCAAGCAGCCTGCGGAGTGCGCGCATACACAATCCAGTCGGTCCACCGTCGACGTCTTGCGCTCATTCTGCAGGCTGCACCCGCAACTGTCAGTGCAGATCATTCCCCGAGTTCCCTTGCAGGCGAGTAGGCCCGGCAACGGAAGCATCGTCGACGGCAGTCCATAGGTCACTCCTCGTTGAGCCAGACACCGTCTGTGGCTTGAATCTTGCGGATCATCGAGGTACCTGCGGTCTATCGAACCTGCTGATCGCCAGCAACATCGGCGACGGCTCAGGCGGAATGCAGCGACTGGAATGTGGTCACGAACCCATCGATGGTTTCGCACACTTCGGCCTCGTCTTGCGGTGCGCGGCTCGGGTCATCGTGTCGTAGAGCGTTCATGATTTCGATCTGCCCCCATGCCCAGCGTAGGTCTTCGTGGCGATCGTGTTGTTCGTGCTCGTACTTGTCGACGATCGATTCGTAGACGGTTACCAAGGCGTGCAGGGAAGTTCGGCCGTGATCGTAGTCGTCGGCTACCTCGAGGATCAGAGTGTGAAGATCTGGTGATTCGGGTGAAGGATCGTGCGGGTTGTCCGAAGTCATGAGTCTTGTCCTCGCGATTGACGGTCAGGAAGCTTCCGGCGGGGATGAAGTGTGCGACAAATTTGTGGTCTCGGGAGTAGTGCTCGGGCGTCGGTCCCGGTATTCATGGATAGCCATGTCCGTCGGTGCTGGGCCAGTTCCACGCTGCGATCGTGCCGCCAGGTGTCGAGACGACGAGCACGTTCCCGGGCGCGGAGACGTTCCAACTTTCGAAATCCGGCGACGGTGGCACCGACAGTACGGTCCCGGTGTCGAACAGTACGACGAGTGATCCGTCTGCGGTGCAGGTGCTGAGTTCGATTGTCGCGCCGGTCAGTTCCGCTGCGATGTCTGTTCCGGATGCAGGTGCCGGAAGGCTGATGGTGACTTCGGTGTCGTCAGGAAGGGTCAGGACGGGGTTCTCCTCGACGAAGTATCGAACGTGCGCGTCAGTTTCGAACTGTAGGGCGTGACCGACCTCGGTGCGGACAACCCGCTGTCCGGCACCTGGAAGATTCATCGCGTTCACGTCAGAAGGATATGACGGCACTCTCGGCAACACCGCCCCGACGGTCAGCGGCAGGCATACTTAGGCGCCATGAGCTACAACCTGGCGTTCTGGGCCGGAGGCGATGATCTCGACCCCGGCAGCGTCTACACGCGTCTGAACGACGAGCAACACGTCGACAGCGTCGACATGGTGGACCGCGACCGTGTCTTGCGGTTGTTTGCGGAGGATCTCCCAGGCTGGACGTGGGACGGGCAGTTCCTGCGCCCGCCCGGGTCTGACCCCGAAGGAACGCCGGCCTACGACGTATCCATCGGTGAGCAGTTGGTCGAGTTCATCGGCTACAAATTCCGAGGAGAGCATGCAAACGAGATCATCGGCGCGATGCACTCACTCGGCTACCGCCTCTACGACCCGCAGACCCTCGAACGATTCGCCTGAGTCCCGACGGGAGAGACTGAAGTTCAGCCTTCGCAGGTCGATGCCGTGTTGCTGTGGCACGCGGCCGCATGAGCGGCGAAACAACAGCTCGCTTGGGGGACTGCGAGCGTCAGGGCCCACCGACTACACCAGGCTCTCTTGGCGGCGGCCGACGTTCTGGAGGCGCCCACAATGGCGATCTCACCTTCGTACGGAGATGGTGCCGACAAGGGCGCCGGACCCTCAACCCGGATGTCGACGTCAGCGGCATGGACACGCTTGAAGCGTGGAGCCGGCATTTCTGTCAAGAGAATTGCGGGCGAGGTTGACGGAGTAGAACCGGAAGTAGCCCTAAAAATTGGGGGAGCGAAACCTCCAGCCCTCCTTGTGGATCCGGGGTAGCGCGACGAGGCGAGGAATGAGCATCGAATACGGCGAGGAGCGATGCTGATCAGCGTTCGGTGCCGCCGTGATCATCGACCTGCGAGGTTTCTGGTGTTTCTCCCATAGGGTGCGGATATGACGCCTGTGGATGAGGAGAAGGTCTTGGTGACCGTGGGGCAGATGGCGAGTGGGAGTGTTTTCCGCGCTCGTCTGAATGAACTTTTCGCCGATGCGGGCCCGAATCTCACCAACGCCGCAGTTGTGCGCAGCCTTCTCGACCACGGTTGCCGGATCGCGAAGCCGTACGTCCCTCAGCTACGTCACGGGCACCGCGTGAGCCCGTCCGACGAGGTCGTGACTGCGCTCGCGGCATTCTTCGGTGTCTCGCGTGGCTACTTTTTCACCACCTCTGTCGCGGGCGGTGATGTTCACGTCGAGGATGCCGAGATTGTCGAGCGCCTCGACGACACGGTGCACAAAGCTCTGCTGCCGGCAGCGAACGGTCACTCCGCGCCGTCGCTGGAGTTGCTGGCGGATCTGGCCAAGCTCCGCCTCTCCGAGGGCCGCCTGGGGGTTCCTGCGGATTCACCGTCCTATGTACGGTTGGTAGAAGCGGCCCTTCGGTCTCGCCATTCCGCGTCGCAGCCGCAGATCAGGCACTCGTAAGCCTGTTCCGCGGGCCGGTTGCCGGAACGTCACTGAATGTTGTTTGAGTCGTCACCAATTCGTGATCGTGAGTCCCGTCACGCAGCGCAGGTGAACAAACCGCCTGGTCCGAGTGTTCCGGAAATGTTTCCGTAACTTCGAGTACGACTTTCGGCGGATGGATTCGGGCATTGGAGGCTAGTCGGGCATGCAGGCGGTGTTGTAGCGTCCCGGTCAGACGTTCAGTTAAGTTTCCGCAATCGCTCTGGTTGCGGGGATTTCGACTCAC
>NZ_JBFUJN010000033.1:0-36704 GCF_056401335.1 Rhodococcus sp. P4_F3_2
AGCCGTGACTGCCTCGAGCAGCAATCTCAGTATCAAGACTGGCACGATCACGCTTACCTGCTCCAGCACGACGGGATCCGGAACCATCCCAGCGGCGCCGGGTAACTCCACCACCGGCACGGGCGGGATCAACGTAAACATCGGCACCCTCAGCCTGACCGGGTGCAAGGCTAACGGCCTACCCGTTGTGGTCTCGACCTCCGGCTCGTGGCAACTCAACGTCTCCGGAGATGCCATGCCCGCAGGCTCTGCACGGGGATTGCTTATCATCCCTACTAACCGGGCAGTCGTGACGATGCCCGGATCAACATGCACGGTCACCGTCGTAGGCTCGGGGACTGGAGGTACCGGAGTCAGTACTATCGGACCACTGCCATTCGACATCCCCAACCAGCGCGTCGTGGCAAGCAACACCGGCGCCGTGAACTACACACGCACCGGCACCGGACCCGTCTGCCCCGCCGCAGCCACTGGCACCGCAACGATGTCGGGCACACTGCAGTTCGCATCGGCCCCACCGATCAACGTCACCCCCTGACGCCGCCGGGTCTGGGTTCGGAGGGAATGCGCATATCCCGAAGCGTGTCGTAACAGAATCGCTCAAGGAGCTGGAAATGAAGCACATTGGCCGCACCCTCGCAATCGCCGCCTTGGCGGCGTGCGCTTTGACTGCGTGCAGTAGTGGCCCCGATTCCGATCGGGGACAGTTCGACGAGCGAGGCACGTGCACTGGGAACTGCCGACGAGACGGCCGCCGTCACCTGTGCCCCTCCCATGACGTCGGCCATCGTCGGTTCTGCTGATGCTGTCGTGGAAGAGGCGGTGCCCGAAAGTTACTCGAATCCCTCGACGTCGGTCTCACCTCTGACGAGCCCAGGTGAGGATCAGCCGACCGGCGCGGAGATAGCTGAAACCACGGAGTTGACGGCACCCGCGGAAGGTCATACGCCGGAGGAGATTGTCGCCGAGGCGGGCCCGCGAGGCCAGGACTCTCTGCGCGCACTACGAGCGCGCGGAGTTCCCGCGCTCGGGATGGACAGTGTTGAAATCAGCTTCGCCAACGGAACGTGCACAGCGTTGGCCTCGGGGATGCCGCGAACTGAGGTTCTGAACGAATTCGACAGTGTTGGTCAGGCTCTCGCTACCGGTGCTGGCCTTGAACCTGATCAGATTGCCGAAGCATATGTCTCGGCAGCTGAACAACGTACCGCTGAGGCTTCGAAGCCAGAGGCGCGAGAACGAAGTGTCAGTACAGGCTCGACCGAAACCAGTGATCGAGACTGATCATGTCTATCTTGTGCATGTTGAGACCCAACTGGGCAGCAACTTTTGCTGCGTCGGTGCGGGGGATAGAGCTTTGGGGCAGAGTCCAGTTGGTCTTCCGCGCATGATGCTCGAGAAGGTCGATGACTGTCCGCGGGACAGGTTCGTTGACGTGAAGTGTTGAGCCGTAGCGAAATTGCTGTTCTGTCGACAGTTTGTAGATAGATCGGGCGAGTAGGTTTACGTCGACTACTGACGGGATGGCATTACCGTCGTCGATGATCGAGTCGAGAGACAATTCGTGTCAGTGTCGGCAGAAACCATCTGTCGCCGGGTCGATACACGAGGTGGGGCCGGATGACCAGGCCTCCGGCGTCGCGCACGAACTTCTCGGCGAGGGCGCGCGTGCGGCTGGCAGGTGAGAGGGGTTTGAGAGCTGAGCCGTTGACCGGCACGTCTCGAAACGGGCCTGGCCCGTACATTGGTGCTGACGTAGAGCAAGCGTTCTACGCCGATGGCGGCGGCGATCGACGCAGCATTGTGTATGCCGTCGATCGGACCACGCGACCTGTCGTTGCCCCGGTTCGTCAATGGCGATTCGGTCGGCGAGCTCACCTGGCCAGCGTGGGGTCCGGTCGAGTTCTTACGAACTCCGATGTAAGTTCCGGCCTTGGCCAACGGTCGGGACGATGGTGCACACGCCTGTGTGTTTCCGGCGTTTGTCGATCGAAGAAACAAATCCGGACGCTCGCAGTGTCCTTCGTCGCCAGGATCTGGTAACCGGTGCGATGCAGTCGGGCTCGACGGGCTGAAAAGTATCCGTTTCCAACGGCGCGACCAGCGGAGTCAAGCAGATACGCAAGGAGATCGGCAGCGCCGGCCCGCCCAGGTCGCGAGCGACGCCGGTCTCAAACCGCCCTCTGACCGCGCCCTGGGCCGATGGGCGCAAGGCCGTGCCCCGCACACCGACGCAGCGCAGCGATCGAGTGCCTCGGCGGGATAGGGGAGTGGTCAAAAATGATCGCTCACCGTCCGCAAACATTGAATGTGCCACAACATATTCGAGAGTGGCAGCGCCATCCGCCGAAGCAACCCCGGGCCGCGAGGACCCGCATGCTGAGGTAGGAGCGAGAGCCACGTGACGGCTGCTATAACTCCGAATTTCGACGCTACGTGTGTCGTCCAGGGAACCGTGATGGCGAGAGTCGTGATGCGCGGTGAGCAGGAAGTTATCCACAGGCGACGTTGATTTTCCCGGACGTATCAGCCACTGTGTGCCTCTCGCCTTGCGTGGCCGCAGCGGGCAGGACACCCGCGCGTACCGGAAGGTGTAATTCCCCTGGTAGATGAGGTGCCCATGCCGCTCAAACGTCCGAACTTCCACCGCGCGACTACCCTGTTGGTGACGGCGGCAATAGCTACAGGCTCGATCGCTTCGACCGCACCGGCCATCGCGTCCGCCGCCCCCTCTGGTTGCCCGTCCACGTTCAACCTGTTCATTCCTGGGACCTGGGAAACGGCCGAAGACGCCGATCCGTCCATCTCGACCGGAATGCTCAAGCCAATCGCCGACAGCCTCACGGACAAGCATGGCAGTGCAGCACGGATCTACACGTTGCCGTACATGGCGAGAGCGTTCGACAACGGAAAGACATACGCAGACAGCAAATCTGATGGTCTGAGCAAGGCAAAGGACGTACTCACCGAGATCGCCGCGAAATGCTCCGAAACAAAATTCACAATCACCGGCTACTCACAGGGCGCGGACATCGCAGGCGATCTCGCTTCCGAGATCGGCAATAGCTCCGGCCCAGTCAAGGCAGAGCAGGTCCTCGCGGTCGGGCTTCTCGCCGATCCCGGCGCTGGGACGAAAGGTGAAGCAGTCATCGGCCCGCAACCATCGGGAAAGGGGATTGCCGATCCGCGGCCACAGGGTATGGGGAAGCTGTCGGGGCGCGTCGCGTCGATCTGTGATCCCAAAGACCTCTACTGCTCGATCCAGAAGGGATCGAGCCCACTGCTCGGATCGCTGGGTTCACTGCTCACCAAGGCCCCGAGCGCTGGAAGTGACGGCAATTTGCGCCTGGCCGCCGCTCTGGCATCGGATTTCTCTCATGCCGACCTTCCCGGCCTCGCTACCGCAACCGACAACCTGACCAGCGAACTGTCGAAGGCCGACGGCGCGGTCGATCTCAAGCAGATCGTCTCCAGCGCAACAACTCTGG
Source organism: Rhodococcus sp. P4_F3_2 (assembly GCF_056401335.1). Classification (NCBI taxonomy): domain Bacteria; kingdom Bacillati; phylum Actinomycetota; class Actinomycetes; order Mycobacteriales; family Nocardiaceae; genus Rhodococcus; species Rhodococcus sp. P4_F3_2. Next base: position 3,489 of record NZ_JBFUJN010000033.1, read on the forward strand.
CGAACACCATCAGCCCTCTCGTTGAACTGCTCGAATCCGGTGCCGCCAACCCCGCCGCGAACGGACAGCTCGCTGCAACTCCCGTCGGGACAGCCGAAAACAACGCAGGCCAGGTGCTCGACAAGGCCGCCCAATCGGATCTCAGCCGTGCACTCTCGAACTTGGACGTGATTGCCGACACCGCGAGCAAACTCGCCAGCAAAGGCCCCACGACGCTGCCGGCCACATCCTCGGACCTAACCTCGCTATCGGCTGCCGCTGACACCGTCGACAGCCAGATCACGCCGCTCGCAACGACACCGCGCGATGTCCTAGAATCCGCCTCCGGTGTCCTCTCCGTTCTCAAACCCTCAGTGGTCGTCAACCAAGTCCTGAACGTCGCCACCGGGCTCACCTCTCTGGACATGCGTGCGATCCAGGCGAACCTGAACCTGCTCCCGCAGAAGGTCGCTGCGCTCGACGCGCACGGTGCCCACAAGGTCGCAGGGGATCTCAACAACCAGTTCGCCCCGCTGGTGAAGATGGCCGCAGGTGTCGATCTGAAATGGGTCTCACAGGTCCTGTCGGTCATCCCGGACCCGTCCGGCTACTCACAGGTCGCCGCGCTCGTCGTGTCAATCCTGGGAGGCGTCGACATCAGCAAGCTCGCCAACCTCGTCGGGCAGGTGCAGGAAACCGCTTGGGCCGCAGTCGAGAAGCTGCTACCGCCGCCCGGACAGCTCCCCGACCCGCTCGGGGCCGGAGCTGCCATGACCAGCCTCCTCCCGGTCGGCGTCGAACTAGCATCTGTCGCGGTCGACATGCTCTCCGGCAAAGCTACGAAGACTGATCCGACGTTGCTCGGCAAGCAGTCCTCAACGGCCACCTCCATCACCACTCGAGCGCAGAATCTGAACCTGCCAGCGCTAGCCCGGTCATTGACCACTATGGCCAGCTCACAGGGCGCCAACGACCTCGCTTCCTTGGTAGGGGAGGGGCTCGACGCAGCGGCCTTCTTCGCCTCCGGGGCACACCAGAACTACAACACCCTCGTCGTCGACAACGCCGGCCGCAACGCGATCCAGTGGATCTCCGATTGGCTCAATCTGCAGATCGGACGTGCCGCGTGATCCGATGCCGCGCCCACAATCTGGCTTCTCGGTGGTCATGTGCGACCACTGCTTTGTCTGGGTCAAGGGCGGCTACGACGATGTGGTTTCCGCGCTGCGCGAGTAGATCGCAGGTCGCTGCACCGAAGCCGATGGCGCCCCAGGACTTCCGCTAAGCGGCGTCTGTGCGTCGCGGCGATGGCAGCGGACCATTACCGCTGTGCTCGGTGCTTGCTAGTATCGAAGTTCTCGGGATCGTTGTGGTTCAACGGATTCCGGTACTCGTCCGATTTGGCCGTGTGTCATGCCCATGGCCTCTCGTTCTTCGAGCCGCGGTAGGTGGGCAGGGGTTCAGGGTTGCGATTTGCAGTGGATTCGAGCCGGAAGGATCCAAGTCGCTGAATCGGAAACGAAACTGCGGCGCGGCTCACTTCACTGCACCCGGTGGGGTGGTGAGACGCTGCCCGTTGGTCACGGCCGGACGGATGATCGGTTGCCTGGCCGTTAGTGGTGGTATCTACCTGCGCGTGCGACGAGGACGGGAGCGGTCGGTGTCGACGTGACAGGCGCATTCTCCAACTGTCCTGCGAGTCCAAGAGGCAGCCATCTCCTTCCTTGTACGTCTGGTGTGGCGTCACGCATGGATATCCTCTGTAGCAAATTGCTACAATGACTTTGATGTTGTAGCGAAGGAGGAGCCATGACGGAAGTCGTCGACAAAGTCACCAGGTTCTCATCAGAGCTCGTCGATGCCGCGGCCGCGGAGGGACAGCGCGAGCATCGCTCGGCGCGCCAGCAGCTCGAGCACTGGGCTCGGGTCGGTCGTGAGGTGTCGAACCAGCGACAGGTCGCACGTCAGCGTGTCGAGGCCGCCCTCGCCGGCCGTATCCCACTGAGTGTGCTCTCCGCCGAGGAGGGCGCGGTATTCAACGCGGAGATCGCGGCGACCCTTGAAGAATCAATCGCGACAGGTAGCCATGTCGCTGATCGCGCAGTTCAGGGGCGCGCTACGATTTCGCTCGACGAGCGCGGCCGGGTCGTCAAGTATCTGCCTGACGGTTCGCAGATCGTCTTGTGAGACGTCTCGATCTTGTTGTCGGGCCGAACGGTGCCGGCAAATCGACGTTCGTCGAGCAGCGTCTGGCGCCCCTGCTTCCCGGCAGCGTGTTTGTCAACGCGGATGTGATCGCTAAAGATCGATGGCCTGATGCGGCCGAGGAGCATTCCTACGAGGCCGCACGGATTGCGGCGACTATGCGCGATGCCCTGATCGAGCGGGGTGAGTCGTTCATCGCCGAGACGGTGTTTTCGCATCCATCGAAATTGGAGTTGATCGACCGTGCGCGCCGGGCCGGGTTCGTTGTCGTCCTACACGTGGTCCTGGTTCCGGTCGAGTTGTCGGTTGCTCGTGTTGCCGAGCGGGTTGTCGAGGGTGGACATTCGGTGCCTGAAGTGAAGATTCGCGAGCGATTCGAGCGGCTGTGGTCGTTGGTCGTCGACGCGATCGATCGATCCGACCACGCGACCGTGTACGACAACACTGCCCCGGATGTCACGCGCATTGTTGCCCGGTTCGTCGACGGCGATCCGGTCGGCGAGATTACCTGGCCGGCATGGATTCCGGCCGAGTTGCTGAGAGCATCGAAGTAGGTTTTCGATCCCGGCCAACGCTCAGGGGCGATGATCGCACATACCTTTCTGTGACTTTCCGGCGCTCGCCGAACCTGCACAGCGCGCTCACTTGACCACGTCCATGTCAGGATGCTGAAACCGCTGCGGACCCGGGGCTCGACACCATGCACACGCCGCGATCAGGCTACGGCGCGCCTGAACCCCAATCCGCTGCGCAATCATTGGTCCGGGTCGACACCTTCGTCACCCACCACCAAGCCCGCGGCGACCTCGTCTTCCAGGAACGTGTCGAAGCGGCCCGCACACCGAAGACCTACTCGCCGAACGCCACAGCGAAGCAGTCGACCTGTTCGCAGCGCTCGAAGGACAACGCGGTGCGCACCAGGCCCGCAGGAATTGGGCGCAGAGCTATGGGCGATACCTGGGCGCATGCCTGCGTTCATGCGGTAGGGGCGGCACATCCGCTGTAAACGCCCGGGTCAAGCACTCCACAAGCGTTGTCTCCGGGCTGTTCTCAACCGTGCGGTGGTTCGCGGGTTAGCAATTCGAATAATCTAGCGGCGCTTCATATCCAGGCGACACCATACAAGGTCGGATTGCCCACTGGAAGGGCTATCAGCGCGATTTTGTGCCCCTAACAAGAGGGCATTGGCGGCGCGTGCGTTTGTGTGGGCTGTTTGGTTCATGTTAGATGCAGGGGACGTGGACTGTCAGGTCCCCCGGAGAGGATTCCGTGCTCATTTCCACAGCACCTTCCGTTACTCATACGGCCCTCTTGGGGCTGGGCGTTTACCGGCCCCGACGGAGTGTCCCCAATTCCGAAATCGTCGATCGTATCGACTCTTCCGACGAATGGATCCGCACCCGGTCGGGAATTGCAGCGCGCGGGTGGGCGGAACCGGACGAAACCATCGTGGCGATGAGCGTCAGCGCCGCTCGCAGCGCACTCGCCGCGGCCGGAATCGCCGCCGAACAGATCGATGCAGTCGTACTCGCGACATCGTCGCAAATGGTGCTCGGCCCCTCCGCGGGCGCGGTCGTGGCGACGGAACTCGGATTGCACGACACCGCAGCGTTCGACGTCTCAGCTGGGTGCGCGGGCTTTTGCTACGCGCTCGGCAACGCCGCAGCCCTCGTCCGCGCGGGTCAGGCACGCCATGTTCTGGTGATCGGCGTGGAACGGCTTTCCGATCTGCTCGATCCGACCGACCGTACCTGTGCGTTCATTTTCGCGGACGGGGCTGGAGCAGTCGTGGTCGGTCCGTCCGAGTCCGAAGGTATCGGTCCGGTCGCATGGGGTTCGGATGGAAGCCAGACGTCTGCAATCAAGCAGGACAAGGACTTCACCCAGTACTTCGCCGAGGTCGCTGCGGCCGAGCAATCCGGCGAACGCAGTGAACGACCGTACATCCGAATGAACGGCCAGGCTGTATTTCGCTGGGCAATAACCTTTTTGGAGAAGGCCTGCCGCGACGCACTGGACAAAGCTGGAATCACGGCCCACGACCTCGACGCGTTCGTTCCACACCAAGCCAACAGTCGCATCACCGACGCGCTCGTACGAACGCTGGGACTGCCCGACACCGTCGCAGTTGCCCGCGACATCACCGAAAGCGGAAATACCAGCGCAGCATCGATTCCGATGGCCATGGAACAACTTCTCCGTTCCGGCGAGGCCCGACACGGAGACACGGCGCTGCTGCTCGGATTCGGTGCCGGCCTGGCTTATGCAGGACAAGTTGTCCATCTCCCACCTCTGGCATAACCCAACCGATTCGAATGATTCGGTTCAATGACCGATCGAGATGCGCTCCAGGGGCTGGCGAAATGTGCCCCGTTCGTGGGCTTCGAGGGCGATCCGAGATAGTTTGCAGTGGAACGGTATTCGTCTTGCATGGTCAGCCAGAAGCCGAAACTCGCTCCGGAAGCTATGGTGTGGGCTCGCGGTTGGTAACGGTTCCAATCGCCCGTCATCCGAATCTAAGGGACTGTTTTAGGGTGGAGATGCCGGGTGGAACAAAGAGCCCGGCGCAATAAGTGGGTCTCCGCGATGTGTGCTCAACACGGGGACGTCTCACCTCATGGAGTCCCTGACCGGCATGTCATAGCAACAGAACTGTTCAGATCGACGGCAAACCGGTAGACGCACAGTTCGTGGCACACGAATCGGTCGGCTCTGAACCCAACCAAGGTGCAACGACGCTGACCGAAGAACTCGCTTGCCGGGGAGATGCACTGCACCCCTTCATGTTATGCGCTCGAGTGGCGGTATCTGCGACGCCCGACTGGTCGCACAAAACCTGATCCAGACCATTCTCAGCGGACCAGCCGGCGGCTTGGCGGCGATGGAGACCCTCGCACGAGACCGACTGGTGTCCGCAACGCCGGCCGGCCTGAAGTTCTTCCATATGACGGGTAGGGCGATGGCAACCGAATTGCGGGACTGGCTGACCCAAACGAGTTCCCTTACGAGCGGTATCTCAACGACTCGCGCTTCCTCGCTGAGCTCTTGGTTCCGCTGACCAGGAAGGCATCCGCGCGCAACCTTGCGCAAGAGCCGTGAAGGCCTCGTGCGTCGTGGCCTGACGATGAGATTAGAGGACGTGCCAGGCGTCCGCTCGGACGGCGGTGACGACTCTGGCTGATGTGGGACATGGGTTTTGCAGTGGCCGCGCCGCGTCGAACCATACTGGCGACAGCCACCTTGCTTAGGATCTTGTTGTACATCCCGACGATATGATTGTCGCTGGACCCAGCCTCACACCCGACGGCGAATTCACCGCTGTACACACGCGCGGACTGACTGAAAAATCCTCGACGGAACTTGGTGAACCATCCTATGTCACAAGGGTTTCACCACCAGAACGCGACGCGATTCGCCGAAGGGAAGGACATTGGTAGATGCACCATTGCGCATCTACGTCGCGCAGGCCGTTGTACTCGGCGTTCATGCCATTCGGCGCAGGAAAGCGCGATTTTACTTGCTCCGAGTTAGGGAAAACACTCCCCGCGCAGTTCAGCCAGGTTCAGGGGACTTTTGCTGCTACCCCAACAATTTAATCCGCCTCCACTGGTCGTTGCCCATCGGAATCGTTCCTTCGTCCGATAGTGGGGATCGGTGTTGCCTGACGCGCTCGTTGGTGCCGAATTCCGTTGGTTAATCACTAATCCGATAGCGTCACCTGGTGCATTCGCGGGATGCCTATGCGCGACCGCTGATGACACGGACAGGTGGTGAACCCGTCGATCAGGTGTAGGTAATTCTCTTGTCGGGGCAATTCCGTAGGTGTAACTACCGACTGATAATCACCTACCGGATCGTGCAGGGTGGGGGCTGAGTGACGCCAACGAAGGGGGACGCTAGCTCATGTCCGACACCGCCTCAGCTGACACGGATGATCATCTGACCCACCTCCCAGGGCTGCCCGCATTCGACCCGAACGACGAAGTCGAAAACGCGATCATCGGTCGGCTCGCATCGAACTGGCACCGACGTGCCGCCGTGAAACGTCACGAGCCTGATCTGGACGATCTTTTCGACCTGGCCCGCCCCGATTTCCGTAAGGACATGGTCCCGATCAGGGCGCACCCTATTTGGGACACCCTGTCAGAAGAGACCCGGTCGCGCCTGCTGAGTTGGGGGTGGGTGTCCTACAACCGAAATACCGTGCTCATTGAGCAGCGGATCGTGAACCCGGCTTTCGAGAAGGTTCTCGACGGAGCGTTTCCCGCCCTCGGAGGACCGGCGCTCGAGATTGCGATAGCCCAAGCGATGGTCGATGAGCAGTATCACTCGTTGATGCACATGAACGGGAGCGCGGTGACCCGGCGAAAGCGTCGGGACAGTTTTTCCGATCATGTGCTGCCTGAATCCCACATCACCCAGATTCATCGGCGTCACCGTGACGAGCACACCGAGGGATGGCAGAAGAATCTGACGTCGTTGGCGTTCGCCACGGTCGCGGAGATCTCGATCAACGCCTATCTGGATCTGCTTGCCAACGACCAGGAGATTCAGACGATCAACTCGACGCTCGTGAAGCTGCACAACAGGGACGAGTACTGCCACGCATCTATTGCCGACGAGATGGCCAAGCAAGTCTACGAGCGTCTTACTGCGGATCAGCAACGTTTCTTCCTGGAGAAGCTGATCGCCGGGATGGAAGCGTTCATCGCGCCGGACTTTCAGACGTGGGAAACGATCCTGGAGTTCGAAGGTGTGAAGGGGTGGGAGCGGGCGGCAGCGGACGTTCGTGCTTCTCAGTCCGGGGTGCACCTCGTGCAGGACCATTCGGGATTGCACACGTTGCTCTCGGAGATGGGGGCTCTCGACGCGGTCGAGTTCGGTTGGCATTCGGTGGGCGTGAAGTAGTTCGTCGGCGAAACGTAAGTAGGAGGGGAACTTTCGTGAACGAACCTGCATTGCGTGAGGAAGCTGACGGTCTTCGTGATCTGTACAGTTTTCTGCACGACCTCGGTTTGGACGGGGACGTGAATCCGTGCTCCGGAGCGATCGGCGTCGTCGACGAGACGCGGTTGTCGGACACGCGACGTTTCCGTGTGTTGGTCGAGCGGTTGGGGTTGTGTGACGCCCTTGCGAACGTCCTCGATGTTGAACCACCGGATGTGCGATGCAGTCTGGTGTATGTGCCGGGCACTGTGGACGGCGATATCGACGACATGACGGCGATCATGTCGAACTATCACAATGCGACACCCTTGACGCTGGACGAGGTCGTGCACGTTGCGTGCTGGCGTCACCGTTCCGGGAAGCACGCCGTATTCGTGAAGGTGAATCATCTCGTCGCGGATCTTCCCGATGTCACGTATCTGGTGGAAGTGTTCCGGGACTATCTGCAAGCGGTGTACGAACCGGAGGGCGCCGACGCCGTGTCGCTCGGTGACTACTACCGCGGGCACGGGGAAGCTGTCCGGCGGTACGCGGGCCTGCCTCGGGCAGACGTCGATGCCGTCGAAACCTCCCTCGGCGGCGTTGTGACTCCTCGGGTGAAGGGCATCCCCACGATCTCCGCCTCGACAGGGAGCTGGCTGCCTGTGCGAGAAGAGGTGCGCTTCAACGAGATTCTCAGTGTGGTGAGTGAGTTGCTCCTCGAAACGTTCGACAGCGACTTCGTATTGCAATACCCGTTTTCGCAGCGAACGATGAACGGCTCAGCCGGTTACTACGGTGAGATCCGGCCACTGGTGATACGCGCGGAACAACGGGGAACGTACGACGTCGCCCACTTCCGGCGAGCACGCGCCCTCTACGAGTCGGCGGGCCGGTTCACCATGTCGGACCTGCCCGCGTTCGCCGGAGGATTCACCCGCGGACGAGTCCCGCGAATCGTCGTCTCCGACACCACCTTCATGCGTCCGAGGCCGGATCGCTGGGATTGGGTACCGGTCCTGAGCGCGCGGACGTTCGAAGACGTCAAGTTTCTCATCGACAGGTCCTGGCCAGGTCCTCCGCTGATGCGGGTGCAGTACAAACGTAGGTTCCTGCCAGCCGACACAGCCACCACCATGCTCGGCAAGCTCAAGCAACGGATTGGAGTTCAATGCATCTCGCAGAGCTACTGACAGAGGTTTTTCGTCGCCACAGCGGCGATGCCGCACTCCGCACCGCGGACCGTGTGTGGTCGTACGCCGAGCTTGACCGGATCACCTGCGTGCTCGCCGATTTCATCGACTCGCACTGTGAACTCGACCAGCGTGTTGTTCTCGTCGGTGATCACTCGGCAGAGGGGATTGTATGGGCGTTGGCGGCGATGCGCAGCCGCGCGATCTACACGCCGATGAATCCGGAATGGCCTGCCCAGCGTGTGGATGATGCACTCGCGTTGTGTGAACCGGCGCTCGTGGTGTACTTCGACCGTGCCAGCGTCATCGCGTCTGCGTCGACGACTGCGGAACGTRTTTACGCCCCCGAGGTCGGATTGCCCGAGGCTGCGGATGTTGGTTCGGTCAGGCCCGCGCCGCGGTATGCGTACTCGATCTTCACGTCGGGATCGACCGGGGCGCCGAAGTTGGTCAACATCGGGCACGACGGCATCGAGAATCTGTGCCGAGCATTGAATCGGACTCTCGAGATCAGCGCAGGGGATTCGCTGCTTCAGTTCTCGTCGCTGTCGTTCGATGCATCGATCTCGGAGATCCTCGCCGGTCTCTACAGCGGTGCCACAGTCGTTGTGCCACAACAGTCTCAAGGTTCCTGGTTGGGGTCCGTGTCCGCGCACCTCAAGGCAGAAGGGTGCGATGTCCTGATGATCGCGCCGTCGATCTATGCGCGGCTCGACGACGCTGCGAAGCGCCGGATCGGGAAGGTTCAGTTCTCGGCGGAGGCGTTGAAGAGAGCGCAGTTCGAGGAGGCGAGGAAGTGCAGCGCAGTCTACAACGCGTATGGCCCGACCGAGGGAACGGTGTGTTTCTCCATTGCGGCTCTGGACGAGTTCGAGGACACGATCGGTTCGCCGGTCGAGGGGTTCGAGGCGTTCGTTCACGCGGAGGAATCCGGCGTACTCGACAACCTCGGGGAAGGGGAACTCGTCATTGTCGGAGCAGGGGTTGCTCTGGGGTACGAAGGTGCACGTGAGCAGGACCGCACCGTCTTCACACAGATCGACGGGTGCCGTGCGTACAAGACGGGGGATCGGGTCAGCATCACCGGCGACGGTCGTCTGAGGTACCTCGGCCGCATCGACGAGCAGATCAAGCGTTTCGGGCATCGCGTGAACATCGTGCACGTCGAGGCGGACCTCGCGACGAAACTGGACCATCCTGTGGCGATGGTGGCGTTCGAGGACGAGTTGGTTCTTGCCTCACCTCCCGGCCGTGGTGATGCGGGCGCTCTGATGAAAGAAGTCCGCGAGATGCTCCCGTTCTGGGAGGTGCCGGACCGGATCGAGATCCTTGACGAACTGCCGCTGGCAACGAGCGGAAAACTCGACAAGTCCGCGCTGCGGAAACAGCTCGAGAAGGCAGTAGTCGTCACCGCGCCGCTCGGCGACGTTGAGGCGGAGCGCGCCGCGGTCGAGGAAGTTGTCAAAGATGTACTCGGAGAAAGCATCGACCCCGACGCGTCGTTGTTCGACGCGGGCGGCAACTCGCTGGCGATGATGCGCATCCAAGTCCGGCTCGGTGATCTCTACGGCGAAGACGACGTCGAGAACGCTTTCGACGCCATGGAATACGACTTCTCCATCAACGGGTTTCTCCGCTGCATTCACGGTGGAGACGCACAGGCCCGCCCGTCGACAGTGCAGACGGTGTACGAAAAGATCGACGCGCGACTGTCCACGTTGCGGACTGAACTGGCGGACCTGAACGTCGGCAGCGGCGGAGCGGGCACTCCAATTATGCTGGTGACCGGAATATCAGGATTCGTCGGCGGTCACGTTCTCGATCACCTCCTCACGGAGAACGCCGCTGATGTGCTTGTCGTCAGTGTCAGCGATCCGGAAGAAGGGCTTCGGCGGCACCGTCAGCGGTTCGACCGTGTCGCCGGCGAATACCGCAATGTCCGCACCATGACTTACGAGGGTCTCGCAGCTGCAATCGAGAACGGCAGTGCCCCGGCGGTTTCTGCGGTCGTACATTGCGGTTACGACGTCAATCACCGGCTGCCGCTCGAACAGCATCTCGCGAGCAGTGTGGAGAACTCCGTGGTGGTGGCGAAGGCCGCAGCTGCAGGTGGCGCTGAGTCGTTCACGTTCCTGTCGGCGGCGTCGGTAGGCGAGGAGTTCGGTCCGTTCACGCGGGATAGGTTGGCGTCCATCGCAGATCCGTACTCTCAGTCGAAATTCGTTGCCGAGGCCTACCTCTGTGCTCTGCGCGAGGTGGGGTGCGAGGTGAATGTTCTCCGTATCGCCCTGATTTACGGTCACCAGGAAAGTGATCGGCGGTTCCTCGTCGACGATTGGTTCAGTGCGGTGTTGCGTTTGTCGTCGGAGTTGCAGGTTTTGCCACGCTTCGGTGGCTACATCCCGGTCTGCGATGTCCGCACGGTCGCCCGCAGTGCCGTGTCCGCGGTGCACGGGGGTAGCGCCGGGTCCGCGGTGGTCGTTCATCGCACGTACTCGCTCGACGAGGTCATGGAGCTGGTGGGGGTCGAGGAATCCGCAGTCGTGCCCGTCTCGGAGTGGCTCGACCGCGTCCGTGATTATCCCGGGACCGATCACCGGTTGGTCCCGGTGTTGCAAGCAGCTCTCGGGGGAAGTGGGTGGCAGCGTCCGGTCGCCGGTCACAATCTCGACATCTTGACCGATGTGGTTGCCCTGCTGGCCGCCCCGGCTCCCGTGTGAGCGCGAGTACCCGCTGCGCTCTGCCCTGACCCGCATCACCTGAACCGAAAGAGTTCCCTGATGAACTATTCCTTGCGCTCGAACATTGCGGTCGAGCCCGCGATCGGCGGCTGGTACGCGTGGTCGTACCTGGTTCCGCCCCATACGCTGGCACGCTTCATTCACAACCGCTTCATTCCGATCATCGAGTCGTATCTCGAGGACCCGCAGGTCCACGCCATGGCCGTCAAGCAACCGAAAATGCACGGCGGTCCGTGGATACATGCCTACGAGCACTACGACCAGATCAAGAACTGGTACGAGAGTATGCGTGGCAGTTATGACAGGCCACTCGAATTGTTCGAAGCGATCAAACAGTTGGAGGAGAAGATCCTCCCCGACTACACCGGCGAAAGCCTCGATTCTGTGTATCAAYGGCTTCCGCTCGCGTTGGCGGGGCGGGTCGAGGTGTTCTACGGACGCGACAACAAGACGCCGGACTACCGGTTCATCGAACCGTTGATGTACGCATCGGACTACTACGACGAATCCCTGCAACAGGTGCGATTCCGTGAGATCACCGCCGACGCACGCGAATTCGCCCTCACCACACCAGTTCTCGAGTACACCGACCAAGAGCTCGTCGTAGACGTCCCCTTCAAGTCGCCGTTGCTCGACAGGTTGTTTCGCGGCGATCTCTCGGAGAGCGGCCTGACCCAGCTCGAACACGAACTCGCGATACCGGCCGAGCGTTCGGCATTGTTTCGCAGTTACTTCGAAGCCGTGCCGACAGTGAACAACGAAACCGGAAGTGACCGAATGGAATACGTCGGACACGCATCGGTGTACGCCCAGTACGAAGGGACGACATTCCTGGTCGACCCCGTATTGAGCTACGGCGGATACGAAGGCGCGGCAGAGGGGAAGTTCTCCTACGACGACCTACCCGCCGCGCTCGACTATCTCCTGATCACTCACAATCACACCGACCACATGCTGTTCGAAACGCTGCTTCGTATCCGGCACAAGGTAGGAACCATCCTCGTGCCCAAGTCGTCGACGTCGAGCATGGTCGACCCCGGCCTGGCCAGGATCTTGCGGCACCTCGGGTTCACCGATGTCGTCGAATTCGACGACCTGGACACCCACACGTGCGGATCCGTTCAGGTGACCGCTCTGCCATTCCTCGGCGAGCACGGCGACCTGCAGATCAGGACGAAGGCGGGTTGGCATCTTCGATTCGGTGAGAAGACGGCACTCTTCGCTGCGGATTCGACCAACATCTCGCCGACGATGTACGCGAAGGTCGCTGAATTGATCGGCCGCGTGAACACGGTCTTCATCGGAATGGAAAGCATCGGCGCCGCGGCGAGCTGGATCTACGGTCCGCTGTTCAGTGCGCCGTTGGCGCGGCGGTCGGACCAAAGCCGTCGCCTGAACGGTTCGAACTTCGAACAAGGCCGAGACATCGTCGACGCACTCGACCCGGACGAGGTCTACACCTACGCGATGGGGTTGGAATCGTGGATGGGGAATCTGATGGCCATCGACTACGACGAAAACCACCCCGCGATCATCGACAGCAACGCACTGACCGACTACGCCGTCAGCAAGGGCCGTACCTCGAAGCGGCTCTTCATCCGAGAAACACTCCCACTATGACGGCCACCGCCTTCCCCACCGCCGGACCCCACAACCCGACCGATCCGACGACGAGGTGCACGCCGACCATGCGCATACTTCTGATCGACAACTACGACTCGTTCACCTACAACCTCTATCAGTACATCGGTGAGGTCAACGGCGCACCACCGACCGTGGTCCCCAACGATGCAGACTGGACCGAAATCGGCGTCGACCAATTCGATGCGATTATCATCTCGCCCGGGCCCGGACGACCGGATCGACTACGCGACTTCGGAATCAGCCGAGACGCCATCGTCGACAGTGGCCTCCCGGTCCTGGGTGTGTGCCTCGGGCATCAGGGAATCGCGCATCTGTTCGGAGGCCGGGTCGAGCTCGCCCCCGAACCGGTACACGGCCGCGTCTCACAGATCGAGCACCACGCGATCGAACTGTTCGAAGGGATGCCCTCACCGCTCGCCGTTGTCCGCTACCACTCGTTGGCTGTGACCGAACTGCCGCCGGAGTTGGAAGCGACGGCCTGGACTGCAGACGGCGTCCTGATGGGTTTGCGGCACCGCACTCAACCGATCTGGGGTGTTCAGTTTCATCCCGAATCGATCGAAAGCGACCTTGGCCGTGAGTTACTCACCAACTTTCTCGCCCTCGCCAGAGGCGTGCGGGAAGATCAGCAACCTGCACCGGCGGACTACGAGATCCACCATCGCCGCCTCGACGGGTTGGCCGACGGTGAACTGATTTACCAGGAACTCAGTCGAGGACAGAGAACCGCGTTCTGGCTCGACAGCAGCGCTGTCATCGACGGGACATCAAGGTTCTCCTTCCTCGGCAACGCCGACGGCCCCCTCGCCGAATATCTCACCCACGACGTCAGCACCACCACCGTCTCCATCCGCACCGCTGACGGTCAGACCAGAGGGGTGCGGTCCACGTTCTTCGACTACCTGGAAACCCAACTGGAGCAACGTCGAATCCCGGTCCCTGAAGGGTTGCCCTTCGAATTCAACCTCGGATACGTCGGATATCTGGGGTACGAACTGAAATCGGAAACGATCGGCGAGGACGCACACGCAGCTGAAACCCCCGACGCGGCAATGATATTCGCGGACCGCATGATCGTGCTCGATCACCTCGACCGCTGCACCTATCTCCTCGCATTGAGCCGCGACGGCTACACCTTTCCTGCGAACGAGTGGCTCGACGAGACAACAGCGCAGTTGGCGACCTTCGCCACGATCTACAGCGACCGCACCCCCATACCGCTCTCGGCAGGTGACCCCGACGTTCACAGCTTCGGGCTCGAAGTGGAACTGCGGCACCAGAAACAGGTCTACCTCGACCGCATCGACGAATGCCTCACCGAAATCTCGCAGGGCGAGTCGTACGAAATCTGCATGACCAACATGCTCAGCGCACCCTCGGACGCAGATCCGTTTGCCGTCTACCGAGCCCTCCGCAGCATCAGCCCCGTCCCCTACGGGGCACTCCTCGAGCTGCCGGAATTGTCGGTCCTGAGCGCCTCACCTGAGCGCTTCCTGAGCATCACCGCCGGTGGATCCGTGGAATCGAAACCCATTAAAGGGACCAGACCGCGGGGGAGGACCGCCGCCGAAGACCGTGTGTTGCGCGAGGATCTCCTCGCCCACGAGAAGGATCGCGCCGAAAATCTGATGATCGTGGACCTGCTCCGCAACGACCTCAACCAGGTATGCGACATCGGATCCGTGCACGTGCCCCTGCTGTTCGACGTGGAAACGTACGCACCAGTCCATCAGCTCGTCTCTACCGTGCGCGGCACCTTGCGCCGTGAACTGTCCGCAGTCGACTGTCTCCGAGCGGCCTTTCCCGGCGGCTCGATGACCGGCGCTCCCAAACAACGGACGATGGAAATCATCGACAGACTCGAAGATGGCCCACGCGGGGTGTACGCGGGTGCACTCGGATGGTTTTCCCTCGCCGGAGCGGTCGATCTGAACATCGTCATCCGCACCCTGGTCATGGCAGACGGGCGGGCGAGCTTCGGTGTCGGCGGCGCGATCGTGTCGATGTCGGACCCGCAGGAGGAGTTCACCGAAACGCAGGTCAAGGCGAGGGCCTTGCTCACGGCACTGAGCAGCGCCGCCGTATCCGACTACGTCGCCGACGCTGTATGAACGCGCCCGAACGGTACGTAGTCGTCGGCGGCGCGGGAGCGGTCGGGGCGATGATCGCCGGCCTGGCGCGCAGCCGCGGGATGGACACACTGGTCGTCGACTCCACCAGTGCCGTCGACGGACTGCACGCCGACATCACCGCACCCACGGAAGAATTGAGGAAGATCCTCGAATCCGCCGACGTCGTCGTTCTCGCGGTCCCGGAGGACGTCGCCGTCGCGGCGCTGCCGGTGATCACCTCCGCGATTCGGCCGGGAACACTACTGGTCGAGACGCTGTCGGTGAAAACCGTTCTCACCCCGCACCTGTGCGGGCATCAGAACATCGAAATCGTCGGCATCAACCCACTGTTCGCGCCATCCCTCGACCTCCACGGCCGCTCGATCGCAGTCGTCGAAACAGGGGCCGGTCCACGGTCCGAGCGATTCCTGCGTCTCCTCACCGACCGCGGCGCGAGATTGCTGTTCACCACCGCCGACGAGCACGATCACGCTGCTGCGACCACACAAGCGCTGACACATGCGGCGGTATTGAGCTACGGACTCGCCCTCGCCCACAGTGGGTGTGAGATGGCCACCCTCCGCGACTTCGCCACCCCACCGTCGACGATGCTCACTGCGCTCCTGGCGCGCATGACGGTGAACCGGCCAGAAGTCTACTGGGACATCCAATCCCGCAATCCCCGTGCCCGCCGCGCACGGGCCGAACTGGCAGAGAGCCTGCGAAGCATTGCCAACGCCGTCGAATCCGATGATCCCGCCCAATTCGCGGCGCATCTCGCCACCGTCGAAACCGCGTTCGGCGAGCACCTGGAGTGGTACCAGCGGATCTGCGCCGACACCTTCACCCATCTGTCCGATACCCCCGAATCCGACTTGATCACAACGGAAGTGACTGCCGATGACTGACCACACCACCGCTGTCGACGGACTCGAACTGCTGCGCAGCGAACTGGACGACATCGATGCAACCTTGCTCGACACCCTGCGCCGCCGTCTCGAATGCTGCATCCGGATCGCACGATACAAAGCCGAACACGACATCGCAATGATGCAACCCGCCCGTGTAGGCCTCGTGAAGGACCGCGCCGCACATTTCGGCCGGGAACACGGCATCGACCCCGCTTTCCTCGTCACCCTCTACGGCGTCATTATCGACGAAACGTGCAGAGTCGAAGATCTGGAGATCGCCGATGCGACCGCACACTGACGGCCTCGACAGACTCGCACCTGTCGACGGCACCGACTCCACAGGTGCGCTGCCGGTCGCCGGGTTCCTCACCGAACGGCGGGGCGTCGTCGCGCAGCAGCCGGTCTGGCCCGACGTTCACGCGGTGGCACTCGTCGAGGACCAACTCACCAGCATGGCTCCCTTGACCGTCGACCATGAAATCGAGGCGCTCGCCGGTGGTCTCGCCATGGCGGCGCAGGGCCGAGCGCTGGTCTTCCAGGGCGGAGATTGCGCGGAGCAATTCGTCGACGCGCGCAGAGATCTCGTCCGCCGCAAAATCGATCACCTGCAGGGGCTCAGCGCCGTGATGCGCGCGAGTGCGCAAATACCCGTGGTGACGATCGGACGCATGGCAGGTCAGTACGGCAAGCCGCGTTCATCCCCGACCGAAATGAGTCGGTCCGGAGAGCTGATCGCCTCGTACCGCGGGGACGCGGTCAACTCCTCCGAACAAGATGCCGCTGCCCGCGTCCCGGACCCGACACGGCTGGTGACCGCCTACCGGTGCGCGGCGACGATCCTGGACGAGCTCAGGCAGTCCTGGTCGGGTCGCGATGCACTCGAGCGTGTGTATGCCTCACACGAGTTGCTGCTGATGCCGTACGAATGCCCGCTCGTGCGGGAAGGTGCCAGCGGCACGTACGCGGGGTCGACACATTTCGGGTGGATCGGTGAGCGCACCCGCGGACTCGACGGCGCCCACCTCGAATTCGCTCGGTCCGTGACCAACCCCGTCGGAATCAAACTCGGACCCAGCGCCACTCCGGAGGAAACCGTGGCGATCAGTCGGCGACTCAACCCTGACGGCGTTGCCGGTCGACTGACGTTCATCGTGCGCGCCGGGGTGGGCCGCGTCGGCGACATGCTGAGCCCTATCGTCGATGCCGTCGCGGCGGACGGACGTCCCGTCGTGTGGATCTGCGATCCGATGCACGGCAACGGCTACGTCCACGACGGGGTCAAGACCCGCGCGTTGACGTCGATCGTCGACGAAATCACTGCCTTCCTGCGGGTCATGCAAGCAGCGAGGCAGTGGCCTGCGGGTCTGCATCTGGAAGTGACCCCCGACCCCGTCACCGAATGTGTGGCCAGGGTCGAGGGTGAACACTCCTTTACCGACTACCGTTCGACCTGCGATCCACGGCTGAACGCAGAACAGTCCGCCGAAGTCGTCTCCCGCTTTCTTTCGCTGCTGTAGCCGCCGTAACTCAGGAGAAGGCGTCGACGCCGACCGCGTCAACGGAGTAAAGCCACAGGCGAGCGGCCTCGTCTGTGTCGGAGGCGTAGTCGCGGACACCAACGAACGGGCGGTCCTCGGTGGCGGGAGCGGCGATGTCGCAGTCCTCGAGGTACAGGCCACCGAGGCCGTTCAGGTCGGGTGCGGTCGACGCCCACACCGCGGTCGCCGCCCCTTGCTCGGCGGTCTTGAAGGAGCTGTTAACTGGACTCCCGTCGTCGTCGATCCAGCCGAAATCGACCATTTCCTCGTGCGGGAGATGCCGTAGCAGCGGTGTCATGATCGACCCCGGATGTAGCGAGAACGAGCGGACTCCATGCGCACGACCCAGAGCGTCGAGGTGGACGGCGAACAGGGCGTTGGCGGTCTTCGACTGCCCGTACGCGAGCCACTTGTCGTATCCGCTCTCGAACGGCACATCCTCCCACCGCATCGGCGAGAAGTGGTGGCCCGAGGACGAGACGGAGACGACACGTGAAGCGCCCGCCGACACCAAGGCGGGGAACAAGTAGTTCGTAAGCGCGAAGTGACCGAGATGGTTGATCGCGAACTGAGCATCCCAGCGCCCGATTCGGCTCAACGGGCAGGCCATCGTGGCAGCGTTGTTGATCAACATCTCCAGCGGCCGACCAGAGGCCAAGAACTGCTCGGCGAACTGCCGAAGAGAGTCGATATCAGCCAGATCCGCGTAGCTCACGCTCACTGCGTCACCGAACTCGGCGAGAGCTGTCCGCGCGATATCAGGTCGACGAGCAGGGACGACGACGTATGCCCCTCCATTGACGAGAGCACGAGTGATCTCGATACCCAAGCCGGAGTAACCGCCGGTGAGAACCGCCGTCTTCCCACTCAGGGCTGTGTTCTCGATGATGTCCGCGGCACGGGTGTAGCGCCCGAAGCGGGTGCCCAACGAACTTTGTCGTTTCAGTGTCACTGGGGTGAAGCCTCTCGTCGGTTGAAATTTCAGGTAAAGGCGGTGAGGGGAGTGGGTCAGCTGGCGGCGAGGTGCTTGCTCTGCATCCACCGCGCGACGACACCGGCGCGGCTCCGGACGCCGCAACGATCGAACACCCGTTGTAGGTGGGACTCAACGGTTTTCGGTGACATGCCGAGTAGGCGTGCAACTTCTTTTCCGGAATAGCCCTCGGCGACCAGTTCGATGATCTGTTCTTGGCGCTTACTTAATCGCATCACGGTCGCCTCGTGCGAGGGTGTGGTCGGACGCTGCGGGAACGACGCACGTCTTGCATCCATTGATGAGGCGGGGGTCAGTGCGGTGTTGGTCGTGTTGTTGTCAACAGACATTTTCCGAGTTCTCCATGGTCGCTGTAGTGGAACTCACTGAGGACGTATCGCCGCACTGAACAGTGAGTTCGCGTGAAAGAGGCAGGGGCAGAGCTCCACACACCTGTTGGCGCTGGCCCTCGGTACGACGTGAGCGCGCGGTGACTGCTGAGCGTGCACAGATCAGTCACCGCACTCACAGATCCTGGTTTCTGGTCAGGCGGGGACAGATTCGTGGACAGACGCTGGTCGCCGCCACAGAGACAAGGTGGCTGCGCCGATGACGATCGCGAGTGTCACCAGCGCGGCGCTCGTCCAGAGCGGGGCGCGGTAGCTCAGACCCATGCCGATCGCCAACCCGCCGAGCGCCGGTCCCAGTGCAGCACCGACGTTGAACGCGGCCGTCGCGAACGATCCACCCAAGGTCGGTGCCGCGTCGGCGGCGTAGAGCACCTGGGAGATCAAAGTCGAGCCGACCGCGAAGGACAAAGCGCCCTGCACGAACAGCATCACCAATGTCACCGCGGGGTGGGATGCCGTGAGAGCGAAGACGATCCATCCCGTCAACAGTGCTGCGGACCCGACAGCGAGCAGTTGGAACGGCCGGGTGTCGGCGAGCCTGCCTCCGACGCTGACACCGATGAACGATCCGAGCCCGAACAGCCCCAGCAGCAACGGAATCCAACGGGAGTCGAAACCGGAGATGTCGGTGAGCGTGGGCGCCATGTACGTGAACGAACAGAACGTTGCGCCGTTGATCAGCGCCCCGAGGACAAGCATGAGCTGGAGCTTGCGTGAGCGCAGTGAGGACAGTTCACGCTTGGCATTCGGTGTGGACTCTGCAAGCGGCTCGGCCGGGGTGGCGAACATAATCGCCACCACTGCAGGGGCGGAGATGACGACGACAGCCCAGAACGCTGCACGCCAGCCCCACATTTCACCCAGGAAGGCGCCCCCGGGAACACCGGCTACACATGCGATCGTGACACCGCCGAGGAGGACGGACGTGGCGCGCCCTTTCATGTCGGCGGGCACCATCGCCATCGCCGCCCCCAGGGCCACTGCCAAGAATCCGGCATTGGCGAGGGCTCCCACGATGCGTGTGACCAGCAAGACCTCGAAGCTGCTGGTGAGCGCGCCGATGACGTGGACCAGCATGAACGTGATGAGGAATGTCAGAAGGGCGCGTCGCCGGGGCCACCGCATGCTGGCGATAGCCATCAACGGAGCGCCGATGATCATCCCGACCGCGAAGGCGGAGGTGAGGAGTCCGGCGGCGGGGACCGAAACCCCGAGGTCACGGGCCATGTCCGGTATGAGTCCGGACAACATGAATTCGGATGTGCCCTGGGCGAAGACAGCAAGCCCGAGGACGTAGATAGCGAAAGGCACTGCGAGACTCCATAAAATCTGAGGATGGTCAGGGAGGCTGCGCGGCGGCACCGGAAGCTCGATTCGATGAAAGGAACTGGTAGCCGCGAAGCGGGTGACCTGACAGCGTCACAGTGCGAGATGTGCGCAGCCGAGGCCAGACTCGAAATTCAGACGGTAGAGGTGTGCCACTGATCGCAAACAACAAGGGAAGGCCACACGAGAGCGTGACGTTCGGGCGCGACGGGATGTGGCCACCGGACTACCTCCGGTGGCTAGAGTCTGGACGCCTTCGGGCTGGACATGGTCTTGAACCTAGCAACGCCACTGGTCGATGTCCAACTGAAATGCCAATACAGGTCGGTTTCCAAGGTACGGATGTCGGACTAGGTGAGTGGGGTGGAGGTTTCGGATGCGTCGACGATTCAGACCCGGCAATACGTTCGTTCTACTCGATACAAATAACGGCACGCTGCTAATGATCAGCAATCTGCAGGGCGCCGTGGACAGGAGGTGACGACATCTGACGTGTCGAATACTGGAGGGCGCCATCGAGTCTTCGAGCCTGCGATCGGAAAGAGTCCGGCAGTGGTGAATCCGTGGGTAGCAACGACAAGCAAAAATGCTCCCAGCGCACGCGATCCGGCCATCTGGAGGTGCTCGCGAGCATGATGGAGAATGTCAACCCTCAACCAGTTGTCCAACTCACAGGACCGTCTCCGAGGTTCGATAGCGCCGAGTACGGACTAAAGGTCGCGGTCCGGGTAAGTCGATAGCACACGGCTCCGAGGGTGCAATGCCGGAATTTTTTGACCGTGCAGGTCGTATGCGACCAGACCGGCCGAATCACTTCAGCGTTGACATTCACCCTCGAATTACTTTTCGCACAAATGATTTGCAGATAAGGAACTTTATACGAAGAAAGTGGTCAACAGTGCGTTGCCCGTAGCCGCTCGCCGATACGGGCGCCATAGCAGTGGTAACCGTTGAGGCCCTCACAGGCATCGAGCAGGTAGGCGTCGCAGAGTGATCGGTGATCGAGACGCGATTCGTCTGACCTGTGGGAGCCGTCAAACTCATGACCTCACTGTGAATAAGTGGACTCGAAAACTCGCAGCCGGTCGAAACGACTCTTACCGAACTTTTCCGTCCAATGAAACACTCAGATCGCACGAACCATGGAGCGTACAGCGGCCCTACGCCATAACAGGTTCGCGCCACACTACGGGACCCCAACGGTCGGGCAATCGGTTCTTTTCCGGTCAATCCGTGGCTCGCCGTACCTGCCCCCGATTAGCGACACGCACAGTGGCGGGTTCGGATGGATAACATCCGAGGGCTTCCCAGCGCAAAGGTCATGTGGCGATACCTGTGGTGGGAGAGAAGTAGAAGTGCTGCCACACGTAGGACGAGTGCTGCAATGACTGCGGCAGATTCCCACGAAATGTGAGGTGTGACCGTACGTGAAACGGTAAGTGTGCAAACCGGAATCGCGGCGACGGTGCGTTGCCATGACAAGGCGGTCCGTTCGATTTGCGCGCCATGGTCTTGGGCGAGATGCAATAGAGCTTTCCTGCGACGGTCAGGGTCAGCAGTAGTACCGCGGTCCCCTCAGGCTTCCCGGTATGACGGTCACAGCCACGGCCGTAAGGGCGCGGGTAGGGGCCTGTGTTCGTCTGAGTGCTCGCTCATTCCTCCACCACCGGCGCAAGCCGCCAATTTCGCAAATCAGTCCAAAGGTCACGGAACAGAACGCGGACGATGAACTGTGTCCGACGACGGCGATGTCGTCGAGTGCGTCGAGCGCCACGCCTAGTGCCAGGAAGGCCAATGGGATGCGAATCCACGCCAGCAGGGTTCGCCTATTCGCGAGGCTAAAGCGCGGATCAGGCTCACTACCAACGGATTAGAGAATTACTGGCCAGCTGCGGTCGGAATTTTCTGCTTATGGGGTGATGATCAGTTCCATGTCTAACTTCAAGTCTATGTGGAGTTGGTCCAGCACCTAAGCGATCTCAGTCGGTGAGAGTTCGGCTGGAAGGGGCCAGATGAAACTACGAGTCGTGAGTTGGACTCCGAAGTCTGAACACTTTACGGGGAGCCTGGCGGCTATTGCCTCGACATCGGTAGTCAAGTACGTCCATTCGAGGTTGGCGAGTTTCTAGAACCGTCATGCCCGCTACGGATCAAACTGACCGTGTCGGCACAATGCATCTCGACCGTCGTGAGCGCATGACTCGGCGAACAACATAACCGGCGGTCGCCGCGTACCCATTCTCGTGAGCACGCTTGTGAAATCGATGTAGAGCCGATATACCGTCAGATCCGGATTTGTTCCGCGGATCGATGTGGATGACGAATTCGAGGCGAATGCAGAAACTCCCCGCCAGCGTTTGGTTCCTGGTCTATGGTCTAATTGCGTCATTGGCGCACCATCCGGAAACCGCAATTGCCCGTGGATGATTCAGGTGTATTCGCTGAGCGAGCGGCGAGCCTGTATCGGTTGCAGTAGCTGTGGTGGCACAGGTACGAACCGCCTCTGGTGACACGCGAGGYACCGTCTCGTGGGCCAAGGGGGTTCTGTCGGGGCGAACGGCGGTAGTACGAAGGTGAGAACCAGTCGGCGCACCATTCCCACACGTTGCCGCAGACTTCGAAAAGACCGAAATCATTCGCAGGGAACGAGCATACCGGTGCGGTTGTCAGGAACCCGTCGGAAAGGGTGTTGGATTCAGGGAAGCGACCATGCCAGATATTGCATCGATCCTCACCATCTGGAGTGAGCTCGTCACCCCAGGGATACCTCCTGCCCTTGTGCCCGCCGCGTGCGGAGAATTCCCATTCGGCTTCGGTCGGAAGCCTTCCACCTGCCCAGGAGCAGTAGGCAGCGGCATCCTGCCACGAGATGTGCACGACAGGGTGGTCTCCGAGGCCGGCCTCCGCCCAGTGGGATCGGCCGTTTCTTTACGTTTCCGCCGGGTGGCGAAATTCCCTCAGGCGCTCGGCACGAATCCGCAAGACGGTGAGTAGCTGTATAATTGCTTCACTTGACGCGAAGGTGACGAGATTTCATGTCGCACCGCCGGGTTGGAAGTTTCGGGTGATTTGTGCCACTCCCTTCGATTTTTTGTTGCGGATCTAATTACTTCCCAGCTACTTTTATGAGGTCTCCAAGCTTTCGGACGCCAAACTCGGCCACCGAAGAGCTTCCAATCAAGATCTACCGCAGAATCGTGCGCCTGCTAGTCGCAAGTGCGGCGTTGTTGGCGCAGTCGGTTCCCGTCCATGCAGTGAGGATGCCCGATGAACGCGGATGCAGATTGTTCCAGTTGGGTCGGTATAGACCCGCTTCCTGGCCGCACAGCGGATGCGGGGTTCTTCGCCGCAGGGTATCGAGTTCGAGCGGGAGATGTCGATCCGTCGATGCGGCTTCGGCTCGACGGTGTCGCTCGGTATCTTCAGGACGTCGCTAACGACAACCTTGCCGCGACGTCGTTCGGATCCACCGACCCTTTCTGGGTGGTTCGACGAACGGTTATCGATGTGTTGCAACCGATTTCGTGGCCGGCGTCAGTTCGTCTGGAACGGTGGTGTTCCGCACTGTCCACCCGGTGGGCGAATATGCGTGTCCGGCTCACCGCCGAGCACGAGACCGACCGACTCAATCCTGCTCCTCGACCGAGCGGGCTGATCGAGACAGAAGCGTTCTGGATCAACGTCAACGAGAACGGGGTGCCGTCGCGGATCAGCGACGAAGGATTCGACAGTTTGGCCTCGATGAATAATCAGCACCGGTTGCGTTGGCGCTCGATGCATCACGCCGATCCAGAGGCGTTCGGAGACGAATCTTCGATGCCGGACCGCATGCATGTGCTGCGGTCCACCGATTTCGATCCTTTCAAGCACGTGAACAACAGTGCCTATTGGGCGGTCGTCGAGGACGAGTTGGTCGATCACCCCGATCTAGGCGGTCGCCCTCACCGCGCTGTCATCGAATATCTACGTCCGATAGCTCCCGCGTCCCAGGTCATTGTCCGGCGCCAACGCGTGGATGCGGAACTACGAATCTGGCTGATCGTCGAAGGGCAGATCGCTACTACGGCAACAGTTACCGCGCTCTGACTTTTCTTTGATCACAGTCCATTTCGGTCACCCGCTAGCCTTGCTTGCCCGGTTCGGCCCCCCTTCCGAGGCGGTCCTTCCCGAGGCAGCGGCCCGACCGAATACTTCTACGCCCTGGAGCCTTTTTCATGCAAGGAAATCTGAATCGCCGACGGCTGCTAAGTCTTTCGGCATTGATCCCGATTGCGTCTGTGGGAATGGCCGGTACGACCGGTTTCGGCACCGCGGTGGCGGCACCCGTGATCGCAGACCTCCCTGTGCCACTGCTGCCTCAATTCGATCAGGCGCCGTGGGGCCGGCAGGCGGCGCTCGTACAGGCGAAATCGGCGTATACGTGGACCGAAGACCTACCGTTCGTTCCCGGGATTCCGGCGGCGTATTTCGTTCCGCTCGACTCTTTTCCGACGATCGAGTGGCTTCTCACCGGCGTTGACACCGTCGTGACGATGGCCCTCAACCTCATCGGATCCATCATCCCCCAATTCAATGCAGCGGCAACAGGAACGCTCGCCGATCCCGAGCAGCAACTGCTTGCGATACGGCAGAAGTCGGCGGATGCAAACATGCGCTTCACCGCGCTGGGAAATGGCAAGTACAACGAACTCGGCGATCGCCCCTCAGACGCGTACGTCACAGCCACCCCGGAGGAATCGGCTCAGGCGACCGTTCTGCAGGCCGAGGCGATGGACTTGTTCCAGCAAGTACAGCTCGTGCTGAGCAATCTCCGAACCAATGTCCAAGCACTGCTGGAATCGAACCAGAGCATCGGTAGTTTCGGAACGAAAGACGGTCTCGCGCAATACAACGCGATGTGGCAAGGGATGCCCATCCCCGACGTCGCTGAAAATCTCCACGACGACGAACTCTTCGCGTTCCTTCGCATCGGCGGGTTCAACACCAACGTCATCGAACGGGTCGACAGGGCACTTCCCGACAATTTCCCCTTGACACACCAGCAGTACCGCGACGGTCTCGGAGTCGACGACGATCTCGATACCGCGATCGCTGAAGGGCGTTTGTTCATCGTCGATTACGTCGAGCTGGGCAAGATGGCTCCCGAGCACGCCACGTACAAAATACTCACCGGCGATGGTTACAACTCGGCCCCGATCGCGGTCTTCGCTATTGCGCCGGGAGGCGGAAAACTGCAATCGGTAGCGATTCAATGCGGCCAGAATCCTGCGACAGCCCCAATCTTCGTCCGGCCCAAACCCGATGATCAGCAGAAATATTGGGGATGGCAGATGGCGAAAACGGTGGTCCAAACCGCCGATTTCAATCACCATGAAATGCTGGCACACCTCTCACGTGCCCATTTCGTCTCGGAAGTCTTCGCGTTGTCTACCCACCGCGCGTTCGCCCCGAACCATCCCCTCTCTGTGCTGCTGACCCCCCACTTCGAGGGCGACATCTTCGTCAACTTCCTCGCCGCGACGATCATCATGCCCCCGAATCTGTTCGCCGACATCATCCTCGCCGCCCCTTTACCCGACATTGTCGAAACAGTCGGCAAGGACCGGTTGAACTGGGATTTCTACGAACGGATGCCGCACCGGGATTTCGCACGCAGAGGCCTCGACGATGCCGGCACCTTGCGCGAGTTCCCCTACCGTGACGACGCATTGTTGATCTGGGAGGCCATCGAGAACTGGATGGACGACTACGTCCGCGTGTACTACACCAGTGACGCCGATGTGATCGCAGACACCGAGTTGGCCGCGTGGGTCGTAGAGGCCGCATCGATGGGGAAGATGAAGGGTTTCCGTGAGATCACATCGGTGGACCAGTTGATCGAAGTTCTCACCATGGTCATCTACACCGCCAGCGCCTATCACGCGTCCGTGAACTATCCGCAGTCCCACCTTATGACGTACGCGCCCTACACCGCGGGGATCGCCGCAACCCCGCCGCCGACGAGCACTGACGGGCTCACGGAAGCGGATTGGATCAAGTCGCTGCCGAATCTCCTGACTTCACTGGCACAGTTCTACTTTCTCAATGTTCTCGGCACGATCTACTACCGGCCCCTCGGGGACTACCGCACCAACATCTTCCCATTTCCCCCGTCGTTCGGTGATCCTCGGATTGCCGAGACCGGCGGCCCGTTGCACCGCTTCCGCAAGGATCTCGCTGCCATCGAAGCCGAGATCAATCGGCGCAATCAGTCGAGGTCACAGCCTTACGAATACCTGCTGCCGAGCAACATTCCGACCAGCACCAACATTTGAGGACACGACATGTCTGCTTCATCCCGCCGCCGCACGACCGCTGCTGCGCTCGCACTGGCAACAACGTTTGCCATATCAGCCCCCATGACTGCTGGTGCGGAAGAGGTGGCTGCAACACCGCCGACTCCTTCCTATAGCGGTCCCGCCGGGCAGTTGTTCATTCCCGAGGTCGACAACGACACGGTCGCCGTGATGGACACGACCACGAACACGATCACCGAGCGGATCGACATCGATGCACCCCTCGGCCCTTCGCGTCCTGCCGTTCTCGCCAAGACTCCCGACGGCAGCAAGGTCTACACAGACAATTTCAGCTTGCTCGCGCCCTCGATTTCGATCATCGACAGGAAGACCGGTACGACACGGACACTGCCCGTCGAATCTGTTCCATTGGGAATCTTCACTTCCGCTGACGGCAAAGAAATCTACATCCCGGAAGTAGGCTTTGTGGTCGAGGTCCTCGACGTTGCCACCGACACCATCGTGCGCCGCCTCCGCTTCAACGACATTCCGGCCGGGGCGATGGCAGGTCCGGACGGGTTGATGTACGTCGGCTTCGGCAGCGGGTTGATCGGCGCCTATGACCCTATTACGGGCGCGACCGTCAAACCACCGATCTGGAGCGGTGGCCTCGCCACCTTCTGGTACTCCTTCACCCACGACGGAAAAAAGCTATACACCGATACGATCAACTCGATCGGGGTCATCGACGTCGAGAAGTGGGAACTGACGAAAACCGTTGCTACCGAAGAAAATGGTGTTGGCGGGCTGATGAACCCCGGCGCGTTCACCTCCGAGATCTCACCGGACGGTAAAAAACTCTATGTCACCCGGTTCGGGAAGAACGGTGTCATGGTCTTCGACACCGCCGACGAGCGACTCCTCGGCGTCATCCCGACAGAAGGAGACGTCATCGGTATGACCTTCAGCGGCGACGGCACCCGCGGATACATCTCCGACGCGGGTCACACTTCACGCAACATCCCCGGCCCCATCGGCGAGGGCATCACCTTCATGAACTTGATCACCGTTGGATTCCTCGGACCGGGCCGGCTCATCACGTTCGACCCCACCGATGATCACATCCTCGACACCACCCCCACCGCCGCGGGTCCCGGAATCCCTGCCTGGCTACCCGATCTCCCCTGACTGCAACGGACGCTGTTCTGACCGACGCTGTCACCCTCGACGCAGCGCAGCCTGCTACGCGCTACCTACGGAAATGATTCGATGTCCAACCGAAACACGCTCAGTTCGACAGCCACACGACTAACGGCAGCACTCCTGACCGCTGGCGCGGTGCTTGCAGCTCCGTCCCTCGCGCAAGCGAATCCGTCCATTCCAGGCAGTACCACCGGAGCAGACGGAGCGATCTGGATGCCGAACTACGGAAACGGATCTGTCGTCGCGTTCGATCCTGAAACCCTCGACGTGGCGGCCACCATCCCCAACGTGGGTGACCACCCCCTGGTGATCAAGGCACTGCCCGACCATTCGAAGATGTTCGTCGGAAATTTCGGTCCGGCAAACTGGAACGTCTCGGTCATCGACATCGAATCCCAGACGGTCATCAAACAAATCCCTACCTTCGGCGCCGCGTACGCAGTCTCGCAGCTCTCCCACGACGGTCGGTTCCTTTTCGTCCCCACTTCACTGTCGGTGATGCAGGTCATCGACACCCAATCCCTCGAAGTGATCCGCACGCTTCCCATCGCGCTGCCGCCCGGGCCCGCCCACCTCGAAATCTCCCCGGACGGCACCGCGGTGTACGTATTCTCCGCGGTCGGGACAGCAACCAAATACGATGCCGTCAGCGGCGTCATGCTTGCACCACCGATCTTCCTCGACGGCTTCTTTCCAGGCTGGGGCGCATTGAGCGTGGACGGAAACACGATGTACGCCGTAAACTACATTTCCGGCTTGACCACCATCGACACCCGCACCTGGCAAGTGACGAAAGTGCAGCAGATGCCGATCGCGGCCGGACCACTCTCGGCCACACTCACACCCGACGGCACCCGCCTGTGGATGTGCAACTACATGAACAACGAGATCTTGGTCTTCGACACCGCCACCGGTGACATCGTCCAAACCATCACCACCGACCAGGCACCGGTATACGTCGGCTTCTCCTCCGACGGCGCCAAAGCCTATGTGAGCCTGGTGGACGGATCCTCCGGCCTGCCCGCGCAACTGTACTTGGGATTCGTCCCCGGGGGTGGCCAGGCGGCTCTGGCAAACGCATACGCCGCCAACCTCATCGGTCTGGAAACATCGCTGGCGTCCTACGACACCGCAAGTGGAACAGTCATCGACTCGACCACCATCAAGGGTGCACTCGTTGCAGGCGTCTACCCCGGATGATCAATCTGACATACCTACACTCGACAACCACACGGGACTCCGATCAATTCGTCATGTCGGGTCTATCTCGCCAAGGTGTTTCGGCCCAATGCCATTAGTAAGCTGCCGACAACGGCCAACGATCGGCGAACGTGATCGTAAATGCCTTCCGAGCGGACTTGCGCCTCATAATCCATGAGGTCTGAGCCTTGCCCGTCGGGTCTAGAGAACGCGTCACCGAATAGAGGCATTTGAGTGCGGCGGGCTCGTTAGGAAATGGCCGCGTGCCCTCACGGCCCGACAGTATCGGGCGTTGTGGGACAAGAACGCGTTGGTGGAACACAGGACTCGACGTATGTCGATGTCGTAGTCGAGGAACGTGTGAATTCCTGCCGGGCAATAGTTCACAGCTAGATGGTCTCCGGATATCTCCCACCCCACCATTCGGTGGAGTCGTCGAACGCAGCCCGAGCGGCGCCCTCGGTCGGTGCCGCGAAGGATCGTTTTGAGATCGTGTTTGATGCAAAAACGGTTCTGCCGAAACGCATTTCGGATAAAATGGATCCAACACCTCTGGACTACGGCAGCCGGCCACGCGCGCTCGACGACGTCCGAGAACCCTTTCGATGCGTCGTAGACCAGGAGAACACGCCCCGAGTGCCCCGATTCCGAAATCTACCAGGGCGGACATCCAAAATTGGGTGCCCTCGCCGCCTGTTGATGGCCAAGTCGGAGCACGTCAAGCTGGCTGTCGAGGCTTACGCCGATCGCGGCGTAGATCGGCCGGCTCGCGACCTGCCAGTCCAAACGGCTTCCAGGACGGTTTTGGTGAACTGTTTAAGCAAGCCGTCCGGCCTGGTCAACGACAGGACCTATTTCCTTCGCCAACCTGATCAACTCGGCGGCCGCCGCAGCTTCCGTGGGGATGCTCGCCCTATTTCTTCGTCACATCTTCCCGTGTCGTCATCACGGCACCTCCCTCACTGAGCATGCACTCAGCGTGTAGCGCCGAAACGCCGAATAATAAACAGTCCCTTTATATCTGGCTGGTCGGGCCATATCGGGATACCCCGATATGCCGTTGCTCCTCGCGGTAGTAGAGCAGGTCTTCAGCGAGAGTACGGCTGCGGCGTTTGTCTTTCCCGTCGTGTTTCGAGGCGTACGACTTGTGATGCGGTAGTGCTGCGATTCGCGGAGTGAGAACGTGAAATCTGCAGACCGGTAGGATGATCCGTAGTCAGTGATTACCTGTGCGATGTGGGTGATTCCCTGTGCGGCGAAGAACAATCGTGCGTTTTCATGAAGTCGATGGCTGCTGCAGCGGTTTCGTTGCCGCTGGACACAGCGCACGCCAGGTGGCTGCTTCCCGTGCATCGCGAGTGGCAGATAGGTGGAGCCGATTCGGGCTTGCTTCGCCCGGATCTTGCGCCGTTGTGATCGTTTGATCTGTGCGGAGTCCGCGGCTGTGGGCACGCCAATCCGCCGCCGTCCGGGATCTTTCCGACTTTCCTCACATCATTGTGGACCATCTGGCCTGGTTGTTTGGCGATAATGACCTGGGTTGCGACTGTTCTCGCCGTTCGGGTCGATGAAAGGCAGCGGTGCGATCCAAAATTCCGCAGGATTTCACCGGAATCCGCGCGACGTGTATGGCGGCGTCGGCTGCCCGGAGGGCAATAACGATCGCATCGGTGAGCAGTTCGAACGTGATCCGTGAGGGTGACTATGTCCGGGTCCGTCGCCATGGAATCGATCTCGGCCACGATCCCCGCCGCTGTGGCGGTCGCTGGTGCGCCGGAATCGGTCCTGTGGTCCCAGGTCACCGTACTTGCGGTGACGGGTGACTTACTTCGAGGCGCATTGCCGAGATCTCAGCAGAGACATGCGCTACCGGGCGAGTTCGGCAGCGTGCGTGCGCGATGCTCGCGGGCGTGACGTGTGCGGCGAAACGGTAGACGGCGACGGCTTTCGACGAGTCGCCGCCGTCCCTCGACAGTCAGTGGAGCATTATGATGTGTCACAGGGCTGGTCCTACTTGGTTGAGAACGGTGGTGTCGCAACTCGCTTTCTCGCGCTGAGGACCGGCCCTCTACCACAGTCCCGCATCAGCCAGCGATCTTTTTCTGCTATTTCGCTAACGCGGAATGGGAGTGGACCAATCAGGGGAAAATTCCCGCACCTGGACCAATGCGATCGATGTATATTCGCTTGATCTGCTCGAAGGTAGATTTGTCGTAAATCTCCAAGTAGCCTTTCGCGGGGATGTTCGGCGCCGCACCAGGGTCGCCAAGTCCATAGTCTGCGATAGTTGCATAGAAGATGTCGTCATTCGATTTTGAGAATGATACATAGGACGGAGATCCTTTTGTTTTGATGGTTTGCAAAATCAAACCGGTCTTCGTGTCGAACACCTCAATATTTTGCGCAGCATAGTTTGCCAGCCACAGCTGTGTGCCATCTGGCGTTAGGGTTCCGGATACAGGGACTTCAAACGTCGAAAGCTTGAAGGTTTTGCTGATCGTGAATGAGGTGGTATCTATTTCTGCAACTGAACCAAGAAGATTGACTGCGTAGATATAGCGCCCGTCGCGACTTTGCGTACCCCACCCGCCAGGCCCCAGGGTGAGCTGCGCCCCCACGGGTTGGCCAGACTGCATATCATACTTGGTGATAATTCCGGTACCGGTATATGTATAGAGGAATTTCTCGTCCGGCGAAACTTCTATATGTACGACTGTTGGAGGTAGAAGAGTGGGAATAGTGCGAACAACCGTATCGGTTGTTGTGTCAAGAACTTGGACGACCGACGCCGCAGTAGGAATGTAAAGATTTCTGCCGTCGGCCGATAGCTGAATGACTGCGAACGGTGGCCCCAGAGTTTGCACTTTCCTGACGTTGCCGGTCTCCTTGTCGATAATCGACAACGCGGATTCAGCCTGCAAACCGCGGCCGTCATTACGCAACCCGACGCCCAGACTCGAAACGTAGAGCTTGCTGTGATCGAACGACTCCTTGACGACGAGCGGTCCGGGACCAACCGGGAACTTCTGCTCAACTTCTCCGGTTTCGATATTGAGTGCCCGCACCGAACTGTCCGCACCGAACGGATAATCGGAAGGTATATAGGCAATTGCCGGATCGCTGCTGCTTTCGCCAGGGCCTAGCGGTTCGGCACTAGCAGGTAGCGCAATCGCCCCAATGGCAACGAGAGAGGCAAGCACGGCAGCATTCCACCGTATGCCACGAAAAATCCCCAACGCTTTTACACGCGGGTGGTGCGTGTTACGGGCAGTTGCGCGTTTCATTTGTCTCCATTTTCGATGTGTCATCGATCAAGGTGAAATCTATTTGTCTGCTGGCTAGCGCCGATAGGTTAGAGCCGAGTAGTTGTGCGCCCGGACGGGAAAGTGTGATGGTTGGTGTGGCCAAGGAATTGCTGTCGCTAGTGCTCCGGTTCGGATGCGTGGTCGTGTGGATGCCAGCGAGACGATGCGGGCTGCAGTCGAGGCGTAAACTGGTTCGAATGAACACAATAGGTGGGGGATTGCCGTCCGCCGCTTGGCGCAGGAATCGCGTCACCAGCGCCCGTACTTCCTGCATTGAATCTCGAACCGTTCCGCGTTAGAGTCTTTTCGTGAGGTGTTTTCTCATTTGATTCGACGTGTGACAGGGTTTCGGACAGCTTAGAGAATTTTACCTAGTTTTCCCAAGAATTATAGTCTGGAGAAAATCTTCAAACTGGTTTTCAACCGATAAATCATTCGTGTGACGCGTGTGCGGAGAATGAAAAAGCCCGATAAGCATTGCGCAATAATTAGACGCGAGGAGTCTCGCGGATGTGGATTTGCGAATTTGCCCGGCTGTTATCGCGTCATCGAAGATATTTTCGATGCGTTTCTCCCACTCATAATAGAGCCTCGGAGTTGTATCGAGTTCCACTTCGGTGCTGAGTTTAAGCCCAGCTCGGTACAGTGGGCTGTGTGTGCCGAGATGCGTGAGCGAACGGCTGAGGATATATAATTGATCAAGTGGCGAATTTGCGGTACTCCAAATCTGCTGTTCAAGTTCATATGTGGCTTCTGCCCAGCGCTCAGCAATCTCGCAAGCGACGCTCGATTTTGTCGGAAAGTGATAATAGAGAGCGCCTTTGGTGCTTGTTCCAGCATCGATGATTTCGTTGATACTGGTCGCTGCATATCCGGAGGTTTCGAAAACGGTTGCTGCGCCGATGATGATTCGCTCACGAGTTTCCTTCGCGCGCTTCTGGCTAAATATTTTATCGCTTCTTTCCTCGGGGCTCGATGCGTCACTCATGTAGAGGGCCTCCTCTTTTATGTGGCGTGCAGATCGTGTCCGATTGCGAATTCGCTATTCTGGCCTTGGCACGATAGAAGATTTGGTGCCATTTCGCGTGATGCGAGAAATTGTTCAACTCGCCGCGTGTTCTTCCGGTGCCAGTGAATTGCCCGGTGCGATGTTCGAGCAGTTGTTCGGCGCCGGATTCCCGTTGAAACGGTCGTTGAGCCAGGTGATGGCGCCGGGGAGCCAAAGCGCGCCACCGGGAACGTGACTGATGGTGTCGTACTGGTCGTACTGGATCGA
>NZ_JBFUJN010000034.1:0-83477 GCF_056401335.1 Rhodococcus sp. P4_F3_2
GTTGAGGAGTCCTCACACTCCTCAACCACTCACGGGGCCGGAGGCCTAGACCCTGTTCTCCGAACGCGGAGCGCCGATTCCGGGATCGATCTGGAACGGTCCGCTCGACGAGGGTGCGAGGGGGAAGTCGAAGATCGCAGTCGGGAGATACACCGTCGAACACGAGTTGGGGATATCCACGACGCCAGACAGGCGGCCCTCGATCGGTGCCGCACCCAGCAGCAGGTACGCCTGCTCCGGCGCGTACCCGAACTTGGTCAGGTACTCGATCGCATGCAGGCACGCACGCTGGTAGGACAGATGTGAATCCAGGTACTTCTGTTCGCCGTCCAACGTGACGGAAGTGCCCGAGAACGCAAGCCACTCGGAATACTGCGGATCCGTGTTGCCCGGCATGAAGATGGCGTTCTCGGAAACGCCGTAGGTATCCATTCCGCCCTTGATGATGTCCACACGAAGATCGATGAAGCCGCCCATCTCGATGGCACCGCAGAAAGTGATCTCACCGTCGCCCTGGGAGAAGTGAAGATCGCCGACCGACAGATTCGCACCGTCCACGAATACCGGATAGAAGATTCGGCTGCCCTTGGTGAGGTTCTTGATGTCCTGGTTTCCACCGTTCTCGCGAGGGGGAGCGGTGCGCGCCGCCWCGCCGGCTACGCGCGTGTACTCGTCACCGGTCAAGGTTCCCAGTACTGCATCGCGGGGCTCGGGCGGAAGTGCAAGCGGGGGAACCCGATTGGGATCGGTGGCAATGAGGGCGCCCTCGCGGGCATTCCACTTGGCGAGCAACGCCGCCGACGGAGCAGTACCCATCAGCCCCGGGTGGACGATGCCCGTGAACGAGACGTGCGGAATGTGACGCGACGTCGCCGTTTGGCCGGAGAAATCCCAGACGGCCTTGTACGCGTCGGGGAACTGTTCGGTGAGGAAGCCGCCGCCGTTGTTCCGAGGGAAGATGCCCGTGTACCCCCAGCCTTGGCCGGCCAACGGACCCGAATCTTCTTGGGGGATAGGCCCGATATCCAAGATGTCGACGATCAAGAGGTCGCCGGGCTTCGCGCCTTCGACGGAAAAGGGGCCGGACAGCGTGTGGACCGTGGTCAGTGGTGCATTGAGAATGTCGTCGGCCGAGTCGTCGTTGTGTATTGCGCCGTCGAACCATTCGCGGCAATGGACACGAAACGCATCACCGGGTTTCACCGTCACCGCCGCCGGGATGTCCGGGTGCCACCGATTGTGGCCGACGATCGCCTGGTCGGTGAATTTCTTGGCGGAATCGAGTGGAAACAGCAGTTCAGGCATATGCACTCCTCATTCTCGAAGAAACGGAAAACTCGTGGCGGCAGGACTTTCGTGTCGAATCGGGACTCACGGCCAGGACGCGCGGTGAGGACGCTCAGGGGCGAGGTAGCTTGCGGTGCAACGGATTGGACGTCGTCGGGGCAGATTGTCGGCCACGGCCGGGTAGTGACCCACTGACCACGGCAGGCTCGTGAGCTGATCGGGCAGTGCTGTCCAGTAAACCCATCGCGGTTGACGAGCTGTGACTCAAACGGGGAGACGAGACAACACGCTTCGATTCGAGACTGCACTGGGGGCAACGGATCGACTGGGGCACTTCGGCCATCGCGAACGACCGCTCGAGCGGGCCGCAGCCGGTACAGCGAAACTCGTACAGAGGCATGCGGTCACGCTATCGGAGGATCCGTAAGTGCGACACTGGAACGACACGCACCGGGTTGCCGATGCCGCAATTGCGCCCGTCAGCGCAAGTACACAACCGCGTTGTCTCCGCCGGTACAGGTGACGATGCCGGAGGTCACCTTGCATGCCATCGTGTACTCCTTGCCGGTCACCGGACTACGTGCGGACACGGTGCTGGAGGCACCGGCGGCACCGGAGTTTCCGTAGGCGATCCGAACTGCCTCGGCAAACTCGCACGAAGTTTTGCCCCCACTTGTCGCGGACTCCTTGTAACTTCCGGCCGGCTGCCCGCCGGGGCAGGCGGACGCACCGGCCGGGAAGTTCGCGGCGCGTGTGGTCGTCGGGGATGTCGTGCTGGGAGCGGTTGTCGTGGTGCCGGGTGTGTTCGCGGCGGTGATGGTGGTCTGGGCCGCGCCACCGGCGGCCGAGTTGGGGACGTCCTTCGGCCAGAGGACCCAGGCAAGCCCGCCGAAGAGAGCCAACACAGTGATAACTCCGATTACGGATACCGGAATCACCCAGCCGGGCCGACGCCGCGGCGGATTCCCACGTGGCGGTGCAGGCGGGAATCCCTGGGGCGGGGGATACGACTGCGGCGCGGCCCGGTAGCCCAACTGCGGCGGCTGTGGACCGGATTGCGACCATGCCTGGTTGTTCGGTGGCCGCTGATAGTTGTCCGGCACCGCTTTATCGCCCGGTCGGGGGCGTCGAACGACAAGTCATGGTTCGACAGCATATGGCCGGCGAATGGGTTGTCTGTGGCTTTCTGACGGGTAGATCCCTGGAATTGCCCGAGCGAAGCCTGTTGCCACGAAGTGATTGCGGTCACTTGCGAGTCGTGAAGTTGTCTCCGAAGTAGCGGATGGGCCTGTTCCGAGTGCCGCGCGAACTGCCGGAATTTGCAAGTGACGGAGTTGAGTGCATTTCGTTCACAGCCAGCGGTTTCTTTGCTACTCGCCAGTACGGAACCTGTCCGATTGGGTAGTACCAGCCGTGTAGGAATCTTCACAGACTTAGCAAAGTGTGTTGAAAAGGTAGCGAAGATTGGCATTAGCAACAGGTAGACGGCACTTTTTCGATGTGCCATTCTCGGTAAGTACACAAGAAGGGCCTGGCAAGTATGTGAAGTAGTACGCACGTACTGCTCACAACAGGCCGGACCAGCAGATCAAAGAGATGGAGTCTTGATGTCGACCACCGGCACCCCGAAGACCGCAGCTGAGCTCCAGCAGGATTGGGACACCAACCCTCGCTGGAAGGGCGTTACTCGTAACTACACGGCCGATCAGGTCGTCAAGCTCCAGGGCACCGTCGTCGAGGAGCAGACCCTCGCTCGTCGCGGATCCGAGATCCTGTGGGATCTCGTGAACAACGAGGACTACATCAACTCCCTCGGTGCACTTACCGGCAACATGGCTGTGCAGCAGGTTCGCGCCGGCCTGAAGGCCATCTACCTCTCCGGTTGGCAGGTTGCCGGCGACGCTAACCTCTCGGGCCACACGTACCCGGACCAGAGCCTCTACCCGGCCAACTCGGTTCCGACCGTCGTTCGTCGCATCAACAACGCACTGCTGCGCGCCGACGAGATCGCCAAGACCGAGGGTGACACCTCCGTCAGCAACTGGCTCGCTCCGATCGTTGCCGACGCCGAAGCCGGCTTCGGTGGCGCTCTCAACGCTTACGAGCTGCAGAAGGCCATGATCGGCGCCGGCGCTGCCGGTGTCCACTGGGAGGACCAGCTCGCTTCGGAGAAGAAGTGCGGCCACCTCGGCGGCAAGGTGCTCATCCCCACGCAGCAGCACATCCGCACCCTGACCTCGGCTCGCCTGGCTTCCGACGTTGCGGACGTTCCGTCCGTCATCATCGCCCGCACCGACGCTGAGGCTGCAACCCTCATCACCTCCGACGTGGACGAGCGTGACCGCCCGTTCCTCGACGGAACCCGCACGGCTGAAGGCTTCTACGGCGTCAAGAACGGCATCGAGCCCTGCATCGCTCGCGCCAAGGCTTACGCACCGTACGCAGACCTCATCTGGATGGAGACCGGCGTGCCGGATCTCGAGGTTGCAAAGAAGTTCGCCGAGTCCGTTCGCAGCGAATTCCCGGACCAGCTCCTGGCCTACAACTGCTCCCCTTCCTTCAACTGGAAGGCGCACCTGGACGACGCGACCATCGCGAAGTTCCAGAAGGAGCTCGGCGCGATGGGCTTCAAGTTCCAGTTCATCACGCTGGCCGGCTTCCACTCGCTCAACTACGGCATGTTCGACCTGGCCTACGGCTACGCCCGCGAAGGCATGACGGCATTCGTCGACCTGCAGGAGCGCGAGTTCAAGGCTGCCGAAGAGCGTGGCTTCACCGCCATCAAGCACCAGCGTGAGGTTGGCGCCGGCTACTTCGACACCATCGCCACCACCGTTGACCCCAACACCTCGACGGCAGCTCTCAAGGGCTCCACCGAAGAGGGCCAGTTCCACTAAGAACTGACTTCGGGTGGGGGAGAGGCTCGGCTTCGGGTCTCTCCCCTGCTTGTATCACCGCACTACTTTCTCTCGTCTTCAAGGCAGTTCCGATTGCGTCGGCCACCAGCGTCGACGCAGTTCGAAGTGCTTCTTTTACAACACCTTCACCAGACAAACTCCACGAGACAAACAAGGAGCTGACGTGACCAGCGAAAAAATTCAGCGCGTCGGCGTTATCGGCGCCGGAATCATGGGTGCCGGAATCGCCGAGGTGTGCGCCCGCGCACATGTCGATGTTCTGGTCTTCGAGCAGACTCGCGAGCTTGCAGCAGCCGGGCGTTCACGCATCCTGCGTTCGCTCGACCGCGGTGTGAGCAGCGGAAAGATCACAGAACGTGAGCGTGAGCAGGCCGCATGGCGTCTGCGTTTCACCTCCGATCTGGGAGATTTCGCGGACCGCCAGCTCGTCGTGGAGGCCGTCGTCGAAGACGAGAAGATCAAGAGCGAAATCTTCGCCGAGCTCGACGCGGTCGTGACGGACCCGGATGCGGTTCTCGCATCCAACACGTCGTCGATCCCGATCATGAAGCTCGGCATCTCGACCAAGCGTCCCGAGCGAGTCATCGGTATGCACTTCTTCAACCCGGTCCCGGTTCTGCCACTCGTCGAATTGGTGACGACGCTCAAGACCAGTTCCTCCGTCTCGCAGCGCGCCGAGGCTTTTGCCAGCGACATCCTCGGCAAGCAGGTCGTCCGCAGTGCCGACCGCTCCGGCTTCGTCGTCAACGCACTCCTGGTCCCCTACCTGCTCTCGGCGATTCGCATGGTCGAGTCGGGCTTTGCTACGAAGGAAGACATCGACAAGGCAACGGTTCTCGGCCTCGCGCACCCCATGGGTCCGCTGGCTCTGACGGACCTGGTCGGACTCGACACCGTCAAGTCCATCGCCGACTCCATGTACGAAGAGTTCAAGGAGCCGCTGTACTCCGCTCCGCCGCTGCTCCTGCGTATGGTCGAAGCCGGATTGACCGGCAAGAAGTCCGGCGCAGGCTTCTACGAATACGCCGACAACGGTCGCTCCACCAAGCAGGCAAGCTAAGGCCCAAAGCCCCTGTGCGCGTTTGTGGAGTGTAGAGACTCCATAAACGCGCACAGGGCGCTCGCGCCCCTCGGTTAGAAAGGTCGACCGCATGTCCAGCAGCACTGCAGCATTCGGCTCCAGCGTCCTGGGGTATCCGCGCATCGGGCCGCGCCGTGAGCTCAAGCGCGCCCTCGAGTCCTACTGGCACGGCACTTCGGACAAGGACGCACTTCTCGCGGTCGCCAAGGAACTCCAGGAATCGACCTGGAGCGAATTGGCTGCGACGGGACTGAGCCAGGTTCCGGGCAACACCTTCTCCTTCTACGATCACGTGCTCGACAATGCGCTGCTCTTCGGCGCAGTGCCGGAGCGGTTCAAGCCGCTCGAGGGCGCCCTCGATCCGCTCGATTTCTACTTCACGATGGCCCGCGGTCGCCCGGACTTCCCGCCTCTCGAGCTGGTGCGCTTCTTCGGCACGAACTATTACTACCGTCAGCCCGAGATCGACGCGAACACGGTGTTCTCGCTCAACTCGGAGGCACTTCTCGACGAGTTCGAACGCGCTAAGGCGCGCGGCATCGAATTGCGCCCCGTCATCATGGGGCCCGTCTCGCTGCTTCTGCTCTCGAAGGTCGGACCTGCCACCGAGAAGTCCGATCCGAACTTCACCCCGCTCGACTTGTTGGACGCGCTCCTGCCCGAGTACGAGAAGCTCTTCGAGCAGCTCGCCAAGGCCGGTGCCACCTGTGTTCAGTTGGACGAGCCTTCGGTGACCGAGGACCGCACCCCCGAGGAGCTAGCCGCTCTGGGACGTGCGTACGAGAAGCTGTCGACGGCTCCGCTCCGCCCGCGCCTGTTGGTGACGGGTCCGTACGGCAAGTTCGGCGAAGCCCTCAACATCTTGGCGCCCACCAAGATCGAAGCCTTCGGTCTGGACTTGGTGCACGGCAAGATCACGGCCGAGGAACTGGCCGCAGTGCCGAACATCAAGCGCAAGCGCATCTACGCGGGCGTCGTCGACGGTCGCAACGTCTGGCGCGTCGACCGGTTCAACACCTTGACGTACCTGAACGAACTCAAGGACGTTGTGCCTGACCTCGTCGTCTCCACGTCGTCGTCGCTGTTGCACGTGCCGTACGACGTGCTCTCCGAGTACGACATTCCAGGAGACGTCGCAGACCGTCTGGCTTTTGCGAAGCAGAAGGTCGGCGAGGTCGTCTCCCTGGCGAAGGCGCTCACCGAAGGTCCTTCGGACAAGTGGCGTAAGCGTCCGACGAAGGTGCACTTCAAGCTCAAGCACGCTGTCCGTGCTCGGGTCAACGCGATCAAGCCCGAAGATCGTGTGCGTGCACCGTACGAGGAGCGTCGTAAAGCCCAGCAGGAACGGTTGAACCTGCCCTTGGTTCCGGCCCAGACATTGGGTTCGTTCCCGCAGACCGACGCGATTCGCCAGGCTCGTTACGAACTCGGCCAGGGGCGTTT
Source organism: Rhodococcus sp. P4_F3_2 (assembly GCF_056401335.1). Classification (NCBI taxonomy): domain Bacteria; kingdom Bacillati; phylum Actinomycetota; class Actinomycetes; order Mycobacteriales; family Nocardiaceae; genus Rhodococcus; species Rhodococcus sp. P4_F3_2. Next base: position 6,730 of record NZ_JBFUJN010000034.1, read on the forward strand.
GGAGTGGGACGACTACTACAAGCGCATCCAGGAAGAGATCGAGCGCACAATCCGTCTGCAAGAGGACATCGGTCTCGATGTCTTCGTGCACGGCGAGCACGAGCRCAACGACATGGTCCAGTACTTCGCCGAACTGCTCGAGGGCTATGCCTTCACGCACAACGGTTGGGTTCAGGCCTACGGATCTCGTTGCACGCGTCCGCCGATTCTCTACGGCGACATCGCACGTCCGAAGCCGATGACGGTCGAATGGATTGCGTACGCGCAGTCGCTGACCGACAAGCCGGTCAAGGGCATGCTGACGGGTCCGGTCACCATGATCGCCCGTTCGTTCGTTCGTCAGGATCAGCCGCTCTACGAAACGGCAGAGCAACTGGCACTTGTCATTCGAGACGAAATCGCGGATCTCGAAGCTGCCGGAATTGCCATCATCCAGGTGGACGAGCCGGCAATTCGTGAACTGCTGCCACTGCGTGAGGACGGCCGGGAGGCCTACCTGGAGTGGGCCGTCGACGCGTTCCGTCTGGCAACAGGTGGAGCGAAGCCGGAAACACAGATCCACACACATCTGACGTACTCCGCTCGGTCGTCGGTGGTCGACGCCATCGAACGGTTGGACGCCGATGTGACGGCTATCGTCGCGACCCGCTCCATCACGTGGGTTCTCGAAGCACTCAAGGAAGGCGCGCTCACGCACGGCGTCGGCCCCGGTGTGTACGAATCTCGTTCGGCTCGGATTCCCGACATCGACGAGCTCGACGAATTGCTCACCGAGGCAAGCGAATCGATCTCTCTCGATCGTTTGTGGGCCAACCCGGACGGTGGCCTCAAGACCCGCCATCCATGGCAGCTCGAGCCTTCGCTGCGCAACATGGTTGCGGCCGCGAGGCGCCTGCGTCGTCGCGCCGAACAAGCGGAGCGCGACGCCGGGTAAGTCACGTCAAGAACACGTCATGGAGGGGCCTGCGATTTGCAGGTCCCTCCATGCACGGGTAGGCATGTGTGCATGGTTACTGCTGCTGCTTACGCCGCGACGTCCGCTGACGGTCCGCTCGAGAAGACCACCGTCGAACGCCGCGAGCTCGGTCCACTGGACATTCTCATCGACATCAAATTTGCCGGCATCTGCCACTCCGACATCCACACCGCTCGCAACGAGTGGGGCGGAGCCAAGTACCCGATCGTCCCCGGACACGAAATCGCCGGCGTCGTCGCCGCGGTGGGTTCGGATGTCACCAAGCACAAAGTCGGCGACCGCGTGGGCGTCGGCTGCTTCGTCGACTCCTGCGGAGAGTGCGACGCCTGCCTGGCCGGCGAAGAGCAGTACTGCCGCAAGGGTGTGACCGGTACATACAACGCCACCGGACGCGACGGCGAGCGCACTCAGGGTGGCTACTCGACGCACATCGTCGTCACCGAGCATTTTGTTCTCTCGATCCCTGAGGGCATCGAACTCGACGTTGCCGCGCCGCTGCTGTGCGCCGGCATCACCTTGTACTCACCGCTGCGGCACTGGAATGCCGGCCCCGGCAAGAAGGTCGCCATCATCGGGTTCGGCGGCCTCGGTCACGTCGGTGTGAAGATCGCCAAGGCGCTCGGCGCGGAAGTCACCGTCCTGAGCCAGACGCTCGGCAAGAAGGAAGACGGCCTTCGTCTCGGCGCCGATCACTACTACGCGACCAATGACCGTGAGACGTTCAAGGCTCTTCGCGGCGAGTTCGACCTGATCCTCAACACGGTCTCGGTCAATCTCGATATCGACGCCTACATGTCCTTGCTCGCCATCAACGGCACGCTCGTCGAACTGGGCCTGCCGGAGAAGCCGATCGAAGTTCGAGCATTCTCGCTCGCCGCAAACCGTCGTAGCCTCGCCGGCTCCATGGTGGGCGGCATCCCGCAGACACAGGAGATGCTCGACTTCTGCGCCGAGCACGGCATCGGCGCAGAAATCGAACTGATTCCGGCGAGCGACATCAACGACGCTTACGAGCGCGTGATCAAGAGCGACGTTCGATACCGATTCGTGATCGACACCGCAACAATCTGACCACCTCAGTCACGTTCAGTCGAGTTGCTCGCGAAGATTACTCAATGTCTTCGCGAGCAATCTCGACACGTGCATCTGGGACACACCGACTTTCTCGGCGATCTGTGTCTGCGTCAGGTTTCCGAAGAATCTGAGCATCAACACCGTCCGCTCTCGTTCGGGCAGCTTGTCGAGAAGTGGACGTAAGGCCTCGTGATTCTCGACGTTCTCGAGTGCTGCGTCGTAGTCACCGAGTGTTTCCACGAGCGGAAGATCGTCGGTGTGATTGGACGCGGCACCGTCGACCGAGACGGTCTGGTACGCGTTGCCGGCGATCAACGCCTGGGCAACTTCTTCACGTTCGATCCCCAACGTCTCGGCCAACTCGTCGACGGTCGGCGCGTGCCCGAGTTGTTGTGACAGCTCGCTGATGGCTTGCCCGAGTTGGAAGTGCAACTCCTTCATCCGGCGTGGAACCCGCAATGCCCAACCGGTGTCGCGGAAGTGTCGTCGAACTTCGCCCATCACGGTGGGAACCGCGAACGAGACGAAATCGGATCCGCGCGTGGAATCGAAACGGTCGACGGCGTTGACCAGACCGAGGCGCGCCACCTGAACCAGATCGTCGTGTGCCTCGCCGCGCCCGTCGAATCGTCTGGCGATGTGTTCGGCCAACGGTAGGCACCTGGTGATCAGTGCGGTGCGCACTCGTTCGTACTCCGGACTGTGGGGCTCGAGGGTCCGCATTTCCTCGAAAACGGGTATGACGTCCCGATATTCGTCGGTGGACCGCCGGCGCGGGCGTGACGGGCCGTCTGCGGAAGCGGTCACAGGCGCCCGCTGAGGGCCTTGGTGAACTTCATGGTCGTGATGTAGCCGACGCCGCCCAGGTTCTCTTCCTGGTCGAGTGAAATCGAATCGGTGAGTTCGGTGAGGATGTGCCACCCGAACGATCGCTGAGTGCTGTCCTCGTACTCCGTGGTTGTCGTCGATACGGATACGTGCAGTTGCGGGGGAGTGAATACGAACCGACACACCAGAACCGAATCAGGCGCAGCACGAACAATCAGATGCGTACAGATTTCGTCCATGGCCAATTTGATGTCGGCGATGGCGTCGAGGTCGAAGTTTTCCTGAATGGCAACAGTGGCGGCCAGTGCACGCAAAATCGACAGCTGATCGAGAGTCGCTTGAATCCTCAACTCCACAACTGGCTGAGTCTGATCCTGATCGGGCTCGAGTGCGCTGAGGTGTGCCATAAGTTCTCCGGATCGTCGTACCAGGGGTCGCGGTGAAGTCTGGTGCCGAGAACGATACCCATCTCGACCTTCACAGTGACCCCCGAACACGAAATTTGGTCGATGGTGGTGCCGGGGTAAACGACACGATTCTGCTCACGACCGTTGGCGATCGCAACATCGGATTACCTCGCGGAACCGCAGACCAAACCACATTTTTGTTCGGAACACCGAAACGAATGGTCGCAACGCACTTGTGACGCCGGTCATGCTGGCGTACTGTTTCAAACCGAGGTTGAGCACACAGCCGATGAGGGATTTATCCGTAATTCTGGAGACCCGTTCATCGTGCGGCTCCTTCGGAGGTCCCTTCTCTTTTGCAGAGTGTAAACCGTTGCGGGATGGGAGAACCATGACTGTTGTTCCAGGATCATCTATTTCAGGCTTTACGAACGCGGCGAAGGGATCGGTAGATTACGGACCTCCCGCGACCGGGACAGCGACCGCATCGTTTCACGCGCACCGCATCAGTGCACATACCGCTGTGATCCACGTTCGTGGCGAGATCGACCTGATGAGCGCCAATGCTTTTCGTGACTTCTTGACGTACCACGTTGCCGCGGACCGGACGCTGGTTGTCGATCTCTCCGAACTCGAATTCATGGGGACGTGCGGCTTGTCCGTGCTGTCGGTCCTGTCGACGCGATCACGCGACGTGGGCGGCACACTCGCGCTCGTCTGCGCCCGCCCGGTTCAGAGGCTACTCAAAGCAGCTGGTCAGGAGTCGATGTTTGCCTGCTACGAGTCGCTGGATCATGCAATCGGACTCGAAGAGACCCGACGTTTCCCGGCTTGATACCGCCCTTTCGCCGATAGTTTCGAGTCACCTACAGTTTCGAGAAATCAGCTTCGTAGAGCCCGTCAGCGTCAGTGCACTTCACTTCGGTGAGTGCCCTTGTGTTGGCGGGCTCTCGGCGGTGCTGTGACGCAGCGGCCGTAGGTTCGGACCACCTCGGTGGCGACGTGATCCCATGAATACGATTCGCACGCTCGGGCCCGACTCTGCCGTGCAAACGCCGCGCCCTCGTCTTCGTCGTCCAGAAGATGCCGGACCGCGCGCGCGGTTTCCGCGGGGCTGTTCACCGGCACCCGACGCCCCGTGAGTCCGTCGATCACCGTATCCCGCAGTCCGCCAACAGGAGTCGCGACTACGGGAACTCCGCACGCCATCGCTTCCAGCGCCGCGATTCCGAAAGGTTCGTATCTGGGGGTGCATACGAGGGCGTCGGCCGACCGCATCAGTTTCGGTAGTTGGCGGTGCGGAACGCGTCCCAACAATTGGACTCGATCTGCGACGCCGAGCCGCTCGGCGAGCTTGACCAAGCGGATCGCAACCTCGTCGGTGCTCAGTTGCGCGACGGGTGGCCCGCCGATCACCACCAACTCCGTGTCCGGCAGTGAAGCCAGCGCGGCGACGGCAACATCGAAGCCCTTCTGCTCCACCAGCCTTCCGACGCAGATCAATCGATGCGGCGCGGTCTTCTTCGCGGCGGGTCCCTCCGGGGTGAACGCTTCGGTATCGACGCCTGAGGGCACCATCGTGGTCCGTGATCGTGGTGATCCCTGCCGAACCAGATCGAAGATTTCGTCCGAACTTGTCGCGATGACATGGGTTGCGCCCCTGGCGATCAACGGTTCCAGGTGAGTCCGCTCCGATGGGCTGTCGTCGGCTGCTCCGAGGTGTCGGTGCGCCGCAGATCCCAGGGAATGGAATGTCTGAAGTACGGGGATGCCGAGTGAGCGGGTCGCGAGTTCCGTTGCCACACCAGACATCCAGAAGTGCGAGTGCACCACATCGGGTCGGTCGGTACTCCACTGAGCGCGCAGAATGCTGGCAAAGGTGCCCAGGTGGGGGAGTATTTCGGCGTCCGGGAGAGCGTGTGTCGGGCCGGCTTCGAGATAGTCGACGGAGTACCCGGCGCGGGCGCGAACGCGGTCCGGTCCACCGACGTGTGCCCGCCTGGTGAAGACGGTGACATCGTGTCCGGCGCGAACCAGGGCCGCGGACAGTTCGTCGACGTGCAGGTGCTGTGCACCGGCTGCCGAGCAGCCCACCGGTGCGAGTGGATCGGCGTTCACCGACACCATGGAGATCTTCAGCATTCGTCCGGGAGCCATAGCGGGCGAGTACTTCATCGGGTCCCCTCTCCACTTGATCGGTTCGTCTGGGGATACCCGGAGTCCGTGATCTGAACCGGGTTTCGGCGCGGTCAGCGCTGGGCACATTCCAAACACGATGGCGAGGAGTGAGGTTCGATGACAGAACAAATGCTGGTCGACGCAACCGTCGGACTCGGGTTCGAGCGGTACGTACAACGGGTGGCGGTCGGCGTGGGGGCCGGCATAGAGCAATGGTGTTGCAGGCGCGAGCATCCTCTGGAGGCCTACATCGCGTTGGATCGAACTGTGCCGCGTTTCCCTGGGCGTGAGGTGGCGTTGCTGTGGGAGGAGACGTGCGGTTGGGYCCTGGCCGTGGAGACTCGTTCAGGGGAGGACCTCATCGTTCTCGGATATCTGGGCGAACACGCAGTGCCGACCCCGGACGCCGTCGCCGACTTTGCCGCGACACTGGGCACGCGCAACCCGCACTGGGTCATGAACAGGCCACTGGCGGATTCGGACGAGACCGCGCGAGAACTACGAAGCTACTCCGGAAGTGCTTACGCCTGAACAGTATTGAGGTCCGATCAGCTCAGTTGACCACGTCCAGGATGGGATCGAGAACCGGAGTCGCTGCAGCCTCGACGGCAGGATCGTCCATGAGTTTGAAAACGATGTGACCGCCGAGCGCGCCACCGACACCGACCGCGGTGAGCCCCAGCACCGACAGAACTCGCGCCAGCGCGAGTGAATCCTTGCCGCGTAGCCTGTACGACGCGGCAAAAGACCAGATCCCCACAGCATTCGACGCGGCGTGTACCAGCCCCACACGGCGTGCGACGTCGCCACGTTCGGACCAGTCCAGCCAGCCTGTCAGCAAAGCCGGCGGCGTCGAGACCAGCCCGAGCCCGATCAACCGTCGTGCAGTCTGCGGATCGCCTGACACGTCGAAGATCAGCGAAGCCGTCCACGCGCCCGCGGGAATGGTCACGAGGGCGGGATGGATGGGATGCCCGACGAGGGCGCCGCGCAGAAGTGCGGCGACAGTACGCGATCTGTCGGATCGCTCGGTGATCTGGAGGATTCTGCGTCTGATGCCAGTGGACGGACCGTCCAGTCCGCGCGCCGATTCGATTCCGCGGTAAAGAGTTCCGATGTCCATGCAATTCGGCTACCCGGCGTAGACGTCGGGAAACCTCACGACAGGAGTGTCTTGTCGACCGTCATGCTCCGGCGTACGGTCGAAACGAAAGAGATCCGACCGGAGGAGCGAACGATGAAGCTCAATCTCTTTGCAGCGTGGGCGTCGTATTTCCTGGTGCTGGCCACAGTTGTCTGTCTCGGCAGCTTTCTCGTGGCCGCCGGTTCAGGGCACGGTGGTTGGGCGTTGATTGCCGGGCTCGCCGGCGTCGCGTCCATCGGACTGGCGGTTGCCCTGTACACCAGCACCGTTCATCACGACCACAAAGTGCACCGCGAATCCCCACACCTGTTCTGATCAGGACTGCTTCTGATCAGGACTGTGCCAGTCGCGCTTTCTCCGCCTCGATGTCGAAGTTGGCAGGCGGCCAGTCGAGATCGAGCTTTTCCAGAGCGTCGATCAGTAGCTCCGTGACCGCAATTCGGCTGTACCACTTCCGATCACACGGCACGACGTACCACGGCGCGTGCTCGGTCGACGTCTTGTCGAGCATTGCCTGATACGCCTGTTGATATGCAGGCCACAAACCGCGTTCGGTCACATCACCCGGGTTGTACTTCCAGTACTTGTCCGGGCGGTCGAGCCGCTCTTCGAGCCGCTTCTTCTGCTCGTCGAGCGAGACGAACATCGCCACCTTCACGATGGTGGTTCCGGCGTCGACGAGTTCCTTCTCGAACTGGTTGATCTCGTCGTAGCGCGCGCTCCAGACATCCTCAGGGACAAGATCGTGGACACGCACGACCAGGACATCCTCGTAGTGGGAGCGATCGAACACACCGAGATAGCCGCCGCGGGGGAGTTCCTTCTTGATCCGCCAGAGGTAGTGATGTTGCTTTTCCTCTTCGGTCGGGACGCCGAAGGCCGCGTGCTGAACTCCCGAAGGATCCACGTGACCGATCACGTGTCGGACCATGCCACCCTTGCCCGCGGTGTCCATTCCTTGCAGGACCAGCAGGATGGAACGGCTGTCCCCGGACCTGCCGTTGGCGTAGAGCAACTCCTGCAGGTCGGACAGGACCGCGCCGCGCTCCTCGAGTAGACGTTCGCCGTCAGCTTTGTTTCCGGTGAATCCCGGAGTGCTGTTGCGATCGAGTTGATCGAGTTCGAACCCGGGCTCCGCCCGCAGTGTCTTGGCGGCCGGTGTTTCCCACAGCGAGTCTTGTGCCATGCCGAAAGAGTGCCACAGGATCGACCCCTGTGGCTCGAAAGTTCGGTCTCGGGCGAGTCAGTCCTCGGCAGGCTTGACGAGGGGATGCGGAACCGACTTGAACTTGGCCGGTGATCCGTTGACCGCAGCAATGCCGGTGATGCCGCCCCACGTCATCATGGTGAGGTAGTCGATCAGCGATTCTGCGGACATCGACTTGTTGGAGATCCACCAGTGCGTCGCGAGCTGAATTCCGCCGACGATCCCGAACGCCCACGGCAGGGAACCGCCGGAATCCATCTCCATCTCGCGAAGACGATTGCCCAACACCGTGGAGAGCAATTCGGCGATCATGCGCTCGGAATCGGCAACGACGTCGCGGTTGGCGCCGGCGCCGTTGGCCATGACGTAGAGGTAGATGTCGGGGTCGGATGCCACCGTCTCGACGTACGCGGTGATGCTGGCCTGGGTGAGTTCGAAATCGTCGAGATCGCCGCTGATCGCTTCGTAGATGCGCGGCGACAGGATGGTCTCGACGTACCGCATCATCGTGGCGGTGGTGAGGTCGCTCTTGTCGGCGAAGTACCGGTAGAGCACGGTCTTGGACACACCGATCTCGGAGGCGATCTCGTCCATGCCGATCTCACGGCCGCGTGCCCGGATAGCGGCGATGGTGCCGTCGACGAGTTCCTCGCGGCGAGCGATCTTGTGTTCGCGCCACCGACGCTTGCGACCGTCGGATTTCTCGGGCTTCGCATCAGCAACGACTGGGCCGTCTACCTGCTCGTTGTCCTGCACGGCATTCTTGGCCACGAGTCATCTCATATCTGTGGTGCGAGCCACGTCCGATCGGTCTACTTTCTGGTCCAGCTTAATGTCCGTGCCTTTATCTCGGGCACTCACATCCGCGGTTCGGGGGATTAAGTCCTAGCGAATCGGACATCGTGTCGCTCGCGCTACGCCGCGTCACACCTTTCGGCACAATGGCGAGGGTGCAGCAACTGAGCCTCTCCGCCTTCGACGACGCCGCCAAGCGTCGGGACCTTCGCAAGATGAAAGTCTTCGCCACTGGCCTCCTCGGCTTCGCGACGGTGGTCTACATCTTCTGCCGGTGGCAGGAATCCCGCGGCGCCGGAGAGTGGGTCGGGTACGTCCGGGCCGCGTCCGAGGCGGGCATGGTCGGCGCGCTTGCCGACTGGTTTGCCGTCACCGCGCTCTTCCGTCATCCGATGGGGCTTCCCATCCCGCACACTGCCATCATCAAGCGTAAGAAAGACCAGCTCGGAGCCAGTTTGAGCTCGTTCGTCGGTCAGAACTTCCTGGCTCCCGAGGTTGTGTCGGCCAAGGTGCAGCAGGCGCAGATTCCGCTCCGCCTCGGTACGTGGATGGCTGAACCTGCCAATGCCGCTCGCGTCGCCGCCGAGACGTCGACGGTATTGCGCGGGATGGTCGAGGTTCTTCGCGACGAGGACATTGCCCAGATCATCGACAACACGATCGTGAAGCGGCTGGCCGAGCCCATGTGGGGACCGCCGATCGGCCGAGTGCTCGGGGAGTTGCTCAAGGACAACAAGCAACTGCCGATCATCGAATTGCTTGCCGAGCGCGCGCATCAGTGGGCACTCGGCAGCCAGGAGACGATCGACCGTGTGATCGTTCGCGATTCGCCGGCGTGGTCGCCGAAATTCGTCGACGCGATGCTGGGGGAGAAGATCTACAAGGAACTCGTCGAGTTCACCTGGAAGGTCCGTTCCAACCCGGAACACGAGGTACGTCTCGCCGCCAACCGCTTCCTGATCGATTTCGCCGATGATCTGCAGAACGACCCGGAGACCATCAAGAAGGCCGAAGGGATCAAGGCGGAGATCATGGGCCGCGAGGAAGTGACGGGTCTGGCGTCCTCGACGTGGCAGGTCGCCAAGCGCCTCATCATGGAGTCGGTCGACGATCCGAACAGCACCCTGCGGACCAAGGTCGCCGAGAACGTGGCCGGCTTCGGAATCAGGCTGCGAGACGACGAATCCATGCGTGAGAAGGTCGACGGCTGGCTGGTGCAGGGCACCAAGTACATCGCGGAGAACTACACCGACGAGATCACCGGAGTCATCAGCGACACGGTCGAGCGGTGGGATGCCGACGAAGCGAGCCAGAAGATCGAGCTGCAGGTCGGTCGAGATCTTCAGTTCATCCGTATCAACGGCACCGTTGTCGGCTCGATCGCCGGGCTGCTGATCTACACGATTTCGACGCTCATCTTCGGCTGAGCTGTCCGGTATGTGACGTCCACCACGAGTGCTAGCAGTAGTGCTTGCAATAGTTAGCACCCTCTCCTATCCTGGGAAATGTCCACTGGAAAGGGAGGACGCAATGCCAGCGAAGTCGACGAACTCCGATGACGGAGATCGTGAATTATCCGGTGCCGCAGCCGGAGCAAGCGACTTGGCAGCTCGCGTCGTCAGCTCTGCGGCACACGACATCGGGGGGTTCATTCGTGCACAGCGGGAAGCCGCCCAAGTTTCGATGCGCCAACTTGCTCAACTCGCCGGCGTCAGCAATCCGTATCTGAGTCAGATCGAACGCGGATTGCGTAAACCGTCGGCAGACGTACTGGCGCAAATCGCCAAGGGTCTTCGAGTCTCATCAGAAGTCCTGTACGTCCAAGCGGGATATCTCGAACAACGCCCGCACAGTCCCATCAGGGACGCGGTGTTGGCCGAGACGGCCATCAACGAACGGCAGAAGCAAGTACTGCTCGAAATCTACGACTCGTTCTGTCGCGAGAACGAGTCGTCCAGACCAGCCGCAGCGCCCGATTTCGCTGAATCGGCCGCAATTCCAGACACCGAGACTTCACTAGGAGAACAAGATGACTGACAAGAACGCCATCGACAGCGTCAAGACCTCGCTCTACGCTGCTGTCGGCGCAGGCGACCTGGTTGTCCAGGCCGTGGCCGATGTAGTCGCTCAGGTTCGTGAGCGCGCCGAGAACACCCAGGGTGACGTCAACGGCCGTGTCGACGGTGCCCGCGAGAAGCTTGCTTCCGTTCAGGGTGACGTTGCCGAGAGCGTCGAGGCACTGCGCGAGCGTCTCGCCGGCCTGCCGTCCGAGCTGCCCGAAGAGCTCGCCGAGCTGCGAGAGAAGTTCGCACCCGAGGAACTCCGCAAGGTCGCCGAGGCATACCTCAAGGTTGCCGGCGATCTGTACAACTCCCTCGCGGAGCGCGGCGAAGACGCAGTCGAGCGCATCCGCAAGCAGCCCGCAGTCGAAGAGGGCATCGCTGCTGCAGAGTCGGCACTCGGCGACGCCGTCGAGCTGACCGAAGATGCACTCGGAACCGTTGCTCGTCAGACGCGCGCCGTGGGCGAGCAGGCTGCCAAGCTGGCCGGCCGCGCTGCCGGACGCATCTCCGACACCGCAGAAGAGGTCGGCGAGAAGATCGCTGACGCCGGCGAGAAGATCGCCGACGCAGGCGACGAGGCAGCACTGAAGGTCCTCGACCTCGGTGACCAGGCAGACGAGGCTTCCAAGGAAGCTGCCGCTCGCGTGACCGCTGCCGCTTCCGACGTCCAGGAGCGCGCGACCACCGCCGCCAAGAAGGCTGCTCCGGCCAAGGCTGCTCCGGCAAAGGCTGCTCCGGCCAAGGCCACCGCGCCGGCTCCGGCCAAGAAGGCTGCTCCGGCCAAGAAGGCCTGATTTTGCCCAGCTCCACCTGACGAAGGCTCCCGCGCTCAGCCGAGTGTGGGAGCCTTCGTGTTCGTCGGGAACCGGATGAGAACTTAGGATGTAGTTGTGACTCAAGTCGATGGGCTAGTCGGTCTGATCTTTCTCGCACTGAAAGTGCTCGCGTTGGTGGGTGCTGTCTACGCGATCGTTCATGCCGTCAGGCAGCGTCCGGACGCCTTTACCGCGGTCAACAAATTGACCAAGCCGATCTGGCTCGGAATTCTGATCGTTGCGGCGTTGATCCTGCTGGCGACATCCCCTGTCGGTCTCCTGGGCATCATCGCGGTTGTTGCAGTGTGTGTATATCTCGTCGACGTTCGACCGCGCGTGGACGACATCCAGCATGGCGGTTCCCGCTGGTAGGGGGCCGCGGTTTCTGCTCATCCGGTGACGCGGTTCCAGGTCACCGTGTGTTGCCCCACTCTTCGCTCCAACGCTGACAACGCGCGTTGTTCGAGTGATAGTGTCGGTTAACGGCAGTCACACATAGATTGCATCCGTCTGTCGTCAGCAGCAGTCAGGGGTAAATGTATGTCCAGTCGTTCGCGCACCACAGAGCTTCGAGTACTGGCAGGCGCCGTCGGAGTGGGAGCACTCGTCGCGGCAGTCGCTGGGATCCGTCATCGGCGATCCACGCGCGGGTTGACTCTTTCGAGCGACGTCGAGCCCAACGCACTCCTGAAGACTCCGACGCTCAAAGCTGATATCAGTGAACTGACCACCGACGACGGTGCGATCATCAATGTCCGGGCTTACGGTCCCGTCGACGGCGATCCGATCGTTCTCAGTCACGGCTGGACGTGCTCAACCGAATTCTGGTACCCGCAGGTCAATGCGCTTGCCGGTGAATATCGCGTCATCACCTACGATCAGCGCGGTCACGGACGCAGCACCGTCGGTAATCTTCCGCTCGGCCCGGACGTCCTCGCCGACGACCTTTCTGCCGTGCTGGCAGCCACGGTTCGCGAGGACAAGAAGGCGGTCATCGTCGGTCACAGCATGGGCGGGATGAGCATCATCGCCTGGGCTGGTCGTCACCCCGACGAGGTCAAGAAGTACGCGTCGGCGGTCATGCTCGCGAGCACCGCGAGTGAAAGGTTGATCGCCGAGACCACGGTCATCCCACTGCCCAATCGCTTTCCTCGGGTGCCGGTCCCCGTGGGCCGCGCCATCCTCAGTTCGCCCGTTCCGTTTGTCTCCTCGGGCGCCATGACGAAGGCGATCCAGTACGTCTCGATGTCACCGAACGCGACCAAGGCCGAGATTCAGTTCTGCGAGAACATCGTTCGTGAGTGCAAGCCGCGTATTCGTGGCGGTTGGGGAGCAGCGCTGAGCACCCTCGACATTCACGAGGGACTCGACAATCTCGAAGTGCCGACCACCGTGCTCGTCGGTTCGCTCGATCGGCTCACTCCGCCGGTCCATGCGCGCAAGCTTGCGCAGGTCCTCGACGACGCCGGCAACCTCGAACGGTTGATCGTGTTGCCGGGCGTCGGTCACATGTCGTCGATCGAGAACATCGACGAGTTCGACAAGGAAATCGTGCGACTGCGCAATCTCTAGCGCAACGCAGCTCTAGCTGAAGACGACCGTCTTGCGCCCGTGGACCAGAACCCGATCCTCGAGGTGCCAGCGCAGTCCGCGTGAGAGCACGAGCTTTTCGATGTCTCGACCCTGGCGGACCATGTCGGCGACATCGTCGGCGTGGTCGACGCGGATCACGTCCTGCTCGATGATCGGACCGGCATCGAGTTCGGCGGTCACGTAGTGGCAGGTGGCGCCGATCAACTTCACGCCGCGGGCGAACGCCTGGTGATAGGGGCGGGCACCGATGAACGACGGCAAGAAGCTGTGGTGGATGTTGATCGCGCGGCCGGCCCAGTGCTCGCACAGTGATTCGGGAAGCACCTGCATGAAGCGTGCAAGAACCACGGCGTCGGGGTTGTGGGCGTCGACCAGAGCGCGGACCTTCTCGAAGGACGGTCCCCGTTCGGCCGGGTCCTTGGCGAACGGAACGTGGTGGAAGTCGATCCCGTGGCGCTCGGTGACACTGCGCAGGTCTTCGTGATTTCCGATGACGGCGCTGATCTCTGCCGGAAGTTCTCCGCCCGCGGCGCGGCCCAGGAGGTCATGCAAGCAGTGACCTTCCTTGCTCACGAGCAGCACGATCTTCTTGGGTGCGCCGGAGTCGTGAAGAGTCCACTCGGTTTCCGGACCGATCTCGGCCGCAACAGCTTTGAACCGTTCACGAAGCTCGTCGATGCTCATGCTCACAGACGACGCGCGGACCGCCTGACGCGTGAAGAACCATCCGGTGTCGGCATCGGCGTGGTATGCGGCCTCCACGATCCATCCACCGACGTCGGTGAGAAAGGTCGAGATGCGTGCGACGATGCCCGTGGTGTCGGGGCAGCCGAGGGACAGAACATAGCGACGATCATCGATCGAAGGTGCAGCGGTCATGCGGCCTAGTCTCTCAGGTGCGGCTGCGGCGACGGTCGCGTGGTGGTGTGCCAAGCTTTCCATCATGTCTGAAGCTGCACTCACTCGTTCCCAGGTTGCCGCGATGGTGGACCACACTCTCCTCAAACCCGAAGCCACCGCGGCCGATGTGACCGCCCTGATCGACGAGGCACGCAGCCTCGGTGTGCTGGCCGTCTGTGTCTCGCCGTCGATGTTGCCGATTCGCGCCGACGGACTGGTGACGGCGGCCGTCGTCGGATTCCCGTCGGGGAAGCATCATTCACTGGTCAAGGGTGCCGAAGCGCGACTGGCCGTCGATCAGGGCGCTACCGAGATCGACATGGTCATCGACGTAGGAGCGGCGGTCGCCGGCGACTACAGCGCTGTGCTCGCAGACATCCTCACCGTCCGTGAGGCGATGGGGGAGAGTGCGATCCTCAAAGTGATTCTCGAAACCGCTGCCCTGTCCGACGAGGCCATCGTCGAATGTTGCCGCGCAGCCGTGCGTGCCGGGGCGAACTTCGTCAAGACCTCCACCGGCTTCCACCCCGCGGGTGGGGCGACGGTCGAGGCCGTCGAACTGATGGCACGGACGGTCGGCCCAGGCGTGGGAGTCAAGGCCAGTGGCGGAATACGTACGACGCAGGCCGCACTCGACATGATTGCGGCCGGCGCCACCCGTCTCGGATTGTCCGGAACCCGAGCAGTATTGGACGGTCTGACCGACTAGGTCAGCAGGCCGCAGCTGTCCGGCACCGCCGAGGCGTTCTGGTTGTTCGCGTCGGCGACGGGCATGGCGTAAGCGCCGCCCTCCAGTGAGATCTGGATTGCGTCGTCGGTAACGGTCAGCTTGGTGGGCTTCATGTCCAGCGGGTACGTCTGCAGGCTGTCGGTGAGTGTCTGGACGATGCCGTCGACCAGGTCTGTCGGCAGACCCAATCCGAGAATCTCGGCGCCGACGGTCTGAACGTCGACCACACCGTTGGTGACGGTGGGCTTGACCGTGAGCTTCGCGAGCCCGACCGGTCCGACGTCGAACGCGAGTGTTCCGGCGCTCGAGTCGGCGGTGACGCCGGAGACGAGGCCACCGAAGGTCTGCTCCTGCAAGGTGGCGAGAATGCCTGCGGTAGACCAGGTGACGTCGGCGCTGGAGCTGCCGATGGTGCCGCTGTTACCCGCCGAGGGCTGCAAGTTGATGTCGTTCACCTTCGCGTGAACCTGCATGCCCGTTGCGGGGCCGAACGAAGAGTCGTCACTGTCGATGCTGATGTACGGCACCTTCTTGTCGACTGCCTGCAGGAGTACGGGCTTCCAGCTCAACCCGACGTCGACCTGGGATCCCAGTTCGCTCTGGAACTGATCGGCCATGCAGGTCTTCACCTGGTTGCGTACGTACAGTTCTCCACCGACGAGTGCCGCCACGAGCACGGCGATCACCACGAGAAGGATGACGAGCACTCGGTTGCGCGGACGAGGGTTGTTCGCTGCGACAGTCATTCGCCAGATTCTTCCCGACGAGTCTGAACGAACTCTGTGAATACGCACTTCCTCATTCCTGTGATGYGCGACACAGTCGCCCGTAGTCTGTTCGAAACGGCGTTTTCGACGGTCACCGGAGGTGGTCATGGCTTCGGACTACGAATCACTCGAGCTGCTGGCGCTGCGACAGTGTGGATTTGTCACGGCTCTCCAAGCGTCCGAACTGGGTTTCGGTCTGGCGTCGATGGAGGAGATGACGGAATCCGGAACATGGACATGTGAGTGCCGGGGACTCTTTCGCCTCGAACGCGTCAGACATACTGCCTTGGACGAATTTGCGAAGTGGTGCACGTGGTTCGCCGGTAGCGCCACCGTCTCGCATTACAGCGCCGCAGATCTACATGGCCTCGGGCACCTGCAACCTCGCTTCATTCATCTCTCGACAGCGCACCCACTCGCGGCGCCGACCCGCCAAGTCGCCCTGCACCGACTGCCGCTCGCGGACGACGAGTGCGAACAGATTGGACCCATCCGCATCACCACGCCTTTGCGCACCGTGCACGACCTCGCATCCGGTGGAATTTCTCAAGTTCTGCTCAACGAAGTAGTCGCCGATGCGGTAGCGATAGGTCGACTCGACGCGCACGAGTTGTATCTCTCGTGTGAAAACGCGAGCATCGACGTTGCCGTCCGAGTGGAGTTGGCGCTCGCCGCAAGCCTGTAATCGAGATTGATTTCTATGCTTCTGCGACCTTCTGGCATCACGTTCGAAATCGAATATGACACCAATATCAGAGATTTGAAATGCGCTACTTCGGGGCGAATATTCTCTCTTCAGTGCAGGTGGAGCGATATCTGGACCAGTACTTCGGGACTTTCGACCCATGATCGCTGCAGCTTGGTGATGTCGGCGATGAACTAATTCGGTGAAAAGCGTAGTTACTTTACAGTCAATGGGATAACGTCACGGCATCAAAAGCAGACGGACGCTTGTCCTGGACGGCTGTCTGCTCCCGTGTGCGAGAGGGATGTGGATGTCCGTGAGTGGTGTTCGTCGTGTTGTCGGTGGTTTGAGTGTGTTTGCTGTTTCTGCGGGTTTTGCCGTGGTTGCGGGTGTCGGGGTTGCTGGTGCGGCTCCGGTGACGGCGGAGTTCAATTCCGATGGGTACAAGGTGACTCGGACGATCAGTAACGGCACGCCGTCCGAGGGTGATGTGATCACGTCGAAGACGGTGTTCAAGCGAACTGCCGCGGTTCACAATCTGTATGCGGTGCGCGATTTTCATCCGGCGTGTATGACGTATGTCGATGGTTCGGCGACGGTGAACGGTAGTGCGTTCCGTGTCAACGAGGTGGCTGCTGATTCTGTTCGGTTGAGTGCAGGTGCTACGGAGTGGCCGATGTGGGGCGGTGACGTCAAGACGTTCGAATTCCAGTATCGCGTCGGCGCGGATTGTGCTCGTGGTACCAATTTGTCGACGACGGTGCATTTCGACGGGACGGTGTTCGTTGACGACACGACGAATGGTCGTGGCCCGTCGATCAATGTTCAGAAGAACGTGTCGACGACGGCCGTGTCACCGGTCAGTGGCGCTCAGGTGGGGCAGCCGGTGACGTTGAGTGCGACGGTGACCGGTGGTGCCGACGGTGATTCGGTGGAGTTCTTCGACGCAGGTTCCAAGATCGGTGCGGGCGCGCTCGCCAATGGTGTTGCAACACTTGCCTGGACACCGACCACCCGTGGAGATCACTCGATCACAGCGAAGTTCGCCGACACGGCGCGTGCCGTCGGTTCCGCTTCGGCAGCGCTGATCGTGAACGTTTCGCAGGCCGATGCTCAGTCCAGTACGACGCTGGCGCCGATCTCGGGCGCGCAGGTCGGCAAGTCGACCACTCTCAAAGCGACTGTGTCCGCGTCGGGCACCGGTGGAACGGTCACGTTCAAGGTCGGCGGAACGGTGCTCGCTTCGGTGCCGGTGGCAGGCAACGGTGAAGCGACCTACGCCTGGGTTCCGACGGTTGCCGGTACGCAGAACGTCGAGGCTGTGTTCGCCGGCAGATCCGGCGTCACCGGGTCGAGTACCACCGCGAATGTGACAGTCGCCGAACAGCCCGCCGGAACAACAAGCTCCACAACAGATCTCAGCGTAGTAGCGGGGCAGGTCGGCGTTGCACAGACGATCTCCGCTCAGATCAGTCCTGCAAATGCCGGTGGCACAGTCACCTTCAAGGACGGCGAGACCGTCATCGGCACGGCTACGGTCGATTCATCCGGAAAGGCCAGCCTTTCGTGGAAGCCCGCAACTCAGGGTCAGCGAATTGTCGCGGCGGAGTACTCGGGCGCCGGCACGGTGACGGCATCCTCCGATCAGGTCTCCGTCCAGATCGCCGCACCGGTCGACGGTGAAGAACCTGGCAACGGCACCGGTTCGCTCGGCAGCCTCGGCAACATCTTCGGCTCCTAGCAATCGATACCCGGTGATGCCCCGCCCGCTTCAGGTGGTGGGGCATCACCCATATCCCTCACTTCTCGAGAAGGAAAATCTATGTCTGTAGGTTCTGCACGTCGTGCAGTTGCAGGTTTGAGTGTGTTTGCTGTTGCTGCGGGTTTCGCGGCGGTTACGGGTCTCGGGGTTGCGGGAGCTGCGCCGGAGACACCGGGTTCGTTGACGTGGAATGCGAACAACTACGAATACACGCGGACGATCAGCAATGTGACTCCGTCCGAGGGCGAGACGATCACCGTGAAGACTGTGTTCAAGCGGAAGAACATCGTCGTGGATTACCTGTATGCGATCAAGGATGTTCATCCGACATGTCTGACGTACGTCGAGGGTTCGGCGAAGGTGAATGGTTCGACGCGGAGTGTCGAGTCCAAGGGTGCTGATTTTGTTCGTGTGAAGGGGTCACTGACAGAGTGGCCGCTGTACAACAACGACTCGAAGACTTTCGAGTTCAAGTACACGGTGGGCGCGGATTGTGCGCGTGAGGTGCCGTTGGATACTTCGGTGCATTACAACGCGTCAGTGACGAGTTCCGATTTCCAGAACAAGGGCCCGGCGGTGACGGTGTCGAAGAACATTTCGGCGACGACGCTGTCACCGGCCAGTGGCGTGAAGTTGGGACAACCTGTTCCGCTGAGCGCGACGGTGACCGGTGGTGCCGACGGTGATTCGGTGGAGTTCTTCGACGGTGCCACCAAGATCGGTGCGGGCGCGCTCGCCAATGGTGTTGCAACACTTGCCTGGACGCCGGCTGACATCCGAACCCACAGCGTGACGGCCAAGTACCTCGGAAATGCAAAGGTGGCGACCTCCACGTCGTCAGCTGTCGACGTCGTCGTGTCCGAAGCGGACAAGAGCACTGCAACCGCGATCACCGGTCCCGCAAGTGCAGTTGCAGGTGAGTCCGTGACCGTCGAGGCTACGGTGTCGCCTACTCCGGCGGGTGGCACGGTGCAGTTCAAAGACGGTGCAACCGACCTCGGCGGCGCCGTTACCGTCGATGCCAACGGCAAGGCCTCGCTGACGAATTCCTATGCAGAAGGCGCGCATTCGATCGTGGCGGTGTACTCCGGTTCCGGTGTCTACCAGGCCTCGACGTCGGCGCCGCATGCGTTGACAGTCGCTCCGGTGGTGGTCGAGGAGAACACAACGACCACACTCGTCGGCCCGTCGACGGCGTCGACCGGTGAGGCATTGTCGTTCACTGCCTCGGTCTCGACCGGTGCTGCAGGTGGCACCGTGCAGTTCAAGGAAGGTGGCAGGGATCTGGGCCCCTCGGTTCCAGTGGACGCCACGGGTAAGGCGACAACCATGCCGACCTTCAACGTGGCGGGCGAGTACAGCATCACCGCAGTATTCTCGGGTTCGGGCAACTACCTGGGTTCGACGTCCAACACCCAGACTGTGAACGTCAAGGCGCCGGCTCCCACCGACCAGCAGACCCAGACGGTCTTGACCGTTCCGGCGGATGCAAAAACCGGTACGGCAGTTGGTCTGTCCGTAACCGTCACGCCGACGCCGGTTGGCGGCACAGTGCAGTTCAAGGACGGCTCGGGCAATCTCGGCTCGCCGGTGCCGGTCGTCGAGGGCAAGGCGTCGATCATGCACGAGTTCGCGAGCGTCGGTACGCACGACATCACGGCCGTCTACTCGGGTGCAACGGGATTCCTCACTTCTACCTCGGCCGCTCAGTCGGTTTCGGTCACGGCTCCGGCCGCGGAGGATCAGGAAACGTCCATCACCGTGAGCGCTGCGGCGTCAGCGGTCAAGGGCGCGAAGGTTGATCTCGTTGCGGCAGTGGCACCTACGCTCAGCGCAGGAACCGTTCAGTTCATGGACGGAACCACCCCGATCGGTGGACCGGTTGCGGTAGTGAACGGTAAGGCCACGCTCTCGCACACCTTCACCGAACTCGGAGATCGCCGAATCACCGCGGTGTTCAGCGGAACTGACGGCTACCTCGGTTCCGAGACCCAGGCCGCAGTTACCGTCAAGGTCACGGCAGAGCCCGACGGCGGCGATCCCGGCAACGGCGGCAGTTCGACAGGTTCGCTGGGAAGCCTGGAAAACATCTTCGGGTCCTAGCCCGACGCCTGCACACGGACGCCTCGCCGCGGAGACAACCTCTGCGGCGAGGCGTTTCCCGTCTGCGAGTTCAGGGGTTCGGCGCTACGACATGCCATGGCACCGTCAGGATGCAGTCGCGAAGACGTCGTCGCGCGGGTTGCACGGGAATTCCTTGCGCCCGAAGAATTTCCAATGCGGCAGCCCATCGATGTCGAGGTCCGAACGAGGCGTGTGGCGCAGCGGTGGCCCAGGCTCGATCGGCCGCGCTGAGCAGCGCGTGGATCGGCTCACCTGGAACGTTGCGGTGAATGAGAGCCTTCGGGAGACGTTCCGCGATGTCGGAAGGACGCTCGATGTCGAAGGGGTCCCAGGCCAGTGTCAGGGTCAATGGACGATCGGCGTCGAGAAGCACCCAGGCGCAACGCCTCCCGAGCTCGTCGCAGGTTCCGTCGAGTAGCAGTCCGCCGGGGGCGAGGCCGGACTGAATGTGTGCCCACGCAGAGTCCACCGCGTCCTCCGGGTATTGCCGGAGGACGTTGAAGGCGCGTACGAAAACGGGTGTGAGACCGGCCAGTTCGAATCCGCCACGGGCGAAGCTGACACCGTCACGACTCTCGACTACGCGAGCGGGGTCGATCTCGAGCCCGATGACGCGTCGATCCCGCCGGACAGCGGTGAGGCGGCTTGCCATCTCGAAGGTGGTGTCCGGCCTCGCCCCGTACCCGAGGTCGACGATCAACGGATCGGCCGCATTGTTCAGGGCGCGAGCGATAGTGCGGTTGTGGACGATCCACCGGTCACTTCGTCGCAGTCTGTTGATCCCCGTCGTGCCACGGGTGATGACCCCCTCGATCTTCGGGGGTGGAGCCTTCTTCACGCCGGATTCAGCGTGCGGCGAGCCAGGTCGCCGTGACCTGGGCTTCGGTGCGGAACAGATCGACGAGGTTGATGAGCATGAGCTGTTCCAACTTCGCGCCGATGAACGGTATGAAGACCTTCGCCTCGGACGTGGTTCGCAGCGTGGACCCGGTATCGGTCGCGAACAATTCCATGGTCCCGGACAGATTCCCCGGCCCGGCCGGGATGGACGCTTCGTACGTTCCGGTCACGGTGTCACCGAAGGCGCCGTACGACTCCTTGCGCGTGATGACCAGATCCTTCTTCATCACCGTCTGAGCAATGTCCGGCAAATCGGTGCGCGGAAGAATGTGGTGCAGTACGAGATCGATTCCGGAATCGGTGACCTCGAAATGTTCCACATGGTTCTCGGAATGCTTGCGCATCTCCTCGACGCGGGCCTCCCAGTACGAGCGGTCCGCCAGTGCCGCGTAGACCTGCTCGGGGGAGTGCTGATAGCGGGCGGAGTAGTCGATGCGGCGAGCCATGATCGGAAAGAATACCTGTTACGCGCTGTGACAAGCCAAATTGGCCGTATCCACAACTATCGCCGCCCGCAGGATCTTACTTCGCGATCCACTCCCGGGTGAAGTCCTGTTCGGCCTGGATGAGCCGGACAACCTCGTCGACGATCGCGCTTTCGATCTTTCCGCCGAGGAACGGGATCTTGACCTCGACCTCACCCTCGATCTCGAGAGTGGCGGAGTTCTCGTCGCCAGTCAGGACCTGCGTGCCCTCGATACGGGCGGGAACACCGTCGACGTGGGCGGAGAAGGTGCCAGTGGCCTTGCCGTCCTTGAAAGGAGCCATCGTCTCACTGCGCTTGATGACGATGTCGCCGTTGACGACCTTCGACACCATGCTCGGGAGATGCTCGGCAGCAATGATCTGCGACATCGTGACCGCGACGGTCTCGTCGCGAACGGTCAGCTCTTCGATCGCCGCGCCGGGACCACCGACAGCGACGATTCGGTCGCGCCAGTACTGCTCGGAGGTCACCGCCTCATGGACCTTCTCGGCGGGGACTGTGTACTTCGACGAATGCTCGATGCGACGGCTCACGATTGTGGAGGCTACCGTTTATCGATGTGTGGGACGTAACCATTGGCAGACGCGTCGTGGAATCAGGCGCTTTCGTGTCCGAGAACGTTGACTTGTCGGGATTGACGACGCTCCGAATCGGGGGACCGGCGCGGCTGCTCGCCGAATGCCCGACGACGCAGTCGTTGATCGACGTCGTGACGCTGCTCGATCGCGAGCAGATCCCGACGCTGATTCTCGCCGGCGGATCGAATCTCGTGATCTCGGACGCGGGATTCGACGGAGTTGTCGTTCGTGTGGCCAACACCACCGTGAGCCTCGACACGGACCGCGTCATTGCCGAAGCGGGCGCAGTGTGGGACGAAGTAGTCGGCCAATCCGTCGCCGCGGAACTGGGCGGCCTCGAATGCCTGTCCGGGATTCCGGGCTCGACCGGTGCGACGCCGGTGCAGAACGTCGGCGCGTACGGCGTCGAGGTGGGCTCGCGGCTCCGGCAGGTTCAATTGCTCGACCGACGCAGCGGCGAAGTGTCGTGGGTCGAACCGTCGAAACTCGAGTTGGGCTACCGGTCGAGCGTTCTCAAGCATTCCGATGCAGCAGTGGTTCTCGCCGTCGAATTCGATGCGTCGACCGACGGATTGAGCGCCCCGCTCGCGTACCGCGAACTGTTCACTGCACTCGGGGCCGAGGAAGGCGAGCGGTTGCCTGCGTCGCAGGTCCGCGAGGCGGTTCTGGGATTGCGGACCGGCAAGGCGATGGTGCTCGATCCGTACGACCACGACACGTGGAGCGCGGGTTCATTCTTCACCAACCCCGTGGTGCCGGACGACAAGCTGCCCGCTGTGCTCGGAGCAATAACCGAACAGCTCGGAGACGTCACCGTGCCGCAGTTCCCGGGCAGTGGTGGAACCAAGCTCTCGGCCGGATGGTTGATCGAACGGGCCGGATTCTCGAAGGGTTATCCCGGTGAAGATGCACCGGCCAGGCTGTCGACGAAACACACCTTGGCGTTGACCAACAGAGGGTCGGCAACGAGCGCGGATGTGGTCTCGCTCGCGCGGACGGTTCGCGACGGCGTCGAAGCCGCGTTCGGCGTCCACCTGGAACCGGAACCGGTAACTGTGGGCTTCACCATCTGATTCCTGACGGAGCCCGCAGGTAGCCTGTTGAAGTGCATGAGCTGGGTGGTCGGAGAAGTCGTTCGCGTGTTGTTGCGTTGGTAGCTGTATTGCTCGCGGTGATGGTGGCCGCCGTCGGCTGCACGATCGGTGGCAAGGACGGACAAGGCGGTGCGGCGGCCGCCGAACCAGCGCTTGTTGCGACCGTGGTGTCGACGCCGGCACCCGGTACCAAAGACGTCAGCCCGGTCGCGCCCGTCTCGGTTGCGGTGACCCAGGGAACACTGGCCGACGTCAATCTCAGCAACGCGGCCGGTAAGGCCGTCGCCGGACAACTCTCGCCTGACAAGACGACGTTCACCGTCAGTGAGGCACTCGGCTACGGCACCACGTATTCGTGGTCGGGCTCGGCAACCGGAACCGACGGTAAATCCGTGCCAGTGCAGGGGAGCTTTACGACGGTCGCCCCGGAGTCGACCACCGGCGCCACCCTCAACATCGCCGACGGCCAGGAAGTTGGTATCGCGGCACCGATCACGTTGCAGTTCGACAACTCCGTCGTCGACAAGGCGGCCGTCGAGAAGGCGCTTGTCGTGACCACCGTGCCGCCCACCGCCGGATCGTGGGCATGGCTGGCCGACGACAACGGCGGATCACGGGCCCATTGGCGACCGGCCGATTACTGGGTGCCGGGCACAACTGTCCATCTGGACGCCAAGCTCTACGGCTTGAACTACGGCGGTGGCGCTTACGGCGACCAGGATCTCACGCTCGACTTCACGATCGGTCGTAGCCAGATCGTGAAGGCGAACGCGCCGAGCCACCGCATGCAGGTGGTGCGAGACGGTCAGACGATCATGGACATTCCCGTCAGCTACGGCGAGGGAAACGAACCTCGAAACGTCACGCGCAGCGGCATTCACATGGTGACGGAGAAGTACGAAGACTTCATGATGTCCAATCCGCCGTTCTACGAGAACGTGCGTGAGCGTTGGGCGGTGCGCATCTCCAACAACGGCGAATTCATCCACGCCAATCCTCAGACCACCGGGGTACAGGGCTCGTCGAACGTCACGAACGGTTGCATCAACCTGTCGACATCCGACGCGCAGGAATACTTCGGAACCGCCCTCTACGGTGACCCCGTCGAGGTGACCGGCACGTCGATCGACCTGTCGCCTGCGGACGGCGACATCTACGACTGGGCGATCGATTTGCCGACCTGGAAGTCGATGTCTGCACTGGCGTAAGTCTCTACTGCTGTGAACCGAGAAATCCGTCGACGAGCGGAACCATCCGGGCGTTGCTTGCGTCAATACAGGTAAGCGCTGTCGGCTCGGGGGAGTCCGACGGGGATTTCGACGTCAGGGGGCAGCGGTGGGCATTCCATTTCTGGAAGATGTGCTTGGCAGGATCTCCGAAGCGACGCATGCCGTCCCGTCCGGCGTGGCGGCGTTGCCAGTTGTCGGCGCTCCCATCGCGAGCGCAGTCGCTACATCTGCTCTGGTGCAATCCGTAAACGACGACCGCGGCGCGTTCGACGACGAGATGGCTGTTGCGACCGCCGACGCCGATGCAGAGCGCGCACGAGCCTGGGGTGAGCGCGATGCCCTCACGGCCCAGACGTCATCGCTCGAGTACAGCGAACATGCAATCGTGGACGACGATCCTTTCGATGCGATGTCGCACTCCGAAATCTTCAACCACGTCAACGAGATGAATCCGGCAACCCTGAGTGCAATCGGTGAGGCCTGGAAGGCCATTGCCGGCCGGGTGGAATCTGGCATCGGGAAGTTCCAGAACGATGTGAACGGTGCAATCACCGAAGGCTGGCAGGGGCGCGGCGGCTCGGCTGCGTTGGAAGCAGTGCTGGCCTACTCGGCTGATGCGGGTGAGCTGAAGGTGCGGGTCGATCTGATCTCGAACAAGATCGAGGAGGCGAAGATCGCACTCGACGAGGCCAAACGCTCGATTCCGGCACCCGACGGCGCCTCGACGGTCGAGAGGTTTCTCAGCCTGGTTCCCGGGGCTACGTGGAAGCAGGCCCAATACGAAGCGGAAGAAGCCGAACGTCAAGCGCGCCAGGTGATGAAGGACGTGTATCTGCCGTACATGAAGCGTGCGGACGACCAGGTGCCGATCCTCCCGGCCGCTTTCAATCCGGTCACCGGCAGTGGCGGGGCTGGAAGTGGCGGGGCTGGAAGTGGCGGCGCATTCGGTGGTGGTGGTTCCGGCGGAGGTATGGCCTCGGGAACGGGGAACGGGCTCGGCGCGCCATCGGCGTCGGGTGGCGGAGTTGGTGGAGGAGTGGACGGTGGAAACTCCGGCGGTGCAAATCCGG
Organism: Rhodococcus sp. P4_F3_2; assembly: GCF_056401335.1. Classification (NCBI taxonomy): domain Bacteria; kingdom Bacillati; phylum Actinomycetota; class Actinomycetes; order Mycobacteriales; family Nocardiaceae; genus Rhodococcus; species Rhodococcus sp. P4_F3_2. Next base: position 32,136 of record NZ_JBFUJN010000034.1, read on the forward strand.
CCGGGGACGGTTCCGGTCAGAACCCTTCCAGCAGCAGTTCCGGAAATGGTGACAACCGTAGTGGTGTTGACGCCCAGGGGAATTCCGGTGCCGACGCCGCCCGGTCCGCAAACGATTCCGGCCCGGCCCGGACCACCGCGGCACATGCCGGTCCACTGTCCGCCGGTGCAGCGCCGGATGGCCTTGCCCGTGCAACTCCGAATGGTGCTCAGCTCGGTTCCGGTGTGCCGTCAGGCCCGGTGGGTAGCGGTTCGGGTGGAGGATCTGCCGGTGGAATCGGTACCGGCGGCTTCGGGCCAGGTGGAGCCCTCGGACCTGGCGGCCCTGGCGGCGGCGGTGGCCTCGCCGGTGGCGGACGTGGGGGAGTCAACGGAACTGGCGGTACTTCGGCGACGGGCGCGCAGAGTGGTCGGGGAGCGATGGGTGGCGTCGGCGGCATGGCACCGGGACGAGGGCAAGGGCAAGACGAAGACAACGTTCACGACACCCCCGGCTACCTCGTCACCGTCGAGAACGGCAACGCCCTGATCGGCGACCTACCCATGGTCTCCCCGGCGGTACTGGGCGAATGACCACCATGCAGTGGCAGTTCACCGGCCTCGAATTCCAGATTCTCTGGGAAGCGGTCGGACGTGACCGACTCCCGTACCCGCTGCGGTTTCGTCCGGCGGCCGACACCATGAACGAGCTGACAGCGGCGCGACGTCGAGCGGGAGCGCACCTGTCTGCCGTGCTCGACGATCGGCTGCATCACGTTCTCGGTGCTCTCGCGAATCCTGATGCTCGTGTGGAGGTTTCCGGTTTTCACGGGCAGAAAATGAGTACGGTGACGCGATTGCACGGTGTTGTTGCCGGCGACCTGGGTGTGCTCCTGACTCAACTGCCCGGCAGGACTGTCGACTGTGGCTCCGACGTGGTTTTCACCGTGGCACGCCCATCGGCAATTCCGCGGATGCTCGTCGATCACCTGCCGACCTGCCCCGCTGGATCGGAGCGTGGCGTGAGCATCGAAAGGCCGAAAACTGCCGGGAGGCAGAGCTTTCTGAGCAGCGCAGCCGGTGCGCGCGGAAGCGAGGAAGTGAGCAGATTCTTCGGCCGAGAGCGGACCTCGATCGGTGAAGTCACCGCATACCCGGGAGGAGCCGTCGACAGCAGGCCGACCGACGACGGAATAACGTTTCACTGGTACGACTATGCCGGCGACGGTCGGTACATCATCACCGCGGGTGAAACCGTGAGTGCCCGCGGCGCTTCCGCGGAAGTGACGGAGGCCGAGATTGCACGCAATCTCGACTCCGTCCTCCGTCAGTCGATTCGCCCGAGGCTCTAGCTGTTCGGTGCGATTCGAACTAGCTGGTGGTGCGATGGAACCGACCGGGGCTTGCCTGATCCCGCGGCTTGACGATGATCTGATCGAGGTTCACATGTGACGGCCGCGACGCGACAAAACCGATGATCTCGGCGATGTCCTGCGCCACCAACGGTGTGATTCCCTCGTACACCTTGTCGGCCTTGTCCTGATCACCCTCGAACCGGACGAGTGAGAACTCGGTCTCGACTGCTCCGGGCGCGATTTCGGTCAGTCGAACGGGCTTACCCAACAGTTCACCGCGCAATGTCCGATGAAGGACGGCTTGAGCGTGTTTGGCGGTGGTATAGCCCGAGCCGTTGTCGTATGCCTCCAGCGCGGCCACCGAGGTGATGGTCACGACCAGACCGTCACCCGAATCGATCAGCTTGGGCAGCAGTGCCTTCGTCACACGCAACGTGCCCAGGACATTGGTCTCCCACATCCACCGCCAGTCGTCCAGATCGGCGTCCAGGACTGTTGCCAGACCCTTTGCACCACCCGCGTTGTTGACCAACACGTCGACACGGGGGACCACGGCCGCGAACGCGTCGACGGAATCCTCGTCGGTGACGTCGAGTTCGAGAGCGGTACCACCGATTTCCTCGGCGATCTTCTCGAGACGATCGACGCGGCGAGCACCGATCACGACGTGGAATCCCTGAGCTGCCAGGGTGCGGGCGGTGGCCTCACCGATTCCGGAGCTGGCTCCGGTGACTACGGCGATGCGGGCATCGGAAGAAATGGTCATGATGCAATCGTAGGGCTAGTCGGCGGCATACTCTGCTTCCCGTTCGATGGATTCAATGTGACGACGCGGTACCTTGACCGGGCCAGGGGTGTAGGTGACGGCGCGCAGCGCGCCGCTGTACCGGAATGGTCCGTGGCGTCGTCGTACTTCCCACGACACAGGTCCTCTGGCGTCGACCCCGACCGAGATGCCGGTCCACGGCGCCATCCCGACCAGTTGTACTTGCCCGAGCAGTTGGCCCGCGTGAATGCCGTCGACGCTGACGTGGAGGTCCCAACGCAACCGCGGTAACACAGCCACGGACACGTCGATTCGCTTGGTGCCGACCGGCAATGGCCCCGCATCGGCCACGGAGTAGGAACCGAAGGCGTTGTATCCGAGATGCAGGTTGCCGTCCTCGACGTAGAGAAGATATCCACCTTGTGGATCCCCATGGGCGACAAGGACGCCGGCGTCGCCTTCGCGGTAACCGTCGAGTTCGATCGTGATGTCGAAGTCACGGAACCCGATCAGTTTGGATGAGCGGTAGCGCTCCAGTGGGGGCGTTCCCGCAAGTAGTCGCACCGGGCGTGAGAGTGCCTCCTCCTCCGGACGGCGAACCGCGCCGACGGTATTGCCCAGTAGAGGAAACACGGTGTTCGCCCACGCCGAGTGGTCCCAGGCCTCGGCGAGTTCGCGAACCTTGTCGGGAAACCGTGATGCGAGGTCGTCGAGCTCGGTCGGGTCGGCTCGGACGTCGAACAATTGCCAGTGCGGTTTGTCGATGTCAGCTGGAGCGAGCGCCAGCAGTTTCCATCCGTCCTTGTAGTAGCCGCGGATTCCGGTCACCTCGGTGTACTGCTCGGTGTGGGTACTCGGAGCGGTGGGTGAACGCAGAACCGGCGCGCTCGACACACCGTCGAACTCCTTGACCGGCAGCCCGTTTCGCACGGTGGGGGTTTCGATTCCGGCCAGTTCGAGAAGCGTCGGCGTCAGGTCGGTGACATACGCGAACTGGTCGCGGATCCCGTTGTCGCCCGCTTCGGGTTTCAATCCCGCGGGCCAGGACAGGAGGAAGGGAACACGGATCCCACCGGCAAAGGATTGCCCTTTGTAGAACCGGAAGGGGGTGTTGGACGTCTGCCCCCATCCACGTGGATAGTGCACGCCCAATTCAGGTCCGCCGATGAGGGATTCGTCGTGTGGGACATCGCCCACCCAGTCCGGATCCTGAATATGTGCGAACTGCGCGAAGTAGCTTCGAGTCCCGTCCGAACCGCCCTCGGCGGTGCCGCCGTTGTCCGAGGTGAAGACGATGATCGTGTTGTCGAGTTCGCCCAGTTCGTCCAGGGTGTCGACGATGCGTCCGACGCTCTGATCGATCGAGTCGACCATCGCCGCGTACACCTCCATGTAGCGGGCGAACCGAGACTGCACCTCCGGCGTGAGCGAATGCCATTCGGGCACGTCGAATCCGGGTTCGGAGTTACGCGGTGCCTGTCGTGTCCCCTCCGGAAAGAGTCCCTGCAGTAGCTGAGAGGCGAACCGCGACTCGCGGATTCGATCCCAGCCCTCGTCGTAGCGACCGCGGTATTTCGCCTGATCGGCGGGCTTGGCCTGTAAGGGTCCGTGCATGGCGACGTGTGCGAAGTAGAGAAAGAACGGCTTGTCCTGATCGTGGGCGCGAAGGTCCTTGATGTACCCGACAGCCTTGTCGGTCAGATCGTCGGTGAGGTAGTAGCCCTCGGGATACTCGTCGACGTCGACCACAGAATTGTCGGAGATCAGTTGATTGGGGTAGTAGAAGGAGTTGAGTCCTTCGAGTGAGCCGTAGTAGCGATCGAATCCACGCTGTGTCGGCCAGGAGTCACGACTTCGTCCCGGGGCGAGGTTTGCGTCGCGCACGAGATGCCACTTGCCCACCGCATAGGTCGCATAGCCCGCGCCGCGGAGGATTTCGGGGAGTGTCTGGACGTCGTCGGCCAATTCCAGACGCAGTCCGGGGTATCCCGGATCGGCGTTGGCAACAAATCCGTACCCGGCGCGGTGCGGATTGAGGCCGGTGAGAAGCGCGGCGCGCGACGGCGAGCAGAGGGGCGTCGTGTGATAGTTGGTCATTCGAATGCCCTGCGAGGCAAGGCGGTCGAGGGTGGGAGTCTCGATCTCGGAGCCGAACGGTCCGATGTCGCTGTATCCCATGTCGTCGATCAGAACCACGACGATGTTGGGTGATCCGAGAGGCGGGGTCGTGGCTGTGGGCCACGCCGGGGGGGGGGGGGGGGGGGGGGGGGGGGGGGGGGGGGCGCGCGTGCGGCGGAAGGGCGGAATCTGCGTGAGTCATGAGTTGTTCGAGGCACCTTCTGCCGCAACTGCACCTTCGATAACCGAATACTCGGAAGCGTCGCCGGCGATACTGCGGCTTCGTTCCCCATGGATGTTGACCGGGATGTCGCCGGCAAGTGTGATGCGCTCCAGACGCCGGTACTGGTCGTCGTAGTCTGCGATCGCGTAATGCTGGGTGGCGCGGTTGTCCCAGATCGCGACGTCACCCGCTTCCCAGTTCCAGCGCGTCGTGTACTCGAGCTTGATGGCGTGATCCTGCAAGAGCTTGAACACACCGTTCGACTGTTCGGTGCTCAACCCGACGAAGTTCTTGACAAAATGTCCGAGGACGAGCGTGCGTTCTCCGGTTTCGGGGTGGACACGCACCACGGGGTGCTCCGTCTCGAAGTACGTGGACTGGAACTCCTCGCGATAGGCGGCCGTGCGATCTTCGGTGAGACGCTCGGCGCTGGTGGCCGCGTAATCGTAGACGTTCGTGTGGCGAGCCCAGAGGTTCTCCGCGAGCGCCTTGAGTGGATCCGGCAGTCCGTTGTACGCGGCCACCCCCGACGCCCACGTCGTCGAACCGCCGTATTCGGGCAGCTGCACCGCGCGCAGGATCGAAGCTTTGGGGATGCGATCGACGAAGGTGACGTCGGTGTGCCAACTGTTGGCCTTGCCCAGGTCCGAATCGATGGGCAGAACTTTTGCGCCGTGCGACTTCACCGTGGGGTGGGCAGTGGTCGGGGTGCCCAACAGCTGGGCGAACTCGTACTGCGAATCGTTGTCGAGGTGGTTCTGTCCGCGGAAGAAGATCACCTTGTGTTCGAGAAGCGCCTGTCGGATGAGTGAGATCGTCGCCGGATCGAGGTGCTCGCCGAGAGTGATTCCGTCGATTCGGGCGCCGATATGCGYGCCGAGGGGGGTGACAGTGCCGCGAGCGGCGCCGGCAGCCGCCCCGTTCGTTGATGCCGCGTCCGTGAGGGTCGGCTTGGCGAAAGCTGTAGACATGGTGCACCTTTCGTGGGGAGTGCACCCACCCAAACACGCGAGAATCCGCCTCGACAGGGTTGTGGTCAGTGTGATCGTTACCGCACCTGATTTGTGAATCTCGGTGAAGCTGCTACTTTTGGAGCCATGTCGACCGACCAGCCTGCCGCTTTGCGGGTCACCTATGTGACCGCTGCGCTTGGTTCGCGTCTGCCCTTGGCGCGAGAGCTGTGTTGTCGCCGCCGTTCTTTCTGCAGCTAATTTCTGCGCCTTTCCTGTCTTTCTCTTCGCTTGACCAGCGCAAAAGCTGATTTCGCGGTCGACAGAGATATGCGCCTTCTCCTCCTTCTGCAAGGGACAGCCATGTCGACACCCACAATCTCCGCCATTCCGAACATCCGATCGCGAACCGCGCTCTCGGGAACGCGGACCCGTACCCAGATCGTCGTGCCCGAACTGCGCATTGCCGACGGACCGTCCGCGACGGTGTTGCGCATTGCTCGATCCCGCGGGCCGCTCTCTCGCGATACCGCGGCGAAAGCGTCCGGACTGAGTATTGCCACCGTGAACCGGCAGGTCACGAGCCTGCTGGACCTCGGGATCCTGCGCGAACGCGCAGACTTGACAGCCTCCGGCGCCATCGGGCGTCCGCGGGTTCCGTTCGAGGTCAACCACGAGCCGTACTTGACCGTGGGCATTCATATCGGTGCCGTCGTCACCAGCATCATCGCCAGCGACATTCGTGGCAAGGTGCTCGGCGCCGTCGAGATTCCGACTCCCGCCACCAATTCTGCTGTCGCGCTTGCCACCATTGCACGCTCGGCCAAATCGTTTGCCTCACGGTGGCACAAGCGTCGTCCCCTCGCCGTCGGCGTGGCCATCGGCGGTCGCGTCGATTCGGCGACCGGAGTAGTCGATCACCCGCGCCTGGGGTGGAAGGGCGCCAAAGTCGGATCCATCATCGGAGCCGGCTTGGACCTTCCTGTATCAGTCGCCGCCCACGTCGAGGCGATGGCTGCGTCGGAACTTCTGCTCAGCACCGACCGTGCCGAGGCCCCGACGCCGGGTACTACCGGGCTGTACTTCTACGCCCGTGAAACTGCCGGTATCGCAATCACTTTCGAAGGTCGAGTGCACACGCCGTCCAGCGGACCCGGTTCGATCGCGCACCTTCCGACGGGTTCGTCCGCACGGTGCACCTGCGGCGCCGTGGGTTGCCTTGAAGCAACGATCAGTGACCGCGCCGTAGTCGCGCAGGCTTTGTCTTCGGGCGCAGTGATCCAGGGCAGTGAGCGTGTCACGATCGCGGACGTCTACCGGGCTGCGTCGTCGGGTTCCATTCCGGCACACGAGCTTCTGGTTGATCGAGCACGCGTCCTCGGCCGGACGGTGGCAATGCTGCGTGACCTGTTCAACCCGGATCGTGTGATTCTGGGTGGTCAGGCATTCACCGACTATCCCGCCGGAGTGCCCCATGTCGCCGAGGCTTTCTCGACGGCATCCTCCTTGGAGCGTAAGGACATTCGAATTACCGGTTTCGGTAATCGGGTCCAGGAATACGCTTCCACGGTCGTGTCACTGAGTTCACTGTTTGCTGATCCCGCTGCGGCCATGCGTCGCGCGTCGGCCGTCTGACTGCGAAGAGGGTAGTCAGAGTTCCGGTCGATCCAAGACTCGCAACCATGATCCGTCGGACTGGCGGCGCGCGACCTGCGTGCGCCCGCCGGTTCCGTCGGAAGGCTTGGTCGAGGTCATGGCGAGGTCGCCGCTGATCACCGTCGGTAGAGATTCCTCGACGGTGAATCTCGGTGCAGCTGCCAGCATCTGAGAGATCACCTCGCGGATGGCTTGGCGGCCCACCGTGAGGGATCCGGGCGGGAAGGCCATCACCGCATCCTCCTCGTAGAGTGCGGCGACGGCGTCTGCGTCACCAGCGTTGGCGAACTGCACAAAAAGCTTCGCGATGTCTTCCGGGGTTCCGGCCTTCTGAACGTCATCTGTTGTTGTCATGCTTCCATCGTTCTAGCCCGCCGTCGATAAGTCCAAGATCTAGTTTGTCTCGCAGCTAGAATCAGCAGTTATGGAACTTCGGCAGCTCGAATACTTTGTCACGGTAGTGGAGGAAGCCAACTTCACTCGCGCCGCCGAGCGGCTTCACGTAGCCCAACCGGGTGTGAGTGCGCAGGTAAAACGGCTCGAACGTGAGTTGGGGCAGGAATTGCTCGATCGTAGTGGTCGAACCGTTTGTCTGACCGACGCCGGGCGAGCTGTCCTCCCGCACGCCTACGCTGCACTTGCTTCCGTTCAGAGCACCCGCGACGCTGTCGATGCCTTGAACGGACTGGTTCGGGGTTCCGTTTCGGTCGGGATGGTTACCGCCTGCGCTTCCGCCGACCTCACAGATCTGCTCAGTCGGTTGCACAACAAACACCCCGGACTGGACATTTCGCTGGCCGAGGACGATTCGCGCAGTTTGCTTGCCGGAGTGTTGGACGGAACCTTCGACATAGCCGTCATCGGGGTGGCGGGCAAGCTGCCGGAAGGGCTCGAATCGAGGGTGATCACCGACGAACGACTGGTGGCCGGAGTGGCGGCGGATCATCCGCTGGCCGAGGTGTCGTCTCTGCCGTTTGCCGAACTCGCGACGCAATCGGTCATCTGTCTGCCGGAGGGAACCGGCATCAGAACGTGTCTGGACTTCGCGTGCGCCGCCGCCGGCACCAAGCCGACGGTTGCGCTCGAGGCAAGCAACCTCGGCATCATCGTTTCATTGGCAGCGCAGGGGCTGGGAATGGCCGTGCTTCCGGAGTCGACAGTGGGGGAGTTGCATCGGATCGATCTCGAACCGGAAGCACGATCTCGGCTGGAATTGGTCTGGCGTTCGTCGGGCGGCAAGAATCCGGCGGCCTCCGCTCTCATCGATCTTGCGAGAGCTGTTCCCGCCGAGTGAGTTCGGCCTGCGCCCGATCCAATCCGCCGTGCTCGAGAGCAGCCAACCGTGACCTGTCCTTCCAGACTATGGTGCCGCGCCGGCGGACGATGACCGACATGGTTCCACCGAGATGCTCGAGCGCTCCTGGCACGTTTCGACGCTCGGCAGGTATCGGAACAGGAAGAATATGTGCGTCGGCGATGGGCGCGGTCCCGTCGATGTCGACGCTCCACTTCCGGCTGTAGCCGCGAAGAGTCCAGCGATCGTCGGACACCGTCGTCTCCACCTGTGACGTCAGCGGATTACCCAGCCGCAATACCGTTCCGTCCGGTAGCGCGGCAACGACGGCGGTGACTTCGGTGCGCAGAGGTCCGGCGCTGACCTGGCCGCCGGCAAACGCCACGCAGGCTCGCGGATCGGTGAACCCCTGTGCCTGTCCCCACCACCAGGATTCCGGGAATCCTCCCTTTCCCCAGTTCTTCTCGCCGTACACCTGTGCCCCGGTGAGATCCCAGTTCTGCCCGTCGATGACGGCGCTTCCCTCGACCCGGCCGCCGAGCAGCCACGGATGCCAGTATTGATTGAGTGCGGGAACTGATTGGAAGTAGCTCGATCCCCCGAAGCGGCGATGCGGCCAGAATCGCTGATTGCTGATCCGCACGTCGAGATGGCTGTCGCCGAAATCGACCTGCAGTCGATCGGCATTGCCGCGGAAAGCGTTGTCGGCGTAGGCCCCCAGGATACGTGGATCGGCCGATCCGCTCGGATGTTCGGCGGTACGGAGGAATCCGCCTGGATGTGCCGCGAGACCGAGCGTCGACCAGTTGCCGCCGTCGGACTTGTTGATTCCGGCGAGCGCGATCACCACCCGTCCGCTGCCTGGCATCGTGAATCGCCAGAAGTAACCCTCCATCGCAACGTCATGGGAGGCAAGCAGATTGCCGTACGGCAGGGTGGCACCCGAGGCGCGGTACGCGGGACGCTTCACGGTCCCAATACTGCCTGTGATGCGGTGACCTGAGCGACGAGGCGGCCTTCGTCGTCGCGAATCTCGGTCACGACCGCGACGGTGCTGCGCCCCGCATGCAGTGGCCGGGCGGTTGCGGTGACCGTGCCCTTGCGCACCCCGCGAGTGAACACGGTCGACGAACTGGTGGTGGAAGTGCTTGCACCGGGCGGAAGATTGAGGAATGCACAGACGGCGCCGACGCTGTCTGCCAGCGTCATCAAGGCGCCGCCGTGCATTCCGTTGCCGGCGGTGGTGCGGTGGCTGTCCCAATCCAGATGGCCGACAACCTGTTCGGGTGCCGCGCTGTCCAACTGAATTCCGGTGTGAACTGCAAAAGGCATGCTCGCGACAAGTTGTTCGAGGTCCATGCCTACCGATGGTAACGAGCCGCCGAAACCTCCGTCGGGACTTCGGTTTATCGAGGGCGGTGACTTCAGAGGGGAAGGGCGGTTTCGGACAGACCTTCCGGCGCGTTGCGGCGACGGAACCACTCGGTGCCGAATGCCGCGGCGAGCTGCTCCGTCGGCATTTCGAGGAACGGGCCGAAATCGCCGACCTGCGTCGCGTGTGCGTACATGGCCGCGCGCTTGGACGAGATCACCGAACTGACATCGACGGCGGTGGTGAGTTGGTCTGCCGGAAGCCCGAACGATTCGATGTCCGGCGGCTGCGCCTCTTCGGTCCACTCGGGGTTGGTCTGCATCAGCATCTTCATGTGATCGCGGTTGGTGGACGCCTCGTAGACGAACGGCGTGCCTGCGAGTTCTGCGGCCCGGACGCCGACATGGTGGACCTGGATGTGATCCGGGTGCCCGTATCCGCCGTTGGGGTCGTAGATGGTCAGGACATCGGCGTTCTCTTCACGAAGAACCTCGGCCAGACGCTCGGCGGCCTTCTCGACGTCGACGTTGCAGAACGCTTCCGGATTCTCGTTCTCGGGCGTACCCACCATCCCGGAATCCGGGTAATGCAGGGACACGACGCGATTGGCGCCCAACGCGTCGGTGGACGCCTCGAGTTCACGGCTGCGGCGCTGAGCCAACGTCTCGTATTCGTCCAACAGGCCGTCGGGGAATTCACCGAGAGCACCGTCGGTAGCGGTGACGACTACGACGCGGTGACCTGCGTCGGCGGCCATTCTCATCACGCCACCCGTAGTGAAAACTTCGTCATCGGGATGGGCGTGGAAACACACCAGGACACTCATTCGCGCAATCGTAAGGCAAGTTACCGACAGGTCAACCCGAGCGCACAGTGAAAACGATTTGTCGAGTCGGCCTCGGCTCTGTGAACCTTGTTCAGTGCACGAGAAGCTGACATGAGCGAATCCACCAACAAAGGCCTGCTGAGCGCCTACCGCGAGATCTTTGCCGCCCCCGGATCGGTCGCCTTCTCAGCCGCCGGATTTGTCGCAAGGCTGCCGATCGCCATGATCGGCATCGGAATCGTGACGATGATCTCGCAACTTCGTGGTGACTACGCGCTCGCCGGCGCGCTCGCCGCGGTTTTTGCGCTCTCGTCGGCGATCATCGCGCCCGCGGTCTCACGTGCGGTCGACCGCTTCGGCCAGCGTGCGGTCCTGCCGATTGCCGCAGCCGTGAGCGTCACGGCGATCGGGGCGCTCTTGCTCGCAGTGCGGATGGAAGCTCCCGATTGGCTGCTTTTCGTTCTGGTCGTCCCCGGCGGCGCCACCCCGACGATCGGCGCGATGATCCGCGCCAGGTGGGTGGCGATCTATGTCGGAAAACCTCAGCTGCGCACCGCCTTCGCCTTCGAATCCGTGGTGGACGAACTCTGTTTCGTGGCGGGCCCCGTCATTTCGGTCGGCCTGAGCATCGGGCTCTTTCCCGAGGCGGGACCCCTGGCGGGACTGATTCTGCTGGTCACCGGAACCCTGCTGCTGGTCATACAGCGCGGAACCGAACCGAAAGTGCATCCGCGCCGACCCGGCCGCGGACGGTCGGTTCTCGGTAATCACGTGATGTGGATCGTCATCGTGATCATGGTGATGCTCGGAACGATCTTCGGCGTCATCGACGTCGGCGCCATCGCGTTCACCCAGGAACAGAATTCGCCGGGATCGGCGACGCTGGTCCTCGCGCTTTTCGCCGGCGGTTCGGGAATCGCGGGACTGATCTTCGGGTCGATGCACCCGGCGCGATCACTGCGCGGGCAGTTGATGATCGCGTCCTCCGCGGTCGCCGTTCTCAGCGTCCCACTTCTCCTGGTCGGAAACGTGGCCGCACTCGCGGGTGCGTACGTGCTGGCGGGCGCGACCGTCGCACCGACGCTCATCATCGCGACAGCCCTGGTCGAACAGATCGTCCCCCCGGAAAAGCTCACGGAGGGAATGACCCTGACGGTCACCGGCCTCGGCGTCGGCGTGGCGCTCGGGTCTGCGCTGGCCGGGCAACTGATCGACCGCTACGACGTCTCGTCGGCGTACATGCTCGCGGTCGGCGCTGCAGTCGCAGCCTCTATCGTGACGGCATGTCTATTCGTGAAGCCGTCAGCGTCGACGGCACGTCCATCGTCTATCGAGTAACCGGAAATTCGGCGGGGACCCCGCTGGTGCTGCTGCACGGCTGGGCTCAGTCGTCGCAGTGCTGGGGCGAGCAGGTCCTCGCGGACCTGGCTGCGGACTACCGCCTGATCGCTGTCGATCTGCGCGGCCACGGTTACTCCGATGCTCCCGAAACCGGATACGACGACTCCGCGAACTGGGCCGGCGACGTCGCGGCCGTTCTCGCGGCAGAAGGCGTCGCCGAGAACGCGATACTGCTCGGCTGGTCGTACGGCGGTCTGGTGATCTGCGATTATCTGGCAGCGCACGGAACCGGTGCGGTGGCGGGTGCGGTTCTGGTCGGTGCGATCACCAGCATCGGCCGCGGTGAGAAGGGCGGCAAGGTCGGCTCGGCGATGCGTAGCGCGGTTCCCGGCGCGATGTCCGAAGATCCCCGCGAGGCGATCAGGGCACTCGGCGCTTTCGGCAACGCTCTCACCGGCCCACCCGAGGGCAAGGGTGCAGCGTCGCAGGCCTTGTTCGGGTACAGCCTCTCGACTCGTCCGCGGGTGCGCGCAGCATTGTTCAACCGTGCTGTCGGTCACGACGACTTGCTTCGCAACCTGGATATCCCCGTTCTCGTTCTGCACGGAACCGAGGACTCCGTCGTCGACGTGAGTGCAGGTAAGCACGCCGAGGAGCTGATTCCCAAGTCCCAGGCGTCGTACTGGGAAGGCTGCAATCACGGCCCGTTCGTGGAGGATCCGACACGATTCGTGTCCGAAGTGCGAACCTTCATCTCGAGCCTCGGTTAGAGTTCGCGCCCGGTGAGGGGGCAGTATGGAGTCGTGACGCCCATGCACATTTCGCGCCCTCGCCGGGTGGCCGTTCTCTCGGTCCACACCTCGCCATTGGCGCAACCCGGCACCGGTGACGCGGGTGGGATGAACGTCTACGTTCTGCAATCCGCGATTCAGCTCGCCAAACGTGGCGTCGAGGTGGAGATATTCACCCGCGCGACGTCCTCGGCCGACGCACCCGTGGTGGACGCCGCTCCCGGAGTGCGGGTTCGGAACATTGCAGCTGGTCCCTTCGAAGGGCTGGACAAGGCGGATCTGCCGACTCAACTGTGTGCCTTCGTCGCGGGCGTTCTACGGGAGGAAGCGCGACACGAGCCCGGGTACTACAGCCTGATCCACTCGCACTACTGGTTGTCCGGGCAGGTCGGCTGGCTGGCTCGCGACCGTTGGGGCGTTCCCCTCGTACACACTGCACACACCCTCGCGGCGGTGAAGAATCTTTCGCTTGCCGAGGGAGACACCCCGGAGCCGGCAGCACGTCAGATCGGCGAGCAGCAAGTAGTCGCCGAGTCCGATCGCCTGGTCGCCAACACCACCGACGAAGCCAAGGCGCTGCACGAGTTGTACGGCGCAGATCCCACGCGTATCGACGTCGTGGCTCCCGGCGCCGATCTCACCCGCTATCGACCGGGCGATCGCGATTCAGCCCGCGCGTCGTTGGGGTTGGACCCGGGCGAGATCGTCGTGACTTTCGTCGGCCGCATCCAACCGCTCAAAGCGCCGGACGTTCTGCTGCGTGCTGCAGCCGAAGTGATCAGCCGCAGGCCCGGGTTGCCGCTGCGCATCCTCGTCGTCGGTGGCCCGTCCGGAACTGGTCTCGCGCGGCCGGACGTGCTGATCGAACTTGCACGATCACTCGGTATCACCGCGCAGGTGACGTTCTTGCCACCGCAGGCACCGGAGCGTCTCGCCGATGTCTACCGTGCCTCGGATCTGGTTGCGGTGCCGAGCTATTCGGAGTCCTTCGGGTTGGTCGCCATCGAAGCTCAAGCCTGCGGAACTCCCGTGATCGCCGCCGACGTCGGCGGACTGGGAGTAGCCGTACGCAACGGGGAGACAGGCCTGCTGGTTCAAGGACACCGCACCGAAGACTGGGCCGGCGCCCTCGAATCTTTGGTGACAGCGCCGACGCGCTTGGCCGAACTCGCCGCGCAGGCACCGCGTCACGCCGAGAATTTCTCGTGGGAACACACCGCGGACGGTTTGCTCGAGAGCTATCGCAAAGCCGCAGTCAACTACAACAACGGAACCGGTCCAAGCGACTTCTCGCCCCGCCGTGCGCGGGGTCTGTGGCGTCTGCGCCGGACCGGGGGAGTGCGTACATGAGCAGCATTTCGGACACCATCGAGCAGGCCCTCACCGAGCGCGAACTCGAATTCACCAGAAAAGACGACGCGCATTTCATCGTCGAACTTCCCGGTGAACACAAACTCAAGACGTCGACTCTGCTCACCGTCGGCAATCACGGTGTGCGGGTCGAGGCCTTCGTGTGCCGCAAGGTGGACGAGAACTTCGAAGGCGTCTACAAGTTCCTGCTCAAGCGCAACCGCCGTCTGTACGGGGTGGCGTACACACTCGACAAGGTCGGGGACATCTACCTGGTCGGCAAGATCGCGGAGCATGCCGTGACCGGCGATGAACTCGACCGAGTGCTCGGTCAGGTTCTCGAAGCCGCCGACGGCGATTTCAACGTCATCCTCGAACTCGGCTTTTCCTCTTCCATCAAGCGTGAGTGGGCGTGGCGGGTGTCGCGAGGCGAGTCGCTGGCGAATCTCGAACCGTTCAAGCACCTCATCGAGGAAGAGCCCGCGCAGAGCTGATCGAGCGGGGTGAGACACATCGCGGATGTGTCACGTAAAGTGGCCTTTACTTGTGACTGTCGTCACGGAATAATACTGTTCCCGTGAGTCACAGTAAGTTGGTCACACCACCCCGCCGCGCAACTTTTCGAGGAGCACAGTGAGCTTCAAGAGTCCGTTCCCCGACGTTGAAATCCCCAACCTCAGCGTCTACGACTTCCTGTTCGGAAATACCGACCCCGCAGACCTCGACAAGACGGCATTCGTCGAGGGCAGTTCGGGCGCAGTCACCACATACGCTTCGCTGATCGCACAGATCAACGGCGTTGCAGGCGCTCTCGCAGCGCGCGGACTCGCCGTCGGCGACGTGGTCGGGCTGCATTCGCCCAACGTCCCGGCCTTCGGTTCCGTCTTCCACGGCATCCTTCGTGCCGGTGGCGTCGCGACCACGATCAACGCGCTCTACACCGCCGAGGACATCGCCAAGCAGCTCACCGATTCCAAGGCCAAGTTCCTCTTCACCGTCTCGCCGCTCCTGCCGCAGGCAAAGGCAGCTGCTGACCTGGTCGGTATCCCGGCTGAGAACGTCTTCGTGCTCGACGGTGCCGAAGGCCATCTGTCGCTGCGAGATCTGCTCGGCGAGGGCGCAGCGGCGCCCGAGGTCTCCTTCGATCCGGCCACCCAGCTCGCGGTGCTGCCGTACTCGTCTGGCACCACCGGCCGACCCAAGGGGGTCATGCTCACCCATCGGAACCTCGTGGCCAACGTCTGCCAGATCATTCCGCGGATGGGCATCGAGACCGACGACAAGATTCTCGCGGTCCTGCCGTTCTTCCACATCTACGGCATGACTGTCCTGCTCAACGCTGCGCTCTACCGCCGCGCGAGCCTCATCACGATGCCGAAGTTCGATCTCGTCGAGTTCCTGCGGATCGTCGCCGAGCAGAAGTCGACGTACATCTTCGTCGCACCGCCCGTTGCCGTCGCGCTGGCAAAGCACCCGCTCGTCGATCAGTACGACCTCTCGAGCGTGCACACCATCTTCTCCGGTGCGGCCCCGCTCGACGCGGCGCTCGGCAAGGCCGTCGCCGACCGGTTGAATTGCCACGTCCGCCAGGGCTACGGCATGTCCGAGATGAGCCCGGTCTCGCACGCGATCCCCTTCGATCGTGACGACATCGCCCTCGACACGTGCGGTCCGACCATCGCCAACATGGAATGCAAGCTCGTCGACCCCGGAACGGGCGAAGAGGTCGCGTACCCGGCTCTCGGCTCGGACGGCGTCAGCGAGCCCGGCGAACTGTGGTGCAAGGGCCCGAACATCATGCTCGGCTACCTCGGCAACGACCAGGCCACCAAGGACACCCTCGACGACGACGGTTACCTGCACACCGGTGACATTGCGACCGTCGACGGCGACGGCGTCGTCAAGATCGTCGACCGCCTCAAGGAACTGATCAAGTACAAGGGCTACCAGGTTCCCCCGGCGGAACTCGAGGCCTTGCTGCTGACCCACCCGCAGATCGCCGACGCCGCCGTGATCGGCGTGCTCGACGCCGAGGGCGAAGAGGTCCCGAAGGCATTCGTCGTGCTCCAGGGCGGCGCCGAGTTGACCGAAGCCGATGTGATCTCGTTCGTCGCCGAGCGAGTCTCGCCGCACAAGAAGGTTCGCCAGGTTTCGTTCATCAGCACCGTGCCGAAATCCGCGGCCGGAAAGATCCTCCGTAAGGATCTGCGAACTGCGGAAGTAGCCCCGAGCTGATTTCCGGACAGGGTTGATCAAGAAGGGTTCCGGTACTCGTGCCAGGATGAACGCCATGAGTATCGGAACCCTGGTCCTGCTCCGCCACGGCGAGAGCGAATGGAATGCACTCAATCTGTTCACCGGCTGGGTGGACGTACACCTGACAGACAAGGGCATGGCCGAGGGCAAGCGCGCCGGCGAACTGCTCGCCGAGCACAACCTGTTGCCCGACGTTCTCTACACGTCTCTGCTGCGCCGCGCGATCAGCACGGCCAACCTCGCACTCGACGCCGCCGATCGCCACTGGATCCCGGTAGTGCGCGACTGGCGTCTCAACGAGCGCCACTACGGCGCTCTGCAGGGCAAGAACAAGGCGCAGACCAAGGAAGAGTACGGAAACGAGCAGTTCATGCTCTGGCGTCGTAGCTACGACACCCCGCCGCCCGCCATCGAAGCCGGCAGCGAGTACAGCCAGGACACCGATCCCCGGTACGCGAACCTCGACGAGGTTCCCTTGACCGAGTGCCTGCTCGACGTCGTCAAGCGTCTGATCCCGTACTGGGAGGACACCATCTCCCAGGAGCTGCTCGCCGGCCGGAACGTGCTGGTCACTGCACACGGCAACTCGCTGCGTGCATTGGTCAAGCACCTCGACGGCATCTCGGACGAGGACATCGCGGGCCTGAACATCCCGACCGGAATCCCGCTGCGCTACGACCTCGACGAGAACCTGAAGCCGCTCAATCCCGGCGGCACCTATCTGGATCCGGAGGCCGCAGCTGCCGGCGCCGCCGCGGTGGCGAATCAGGGCGGAAAGTAGCAACCCGATGATGTGCGTCGAGGCCCCCCGAACAGTGTTTTCGGGGGGCCTCGGCCAACAACAGATGAACGACGAACCAACGCCGTCCACCTGGCGGATTACGCGGGCGGGAACGTCCGAACCCGCCGTAACCGACACTTCGCGCGAACGTACGATTGCGCCGTGAGTGTCGTGATTGCAGTGCTGCTGGTCGTGGTCGCCGGCTTGGTCGGCTACCTCGTCGGCGGGGTGCTGGTACCCAGGCTGTCGTCGCGCCAGAGTCAGCGCTCGGACGAACAGACCGGGCTCACGATGTCTCAGGTTCTCGACCTCATCGTGTTGGCTTCGGAAAGCGGTATCGCCGTCGTCGACGGTTTCCACGACGTCGTGCTCTTCAACCCTCGCGCCGAGGAACTCGGCCTCGTCAAGAATCGTCTGGTCGACGAGCGAGCTTGGCGGGCTGCTCAGGAGGTTCTGCGGACGGGCCAAGCCGTCGAGGTCGATCTGACGGCGCAGACCGCTCAGCGCGGCCGCGACAAGATCGCGGTACGTGGCACGGCCCGGTTGCTCAGCAAGGACGATCGCAATTTCGTGGTCCTGTTCGCTGACGACGATTCCGAGCAGGTCCGCATGGAGGCGACGCGACGCGATTTCGTCGCGAACGTCAGCCACGAACTGAAGACGCCGGTCGGTGCGATGAGTTTGCTCGCGGAGGCACTGCTCGAATCTGCTGACGACCCGGAATCGGTGCGGCACTTCGGCGAACGGGTGCTGGGCGAGTCGATTCGTCTGGGCAAGATGGTCACCGAGTTGATCGCACTCTCGCGCCTGCAAGGTGCCGAGAAGCTGCCGGATCTCGACGTGGTCGACGTCGACACCGTGGTGTCCGAGGCACTGTCGAGGTCGAATCTGTCGGCCGAGGCCGCCGGGATCACCGTCACCACCGACCATCCGAGWGGGCTGGAAGTGCTCGGGGATCAGACTCTCCTCGTCACAGCATTGTCCAACCTCATCGAGAACGCTATTGCATACTCGCCCAAGGGTTCTCCGGTGTCCGTCAGTCGGTCGGTACGCGGCGACAATGTCGCGATCGCAGTCACCGACCGAGGAGAGGGCATCGCGAAAGCGGACCAGGAGCGAGTGTTCGAGAGATTCTTCCGCGTGGACAAGGCGCGGTCACGGCAGACCGGCGGAACCGGTCTGGGGCTGGCGATCGTCAAACACGTCGCGGCCAATCACAACGGCTCCATCGAACTGTGGAGCAAACCGGGAACAGGGTCTACCTTCACGTTGCAGATACCGGCACACGTGGAGTCGGACGACGACATCGACTCTGACGACGCGGGAACCGCCGGTTCCACGCGGATCGGCAGACGAGAACAAGGCAGTAGAGAAAACGGCATGGAGGCCAAACGATGACGAGTGTGCTGATCGTGGAGGACGAGGAGTCCTTGGCGGACCCGCTGGCGTTCCTGCTCCGCAAGGAGGGCTTCGAGACCACCATCGTCAACGACGGACCGTCGGCGTTGGCGGAATTCGATCGCTCCGGAGCGGACATCGTCCTGCTCGACCTCATGCTGCCCGGCATGAGTGGCACGGACGTCTGCAAGGCGCTGCGGTCGCGCTCCGGCGTTCCCGTCATCATGGTGACGGCGCGTGACAGTGAGATCGACAAGGTCGTCGGCCTGGAACTCGGCGCGGACGACTATGTGACCAAACCGTATTCGGCGCGCGAGCTGATTGCCCGCATCCGTGCGGTGCTGCGTCGCGGGGTGGA
This sequence comes from Rhodococcus sp. P4_F3_2, assembly GCF_056401335.1. Taxonomy (NCBI): domain Bacteria; kingdom Bacillati; phylum Actinomycetota; class Actinomycetes; order Mycobacteriales; family Nocardiaceae; genus Rhodococcus; species Rhodococcus sp. P4_F3_2. The sequence continues at coordinate 50,949 of NZ_JBFUJN010000034.1, forward strand.
GAACGAGGCGGATCTCGCCTCCGACAACGGGGTGCTCGAGGCCGGACCGGTGCGGATGGACGTCGAGCGTCACGTCGTGCAGGTCGCCGGTAACCCGGTGACATTGCCGCTCAAGGAGTTCGACCTCCTCGAGTACCTGCTCCGCAACTCCGGCCGGGTGCTGACCCGCGGACAGTTGATCGACCGCGTCTGGGGCGCCGACTACGTCGGCGACACCAAAACCCTTGACGTACACGTGAAGCGGTTGCGTTCGAAGATCGAATCGGATCCGGCCAAGCCCGAACACCTGGTCACGGTCCGAGGATTGGGCTACAAGCTCGAAGCGTGATCGAACCTCGTCGAGAAGAAATATCGAGACGAATGCCGAGAAGAATTCAGCCGCTCACACGATCGTGTGAGCGGCTGAATTCTTTTTGTCTACGTGGAGTCAGCCCTGAGCTTTGTTCTGAGCGATCGTGGTCGCCGGATGGACTGCTATGAGGCCGAGGCCGGCGCGACGCCTGCAGAGGCGAGCCAGCTCGTCGTACGCACGCTTTCCGAGAAGCTCTGTCAGTTCCGGCCCGTAGGACTGCCAGACCTGCCGCTCCCCGACATGAGCGTCGGGGGAGCCGGAGCAGTACCAGGCGAGGTCGTCGCCGCCCTCACCCCAGCCTCGGCGGTCGTACTCGGTGATCGTGGTCTTGAGGATCTGAACGCCGTCCGGCCGGTCGACCCAGTCCTGGGTGCGGCGGATGGGTAGCTGCCAGCACACGTCCGGCTTCACCTCGAGCGGCTCGATGCCTTTCTTGAGCGCCATGGAATGCAGTGCGCAGCCCTCGCCGCCGGCAAAACCCGGCCGGTTGAGGAAGATGCACGCTCCTTTGTAGCGGCGGGTGCGCAGCGCGGGCTCGTCCTCGAGGTCGTCTTCTTCGACGTAGCCCTTCTTGCCGAGACCCTTTTCCATGAACTGCCAGTCTTCGGCTGTGAGCATTTTCACTGACGCATCGAGCTTGTCCTGATCCTCCTGATCGGAGAGGAAAGCGCCGTGCGAGCAGCAGCCGTCGTCCGGGCGGTCGCCGATGATGCCCTGACACGCCGGCGTGCCGAACACGCAGGTCCAATGCGAGAGCAACCACGTCATATCAGCGGAAATGAGGTGCTCGGAGTTGTCCGGATCGACAAATTCGACCCATTCGCGCGGGAAATCGAGATCGACCTCGGGGCTCGGAGTCATCTTGTGGGACCGGTCTGGGTTACCTGCTGTCACAAGGGCCGACGGTAGACCCAGTAACGTGGCGATGTGCGACTAGGGGTACTCGACGTCGGAAGCAATACCGTCCATCTATTGGTTGTGGACGCCCATCGGGGCGGCCACCCAACACCCATGAGCTCGACCAAGTCCACGTTGAGGCTGGCAGAAAACACTGACGACCGCGGCGATATCACCACGTCAGGGGCCGATCGGTTGGTGTCGACGGTCTCCGAATTCGCCGGTATCGCCAAGACGTCCGGATGCGAGGAAATGATGGCTTTTGCCACTTCCGCCGTCCGTGACGCCAACAATTCCGAAGCTGTGCTCGCCCGCGTCCGCGCCGAGACCGGAGTAAATCTCGAGGTTCTCTCCGGGGTCGACGAAGCCCGCCTGACCTTTCTTGCCGTGCGCCGCTGGTACGGCTGGAGCGCCGGACGCATCCTGAACCTGGACATCGGCGGCGGCTCGCTCGAACTCACCGCAGGCGGTGACGAGGATCCGGACGTCGCCTTCTCACTGCAACTCGGTGCGGGACGGTTGACGCGCGACTGGCTACAGGCCGATCCGCCGGGCAAGCGCCGGGTCGCTGTATTGCGCGACTGGCTGGACGCGGAGTTGGTCGGACCAGCCAAGGAACTGCGCGCCGCCGGCGACTGGGACCGCACGGTCGGGACCTCGAAGACCTTTCGATCGTTGGCTCGGCTCACCGGCGCGGCCCCTTCTGCCGCAGGCCCCCGGGCAAAACGGACCCTGACTTCCAGCGGACTCAGGCAACTCATAGCCTTCATATCCAGGATGACGGCAGCGGACCGTGCAGAATTGGAAGGAGTGAGCTCGGATCGGTCACAGCAGATTGTGGCCGGCGCGCTCATCGCAGAGGCAACCATGCGGGCGCTCGGAGTGGACGAACTGGAAATTTGTCCCTGGGCACTGCGTGAGGGTCTGATTCTGCGAAAGCTCGACACAGAAATGGGCGGTGAATTGGTGGTGAGTGCTTGATGACCGAGGACAGTCAGCAGATTTCCGTAGCGGAACTGCTCAAGCGGAACGGTCAGAGCGTCGAATCCCGAGGTGGACGACGTCGGCGCGGCGTAGCCGGTGGCATCTCCGTCGCCGAACTGACGGGTGAGATCCCGATCGTTCGCCAGTCGGGATCGCGCGCGGCCGCCGAGCCCGAGTCGGCCGAACCAGCAGCTTCTCAGCCTGAAGCCCCTGCGCCAGAAAACGCTGCACCTTCTGCGCCGGCCGAGGCTGTCGCAGAAACCGCCAAGTCAGCCGAACCGGCACCGAAGGTTCCCGCCGACCGCACCGCCGCCTTCGCCGTCTCGTTCGACGACGACGATGACGATGACGATGACGATGACGAGCCGCAGGCACCCAAGGCCGAATCGAAGCCGGTTGCCACACCGCCGGTCACCACTCCGAAGCCGACTTCCACGCCTTCGCCGGGACAGACCTCGAAGTCCTCGCCCGGACAGTGGGTGAGCCGGGCACCGCTCAACTCCTCGTCACCGACGCAGGTAACGCAGGAACCAGCACTGCTGTCGGGTCAGACCCTGGCGGGCGATCTGATGCGTCAGGAGCGCGCCGCAACCCAGTCGCCGTCGTTGCGTCCGCCGATCCTGCCGCCGCGTGTCCCCACTCCTGTCGTGAAGGCACCTGCACCGACTGCTCCTGCTCCGGCCGCGCTGGAAGAGAGCACCGAACTGATCGACAAGATCGCAGACGCGGATGCCGGCGAGGCCGAATCGACCGCCGTGGTCGATCTGGTCAAGGCGCCGGCTGTCGATGACAGTGCAAAAAAGTCCAGTGCCGCCGCGGAGTCCGATGTCGAAGCCGAACCGGCAGCGGAAGAGGCAGGCGAGCGTAACTCGATCCGTGAATGGGCAGTGCTTGCCGGTCAGGTGGTTGTTGCACTGATCGTCGGCGGCGCGATGTTCAAGGGCTTCGAGAAGCTGTGGGACATGCTGCCGTGGGTGGCGTTGGTGCTCGCGCTGATCGTGATCGTCGGCTTGGTGGCCGTCGTGCGGGTTCTGCGCAAGACGGACGACATCACGAGTTTCGTGATCGCGGTGGTCGTCGGCATGATCGTGACGCTCGGTCCACTGGCGTTCTTGTTGACCTCGGGTTGATCGGACGATGATCGGGGGATCGCAGCGCATGGTTCGTCGGCCGATCGCTGTCGGCTTGTCGACGGCTTCGGTATATCCGGAGAACACGGAAGCAGCATTTCGCTACGCCGCTGATCTCGGATACGACGGTGTCGAACTGATGGTGTGGGCCGAATCCGTGAGTCAGGACATCGGTGCTGTGGCTGCCCTCGTTCGCAAGTATGCGATTCCGGTGCAGGCCGTGCATGCGCCGTGTCTGCTGATTTCGCAGCGCGTGTGGGGTTCCGATCCGGTCGAGAAGCTCGAGCGTTCGGTACGCACTGCCGAAACCTTGGGAGCGACGACGGTGGTCGTCCACCCGCCGTTCCGGTGGCAGCGCAAGTACGCCGAAGGCTTCGCGGAACAGGTTGTCGATCTCGAATCGAAGAGCAGCGTCGTGGTGGCGGTGGAGAACATGTTCCCCATGCGCGCCGACAGCTTCTTCGGCGGCAAGGACAAATCCGCGGAGCGTCTGCGTAAACGTGGCGGTCCGGGGGCAGCGTTGTCCGCGTTCAGTCCGTCGTACGACCCGACCGATTCCGATCACGCTCACTACACACTCGACCTGTCGCACACCGCGACGGCGGGCATGGATGCCCTGGAGTTGGCCTCCCGTATGGGCAAGGGGCTCGAGCACCTGCACCTGGCCGACGGTCGCGGGGCGTCGATGGACGAGCACCTGATTCCGGGGCATGGCTCACAGCCGTGCGCGGAGTTGTGTCAGCAATTGGCTGCGAGCGAATTCAGCGGCCAGGCTGTCATCGAGATCAACACGCAGAACGCGCGCACCCGGCGGGAGCGGTCGTCGATGCTGGCGCAGGCGCTCGCGTTTGCACGCGAGCACCTGGCACGCTCAGCGGTGGCCGGCAAGTAGCGCAGCTTCGAACTGCGCGCGTACCTTCTCGACGTGTGCGTCGAGGTCTTTGGTCTCCCAGCCTTCGGTCGAGATGGGATCGAGCACCGAGACGTAGACCGGGCCTGGATGGGCGACAAGCGAATTGCGCCACATCCGTTCACCCGCATTGTGAATCACCACGGGCACGATCGGCACACCGGCTTGGATCGCCAAGTGAAATCCGCCCTTCTTGAAAGGGCCCAGGCGTGGCGTCGGAGAACGGGTGCCCTCCGGAGCTATGACTATCGACACACCATTCTTGAGCTTGTCGACTGCCGGTTGCAGCGCAGCCTTCGCTTTTGTGGTGTCGGTGCGGTCGATGTAGGCGACGTCGAGCAGTGCGCCGACAGGCATGAACCGCGGATCGCTTGCCGCTTCCTTCTTCGCGACCCCGGTCACGTCACGCTTGATCACGGTTCCCAGGACCAACATGTCCAGGGAACTCTGATGGTTGAACATGAACACCGCCGGGCGGTGATCCCACACGTTGTGCTCGCCGTCGATCTCGACGTCGATGCCGAGCAGTGAGAGCGAGATGTCGGGGCCGTAGGTGCCGACCAGGTTCGCACCCAGTTGACGGTTGCCGGTGACGATGCCCGCCGACGCGCCGAGGGCGGCGGTGGCAGCAAGCGCGCCCATGGCGGTTGCCGTTCGGATCGTCGAGATCGGCGTTGCGCCGCGTTGCGGTTTACGCAGGCTGACCGAAGGCCAGTGATTGCGCAACGCGATCCTGGCCAGACCACGATCGGGATTCAACGCGACAGGTCGCCCGACGGCCTCGAGCATGAAGACGTCTTCGACACCGTTGGAGTACGCAAACGCGTTCTTCAAGTCGGCGCCCATCTTCTCGGCATAGCCCGCAAGGGCATTGGCCTTGGCCGGCCCCCACAGAGCGGGGGAGGACAGTTCACCGGTGAGCATGCCGTCGACGACTTCGGGTTCGGTGCACAGCACGTCTTCGATGTCGAGATCTTCGGCGACGTACTTGGCCTGGAACGGAGTCGCCGACGTGGCCATCACGATCGTGTGGCCGGCTCGCCGGTGCGCCGCCAGTAGCCCACGGGCTTCCGGGTAGATCATCGCGGCGATCTCCTGCTTGAACAACCGTCGGCCCCAGTCGTTGAGTTCCTCGACGGTACGGCCGCCCAGGGCGCGAACGCCGATGTCCATCAGCGCTCCGACATCAGCGCCACGGAACTGGGTGTCGATCGCGGCGCCGGTGGTGCGCAACAATTCGCCGACGCTGATATCCAAGCGTCGCAGGCGGTCTCGGTACACAACGCTGGCCGAGTACCCGCTGATCAACGTGCCGTCGAGGTCGAAGGCGGCGATCGTTCCGGGCCCGGGAGGCGCGGCTTCGATGGCGGAGTGCAGACGCTCGAGTCCGGTCACAGTCCTACTTCCTCGTTCTCGGCGGGCGCTCGGTTTGCTTCTGGAATGGTCACTACTGCTGCGGCGTCGGGCACGGGCATTGCCACCTGATCGAGCCGTGCATGCGCGAGTGCTCGGATATGGCGCAGACGTTCGACCTGGACCTTGATCTCCGCGGCAAACGCCAGGCGCCTGGCCCGGACTCCGTCGTCGTCGACTTCGATCAAGTTACGGTTGCGCGCCAAATTCAGTGCAGTGGCGAACAACTCACCGGAGACCGATTCGTTGCTGGCGATCTGCTGCCGCAGGCGACGCTGATGTGCGACGTCGATGCAGTTGCTGATGAAGGACTTTTCGTCGAACGACGTCGAAATCGGCGCGAGCACAAGCTGATCGGCGACAACCTGGTACGCCTCGAGGAACGGTTGCAGCACTCGGTGCGCGAGGTACGGCCGCACCGTCTCGATCATGTGCTCGGTTCGTTTGTCGGCGGCCATGACGGTTTCCCACTCGGGATCGATCAGGGTCAGCTCGGTTCGCATCTCCTGCTCGAACGTGTCCCGGTCGCTGAAGAAGAACTCGAACTTCATCAGGTCGCGGATGCGCTTGGCCTCGGCCCAACCGTCTCCGACGGGATCCTCGAACCGCTCTTCGACGGCTGCCTGGAGCACGAGTTCGGTGATGGCACGCACGACGAGAAAGTGAATTGTGTTGTTGCGGTAGAAGGCAGCAACAAGGTGCTGGTCCTTGCCGAGGTAGAAGACCTGCTCGCCGCCGCGATCGAAGCGCTCGAGCACACCGGAATCGACGTGTGTCTGCAGCGCCTTCTCGATGACACGCGGATCGGACAGTTCGACGTCGCCGGCGATCGGAAGATTTCGCGCGGTGATGTATCCGAACAGCGGCGTGAGAATCGCGGTGAGTTCACGAACTGTCAACGCCCGGTCTTCGATTCCGAGGAACGCCAACATCGCCAGTGAAGACACGGTCACCGGTGTGACCTCGTTGATGCGGTGACACACCTCGATGCCGGCCTTTTGAATGGCGAGGCGCTGATCGGTTTCCTGGCTGAGTGCATCCGCGAGTGAGAGCGGCCGTCCGATGGTCACGTGCGCGACGCCGTTGCGTTTTCCCTGTGCGCGTACGTAACCCACCATCCAGCGCAGGCCTTCCGGTGTCTTCTCGGCGCCGAGTGCCTCGGCAGCCATTGCCCCGACCTCGTAGAGCTGGTCGTAGCTCAGCGCGACGGGGACGAGGTACACGTCGGATGCGCCGCTGACCTGAAAGGCCTTGGTCAGGTAGGTCAGGAGACCGAAGCGCGGTGGGCGTAGTTTGCCGGTACGCCCGCGTCCACCTTCGATGTACCACTCCAGATTGAAGCGTTTGGTGAGCAGGTAGCGCATGTACTCGTGCATCGACCACTTGTAGACCTCGTCGTTGCCGATGCTTCGACGAATGAAAACGGTGCCGCTGCGCTTGAGGATCGAGCCCATGGGCCAGAAGCTGATGTTGAGGCCGCCCATGACGTGATTGAGCGGCAAGCCGTTCGCGATCAACGCCGGACGCAGGACGAGGGGATCGAGGTACGAACGGTGACTGGGGAGGAAGACCAGTGAGTGTTCCTTGTTCAGCTCACGGAGTTCCTCGAAGCGGCTCGTGTCCACGTCCAGCTTGTAGGCGCGAGCGAAGTAGCGGCCCAGGCGATCCCACACCGCGATGGCTTGGCGACTCTGGGTGGCAACCATTTCTTCGAGAGCTTCACGGGCGCGGCGGTCGACTTCGGCGACGGCGATGTTCAACCGGTCGGCCAAAGCCATCACCTCGGTGGTGAACCGGCGGGTGTCGGTGATCTCGTCGACGACGAAACGCGACACCTTGTACTGGCCACCCAGAAGGCCCAATTCGGCGCGCTCGAGTGCGAGGGCGGCCTGCCGTCGGATGAACTCGGGTAGTGAACCGCCACCGCTCTTTTCGAGGCGACGCTCGAGATCGCTCAGTGGTGCTGGTTCACCTTCGATGACCTGGCACCGTGAGGGGTCGGTGCGCAGGGTTCTGCGTTGCGCACCGCGTCCGGGGTGGAGGGGATCGCGCGGTGCCAGTGCATCACGCAGTCGCACCGCGACGTTGTGTTTGGTATGGGTGTCCGGAATCCACACCACTCGAAGCGGTGCGAGCATCGGGTCGTCGGTCCGAGCCGCCAGTTCTGCCAGGGTCTTGTCGGTGATGTTCACGGTGACCGGCCGAGCTTCGGATGAGGTTGCCTTGTCGGCAAGCCACTTTCGCAGCACGCCGGCTTCGGCCTCTGTCATGGTTTCGGTGAGGTACACGCGCGGGTTGGTCGTGTTCTCGCTCATGACTCACGCACCTTCCGTTGGGACTCCGAGAGCCACGATCTCGTCCAGGCTCTCCTGCAAGCACTGCATCAGCAGCGCGGGCTTCGTGATCGCGGCGGTGTCGAGATTGATTCCGATGCAGCACACCCCGACGTGGGAGACCAGTGTCGCCATCGCCGCGCAACCGGGCGCCGGGCCGAATGGGAACATCCGCTCGATCTTCGCTCCGGCGAGATAGACCGGAACCGGTACGCCGGCGACGTTGCTCGCCTGCAGGTCCAGTCCTGTCGACTGGGACAGATACCAGTTCGCGAGTAGATAATTCGGCAGGCGAGCGAGGATCGGGGCGGCGACGTCGAGAGCGTCCAACGCGGGTTCCTCACGCAGACCCAGTACGATTTCTCGCACCTGCCTGATGCGTTTGGCCGGATCTGTTTCGGCGACCGGGCCGTTGAAGCGAACGGCTGCAAACCGGTTGCCGCCGTTGGCATCCGCGCCGGTGCGCATGCTGATCGGCATACCCATCGGGATGCTCTCGACAGATTGTCCGAAGGCTTCGTGGTAGCGATGGAAGCCGCCGAGCAAAGCGGCGACGTAAGCGTCGTTGAGTGAGCCGCCGGCAGCTTTTGCTCCGGCCTTGAGCTCGGGAACACCCACTTCGAGAGTTCCGAACCACCGTCCGAGACCACGATCGTGGAGCAGAGGGGAACCGGAACGAGCTGGGGGAGTGACGATCTTGCGGAGTGAATTGGCGTACCCGAGGACCTCGGAAGCCGTGCTGAACGGACTCGAGATCGCCGTGGTCGCAACATTGGTGGCGCCGCGAACCAGCTTGGCGATACGGGATGGCGCACGCCGGATCTCGCTGACGACCTCCTCGCCGAATGCACCTACCGACGACAGGTGCTCCGGAGCCGGCGGTGTGCGGTCGGGCTTGTTCGGAGTGGGATCCGGGCGCCTGCTGTGCAGCAGCGTCATCATCTGGATGCCGCCCATGCCGTCGGTGATGGAGTGGTGAGTCTTGACCACGAACACGGCACGACCGTCGTCGAGACCTTCGATGAGCAGCGCGCTCCACGGCGGCCGAGCCTTGTCGAAAGGTTCGGTCGCAAGGTGACGGCACATGCGCAGCGCGTGATCGAAGTCCGCCGGTGCGGGCAAGCGGACGCGTCGTAGGTGGTAGCCGATATCGAACTCGGGATCAACCGACCACACCGGATTGCCCAGTTGCATCGCCGGTTCCACCGCGCGCATACGAATACGCGGAACCACGTGCGATGCCCACTCGACTGCGTCGAGAAGTCGATCCCAATCCGGAGCTCGATCGAGAACCTCTACCGCAACGATCGGTGAGCGCAGTTGCGGCTGCGCCTCTTCCATCCGCCACATTCCCGTCTCGAAGTCGGACATCGTGCGGTTTGCCCCCCAGGCAACCGCGGAAAGGTCGACGTCGACCGCGCTCGGAGGAACAAATGGATTGCTGTTGGCCATACGTCAAGAACTCCCTCGGTCTGCGGATCCACCCCGCGCATCTCTGCTTCTAAGTGTGGACCCGTGACAGTGGGCGCGTCCCGGTTTCGGTGTCAGCCGACAGGTGTGACGTTCGTCAGTTAAGGGCTAATCGGACATGCCTGGAAATTCGACCAGCGTTCACGAAGTGACGCCGACGGCATTCAGAGCTATCTCGCGGTAGAGAACGCTGACTTCGCGCGGAGTCTGCGGTCCGTCGAGTCGATACCAGAGGACGACGGACTGACACATGCCCAGCAGTGCGCGGCCCGTTCCGGTGATGTCCGGGACCGTGAACTCACCGCTGTCGACGCCTGCCGTCAAAACGTCGACGAGTAGATTCTCGAGCTTCTTTCGTTTGGCGGCGTAGCTCTTTCGTTCGGCGTCCTCGAGGTACCGCAGTTCGGAATCGAGGAACGCGATGTCGGAGCGACTGGTCATGTGCAGAACACACGCCTCGACGAGATTGCCGAACTGTGCCGTCGGCGACGGTCCGGCAGCGTCGACCGCAGCGCTCGCGCGTGCGGTGACGTTCTCGATGCCCGGTTCCATCAGCGCGACGAGGATGCCTTGTTTGTTGCCGTGGTGGTAGTACAGCGTCGGCACGGTGACACCGGCACGTTTTGCGATGTCACGAACCGACGCTCCGTGGTAACCGAGTTCGTGGAACACCTCGAGTGCGGCGGTGAGCAGGGGAGTCAGCGTCAGTGGTTCGACGATGCGCCACTGTTCGTCGGGTTGAGCCCCCGACTGCAAATCCGTCATTCCGCCTGTTCGCTCCGTTCGGAAATTTCTGGTGGTGTGCGCAGAGAAGGTTCAACCCTAGCGCAAGGCGTGTCCTGCCTACCGATGCTCGGCCACCATTGGATAGCATCACTATCCAGTGGTGGCCCGAGCGAGTTGGACGGAGGAGCGGTGAAGGTTTCCGAATTGGCCGCACAGTCCGGCGTTGCATTGGCCACGATCAAGTACTACCTCCGTGAAGGTCTGCTGATGCCTGGTGAACCGACCAGCGCGACGGGAGCGAGGTACGGCGAACAGCACGTCCGGCGACTCGCGTTGATCAGGGCGCTGGCCGGGGCGGGACTCGCGATTCCACGGATTCGTGCGGTGCTCGAATTGGTGGACAGTGACGAGCGATCCGAATTCGAGACTTTCGGTCGCGCGATCGCGCAACTACCGCCCTACGTCGATCCGGTGCCGGATCAACAGTTCCCCAGAGCTCGCAAGGTTCTGGAGTTTCTCGGTCAGGTCTACGAGCCGAGGTACGTGGCGGTTGCTCACCTCGAGCGTGCACTGATCGGTCTCGAGGATGCCGGACTGAGCCTCTCGGACGAGCGATTGCGCGCCTACGGCGACCACATCCGAGGAATTGCCGAAGTGGAAATCGAGCTGATGCCCACCAGCACGACGAAGGAGGGCGTTCGCCATGCCGCTTCGACCGAGGACGGCATTCGCTATGCAGTCCTCGGAACCGCCATGTACGAACCTGTCCTGACAGCTTTGCGACGCTTGGCGCACCAGGACCTTGCCGCACGACATTTCCCGCAATACCGAGAAAGCACCGAACAGGAAAATCGATGAGCACCAGCCCCTTTCAAGATCTCAATCGCCTCACCTCGCTCGGCGACGGGCGATACACCGCAACGATCGATCCGATCTGGACCATCGGGCCGAAAGTGCACGGCGGCTCCATGATGGCTGTGTGCGCCGCTGCCGCGCGTCAATGTCTGCGAGACGGCGCAGGTGAGAACGACTCGCTTCTGAAGATGCAGCCACTCGCGGTGAGCGCCAACTATCTGTCCGCCCCCGACCCCGGTGAAGTCGAACTGGAGGTGATCGTCCGAAAGCAGGGACGCCAGGTCGCGTTGTTCGACGTCGAGTTGAGCCAGGCGGGACGCAGCGCTGTTCGCGCGGCGGTCACGCTCGGATTCCCCGATGACGGCGACCCCACCTTCGTCACTGCCTCGTCGATCGACGACATGTCACCGGAACCGCCGGAGAGTGCGGTGGCCGTCATCGGCGATCACCCGATGGCGCAGGTCGTGCACGTCGGGCAGGGCTGCGACATGCGAATCGACACCACCTCGGCGCACTTCCTGACCGGCAGCCAAGGCGAGGCCGAGGTCAGGATGTGGGTTCGTCCTCGACCCGAGGACGAGAACGACATCGACACCGCTGTGCTGTTCGCGATCATGGCGGGCGACATCAGCGCGCCCGTGACGATGAACCGCGGCCTGTTCGGGTGGGCGCCGACCGTGCAGTTGACGACGTACCTGCGCCGACTGCCGACGCCGGGATGGCTTCGTGTGCGGGCAAGCTCGGATGTTCTGGGCAGCACGTGGTTCGAAGAGGATCATGCTGTTCTCGATTCGACGGGCGCAGTCGTCGTACAGAGCCGACAATTGGCGATGATGCCCCGCTAGGGTCGATCGCTGCGGTCGTGGCAGGCTGTTCGCCATGACAAGAATTGCGATTATCGGTGGCGGCAAGATCGGCGAGGCGCTGATCTCCGGGCTGTTGCAGGCCGGCCACGCCATCAAGGATCTGGTCGTCGCCGAGCAATATCAGCCTCGCGCAGACGAATTGATCGCCGAATACTCCATCCGCGTCAGCACGATCGCCGACGCCGCCGAGGGCGCAGACGTCATCGTCATCGCGGTCAAGCCCGGCGACGTCGAATCGGCGCTCACCGCGTTGACGAAGGTCGATCTGGACGGCGACCTCGAGCAATTGATCGTTTCCCTTGCGGCGGGTATCCCGACCGGGTTCTTCGAAACGCGTCTGCCCGCAGGGTTCCCGGTCATCCGCGTCATGCCGAACACCCCCATGCTGGTCGGGGAGGGCGTGAGCGTTCTCTCGCCCGGACGGCACGTCAAGGCCGAGCATCTCGAGCTCGTACGCGGCATCCTCGGCAGCGTCGGCAAGGTGGTCACGGTTCCCGAATCGCAGATCGACGCGGTCACTGCTGTCTCCGGTTCCGGCCCGGCCTACTTCTTCTTGGTTGCCGAAGCGATGATCGATGCGGGAGTCGGTCTCGGCCTGACGCGCCCGGTCGCTACCGAATTGGTGGTGCAGACGATGGTCGGCTCCGCAGCGATGCTCGATCGCACCGGCGACAGCGCGACGGATCTTCGCGCCGCGGTGACGTCACCGGGTGGAACGACGGCTGCGGCACTGCGTCAGCTCGAAGCGGGCGGCCTGCGGACGGCGTTCTTCGATGCCTTGGATGCCGCCAAGTCGCGCTCGGCCGCGATGGGTTCAGCTGCGGAATAGTCGTCCGTTTAGCCACACCCGTCGCTTTAACCCCACCAGTACAGCTAAGCTCGACTTAGTACGTACGTGTCTGTTCCGCCGGAGGGGAAGCCGGCGGCGCGAGTCGTGCTGGAGGTATGTGGATTAATGGTGTCTGCAAACAAGCCGTCCATGGGTTCGTCCCACGACGGAAAGCCGGCAGTGGCCGGCACGCAATTCCTCACTGTTGCTGAGGTAGCAACTTTGATGAGGGTGTCGAAAATGACTGTGTACCGTTTGGTACACAGTGGCGAATTGCCCGCTGTACGAGTGGGCCGTTCGTTCCGTGTACACGCGAAGGCGGTACACGATTACCTCGAAACCTCGTACTTCGATGCCGGCTGACCAGCCGGTTCGAAGAGGATGACCTCGGCGTGAGCCGAGTCGCGGGCACAGCGGTTGCTGTGCCGGAGGCTCGGTTTATGCCGAGTGAGACCACACCGGTACGATGAGTCACTGTCGTACCAGCAAGCTGGTGTCGTAAGGCGCTGAGCTAGTTAAAACGAGGGCCAGGCGCCAATTGCTTGGCGCAGGCGTACGTGACCGGCGTGCGCAGGAACGCTAGAGAAGAACGTGAGGGACACCCGCTATGGGTTCAGTGATCAAGAAGCGTCGCAAGCGCATGTCGAAGAAGAAGCACCGCAAGCTGCTTCGTCGTACCCGAGTACAGCGCAGGAAACTCGGTAAATAAGCAGTACCTGTTGATGCCCGCCGCCCCTTCCGGGGTGGCGGGCATCGATGTATTTCAGGGGAGGGGCGACGTATCTCAGGGGAGAGATGTGTCGGCCGYCTCATTGTCTGGGCGGTTTGTCTTGAATGGCCGAATTTTGGGTAGTCAGCGCGGGACCCCCTCTGCCCGTAAAGTGGGGGAAAATCGCGGGAGGAACGCTTCGGCAGAGCGCGTTTCTACTGGATATGGGGGTACTTGGTGGTTGAAGGTGACAACACTTCAGGGGGCACGACGCCTCGCGTCGTACTGGTGACCGGGGCGAGCAGATTTCTCGGCGGCTACCTGGTGACCAGGCTTGCGCAGAATCCGTCGATAGAGCGTGTCATCGCCGTCGACGCCGTCAGTCCGAGCAAGGACATGATGCGCAGAATGGGCCGCGCGGAATTCGTGCGAGCAGACATCCGCAATCCGCTGATCGGCAAAGTGATCCGAAACGCCGAGGTCGACACCGTCGTGCACGCGTCGACGCTTCAGAAAGCCCCCAAAGCCGGCAGCCGCGCCGCGATGAAGGACATGAACGTCATCGGCGCCATGCAACTGTTCGCGGTCTGCCAGAAAGCTCCGACGGTTCGCAAGGTGATCCTGCGCTCGGCTTCGGTCGTCTACGGGTGCAGTGCCAAGGATCCCGCTCAGTTCACCGAAGAAATGAGTGCGCGCCGCCGGCCGCCGGGCGGATATGCCCGCGACAGCCTCGAGATCGAGGGATACCTCCGCGGGATGGGGCGTCGGMGCCCGGACATCTCGGTCGGGATTCTGCGGTTGGCGCCGTTGATCGGACCTCAGCTGACTGCAACCGTCGGGCACTACGTCACCGCCCCACTCGTGCCCACCATCGTCGGGCGCAACGCGCGCCTGCAATTGCTCCACGTCGAGGATGCCCTCGCGGCGCTGGAGAAGGCGACTATCGGCCACGCCTCGGGTACGTACAACATCGCCGGCGACGGAGTGGTCATGATGTCGCAGGCGATCCGCCGGGCAGGCAGGGTGGAAGTTCCCATGCCGCTCGCTCTGTTCCGTAGTGTCGGGAGCGCGTTGGTGGGGTCGTCCATGAGGCTCTACACCGACGAGCAACTCGAGTACTTCCGGTTCGGCTGCGGACTCGACACCACTCGCATGCGCAGCGAGTTGGGGTTCGAGCCGCGATGGACCACCATGCAAGCACTCGACGATTTCATGCGTGCGATGCAGACGCGCCGGATCATCAAGTCCGAGTGGATCGATCGGGCAGAGAATGCGTTGACCACCATCCTCGGCGGTGACACTGCCGAGGCGAGCGTAAGTGCAGACGTGATGCACATGCCGTTGTCGGGACGAAGTGCGGTGAAGGGGTGACTGACGTGGCGAAGGTAATTCCCCTGCGGCCCAGCGCAACTCACACCGGAAAGTCGGAAGCTTCTCGTTCGCGTGAGTCCGTCACCGGCGCGGAGCGTGACGTCCGTGAACAAAGTCAGCGTCGGCATCCGTCCGGAGTGCCGTCGGCGGCCGACCATGGTGGTGAGAGCACGTTCGTCGATGCGGCCAGGTCGGCGATCGTCGACCAGATCGCCTCGGCAGCAGAATTTTTCCGACGTCGGGTGTCCGGCGACTACGAGGTCGACGAGTTCGGATTCGACCCGCATTTTGCGGACAACGTCGTCATGCCCGTGCTGCGGCCGTTGTTCGAGAAATGGTTCCGCGTCGAGGTCAGCGGGATCGAGAACATTCCCCTCACCGGGGGAGCGTTGGTGGTTGCCAATCACGCCGGTGTCATCCCACTCGACGGGCTGATGACGTCGGTTGCCGTGCACGATCATCATCCGGCGCATCGTCCACTGCGAATGTTGGCTGCGGACATGGCTTTCGAAATGCCGGTGGTGGGCGGACTGGCGCGCAAAGCCGGCCATACGTTGGCGTGCAACCCCGACGCCGAGCGTCTGCTCAACGAAGGTGAAGTCGCGGCCGTGTTCCCGGAAGGATTCAAGGGCATCGGGAAACCGTTCAGTGAGCGGTACAAGTTGCAGCGGTTCGGGCGCGGTGGCTTCGTGTCGGCCGCAATGCGAACCGGTGTTCCGATCATCCCGTGCTCGATCGTGGGCTCGGAGGAGATCTATYCGAAGATCGGTGATCTCACCACACTCGCACGCGTTCTCGGTTTGCCGTATTTCCCGGTCACACCTTTGTTTCCGCACCTCGGGCCACTCGGCCTGGTTCCATTGCCGTCGAAGTGGTACATCGAGTTCGGAAAACCGATCGTCACCGACACCTTCGAGAGCGGTGCAGCCGACGATCCGATGGTCCTGTTCGAGGTCACGGACCACGTCCGAGAAACGATTCAGCAGACGCTTTATCGGTTGTTGGCCAAGCGGCGCAACGTCTTTCTCGGCTGAGTTCGGTGCGGGGGGCTTTCGTCCGGTGCGGAAATCACGAACTTCCCAACCGCGGTTCTTCGCGAGTTCACGAAGGTCTGCGTCGGGATTGATCGCCACCGGTGTCCCCACCAACGAGAGCATCGGTACGTCGTTGTGGCTGTCGGAGTAGGCGGAACAGCGCTTGAGATTGAGGCCTTCACGCACCGCCAGCGTCCGCACGGCGTGAGCCTTGCCCATTCCGTGCAGGATGTCGCCGACGAGTCGGCCGGTGAAGACTCCGTCCTCACTTTCGGCGACGGTGCCCAAGGCGCCGGTCAATCCCAGTTTCTCAGCGATGACCTGGGCCAGTTCGACCGGAGTTGCCGTCACCAACCACACCTGTTGTCCGGCGTCGAGGTGCATCTGGGCCAACGCCCTCGTGCCTGGCCAGATCTTGTCGGCGATGACCTCGTCGTAGATCTCCTCGCCGAGGCGGGCGAGTTCGGCGGTGGATCGACCGGCCACAAAAGACAGTGCTTTCTCGCGGCCTTCGGCGACGTCGTCACTACTTTCTCGGCCGGTGACGCGGAATTTGATCTGCTTCCACGCGAAATCCACCAGATCCGAGGTCTTGAGATACTTGCGTGCAGCGAGACCACGGGCGAAGTGGATGATCGATGCACCCTGCACCATGGTGTTGTCGACGTCGAAGAATGCGGCGGCCGTGAGGTCGCGCGGAACGGCCGGGGGCTCTTCGCCGGTTTCCGGTTCTGTGGGGTTGGCAGCTTCGTGCAATGCCAGAGCTGCATCAGCGCTCGCCTCGCCGGCGAGATTGGCTCGAACTTCCGACTCACTCGGGCCCAGCGGATTCTTCACATGGCGACGTCCGGGGAGAATGACCCCGGCAAGCCCTGATCCGAATCCGGAGCCGTTCGGTAGTGATCGCGCAGGCACCCGCACCTCCCGTGTTGCATTCTCGAGCAGAGAACTCTTCGAGTCAGCCTATCCTCCGCGATGAGGCCCGATGGGTTGGATGGTGACCTTCCCTGTGGTGTGTGACGTTCCTCTCCGCCGATTTGGTACCGAGCGGGGCTCCGGAGGCACACTCGACCGATCAAGTAGATGGCGTCCCAGTAGAAGAAAGGTATGCGTCGATGACTGCAGCTACGCATGAAGTGACCCTGTTGACACGCGCAGGATGCGCGTCCTGTGTCGGCGCGGCGGAGGTACTACGGCGGGTCTGTTCCGAGTTCGAGCTGGAATTGACGTGCATCGACGTAGACGAAGCTGCCGCGACGGATCCAGAGCTGAGAGCGGAGTACGGAGACAGATTGCCGGTCATTCTTCTCGACGGACGCGAGCACGGTTACTGGGAAGTTGACGAAGAGCGCCTTCGTGGCGATTTACGCAAGTAAGGCAACCCTCAAAGTTGTCCGCGGAGCCGCTTTGCAGGTGAACGGCACATCGAACCCGTCTCGAGCAACTTTGTGCATGGGTTCACAAGCGGTTACCGTGGTGTGAACATTCCCCCGGAGCATCGTGGAGGTCGACAGTCGTGTCGACCGGACGAGGAGCCAGCGACGTGACCGAACCGCACCAGACGCATGAGCCTGTGGCTCAGCGCGTCACCGGCGCTGCGGGCTCTTCTGTCACCGACTCGATCGCTCAGGATCGCGTCATCCCCCAGGCTACGGTGACGCGCTTGGCCGCATACCTGCGGGTCCTCGGAGTGATGTCCGACCGGGGTACCTCCATCGTCTCGAGCGAGGAACTTGCGCAGGCGTCCGGTGTCGGATCAGCGAAGTTGCGCAAGGATCTGTCATTCCTCGGACCCAACGGCGTCCGCGGCGTCGGATACGACGTCAACAGGCTCCGCATCCGCATCGAGCGTGCACTCGGACTCGATCGTGGGCACAAGGTCGTTCTCGTCGGAGTCGGAAACCTCGGCAAGGCGCTGGTCGGCTACGGCGGATTCAGCCGCCGCGGTTTCGAGATGGTCGGACTCTTCGACAGTGACGCAGATCGAATCGGAAGCACAGTCGGCGACCTCGTGGTGCGCAGCACCGAGGAACTGACCGTCGCCTGCCGCGAATTGAACGCGACCATCGGCGTCATCTCCACACCGGACGAGGCCGCGCAGGGCGTGTGCGACCAGTTCGTCAGCGCCGGACTGCGCTGCATCATGAGTTTCTCGCCGATCGCCCTCGACGTTCCCGACCACGTGGAACTGCGACGCGTCGATCTAGCCGTCGAGATGCAGGTTCTCTCCTTCAACAGTGCGCGCAACGCCGATCAGGCATCCAGTGCGCCGCGAGTACGAGTGGCTCACGCCGCATCCGCTTCGTCAGTCCCATCCACCAGTTCACCCGCTCCGGTCGGAGCAGGTTCGACAAGAAACGGATCAGTGATCGCGCCGTGAGTGTTCTGCTTGTCGGGGTCTCGCATCGAACCGCGCCCGTCCCGGTGCTCGAGCGAGTAGCTGTCACCGACACCGATCGTCCGAAGCTGATCGACAAGCTTCTGGCGTCTTCGCACATCTCCGAAGCGATGATCGTCTCCACCTGTAACCGGGTGGAGGTCTACGCGGTGGTGGACGCGTTCCACGGTGCGCTCACCGAGGTCGGTGAAATCCTCGCCGACCATTCAGGTCTCGACCTGACGGCGCTGCACGCTCACGCCTACGTCCGCTACAGCGAAGCAGCGGTCGAACATCTCTTCGCCGTGGCCAGTGGCCTCGATTCGATGGTGATCGGCGAACAGCAGATTCTCGGCCAGATCCGTTCGGCCTACGCATCTTCGGATGCGCAGCAGGCAGCCGGACGCGTCGTCCACGAACTGGCTCAGCAGGCACTGCGCGTCGGCAAGCGAGTGCATTCCGAAACCGGAATCGACTCAGCGGGAGCATCAGTCGTATCCGTGGCTCTTGATCGTGCAGCGGGCATCATCGGTGAGGGCGGCCTCGTCGGCCGCACTGCCGTGGTTGTCGGAGCAGGCTCGATGGGCGGTCTGTCGGTTGCGCATCTGACTCGCGCCGGAATCGAACGCATCGTCGTCGTCAACCGGACACAGGAACGCGCCGAGCACCTGGCAGAGACGGCACGCTCCAACGGCGTCGACGCCGACGGTGTTGCCTTCGATCAGCTTTCGGCCGCGATGGCGCAGGCAGATGTCATGGTCACCTGTACCGGCGCGGTCGGGGCAGTGGTCACCCTGGCGGATGTGCACCGCGCACTCGCCGAGCCCGATCGCGACAACACCAAGCACCTGGTCATCTGCGACCTCGGGCTGCCGCGCGACATCGATCCCGCCGTCGCCGGCCTGCCGGGTGTCACCGTTCTCGACATGGAGACGCTGCAGCGTGATCCGGCGGCAGGCGCAGCCGCTTCCGACGCAGATGCCGCACGCACCATCGTCGCCGGCGAACTTGCGACCTACCTTGCCGGACAGCGCCTCGCCGAGGTCACTCCGACCGTGACGGCTTTGCGTCAGCGCGCCGCCGACGTCGTCGAAGCCGAACTGATGCGGCTCGATTCGCGTCTGCCCGGCCTGGACGATCCGCAGCGCGACGAGGTTGCACGCACCGTGCGACGCGTCGTGGACAAGCTTCTCCACGCCCCGACCGTGCGCGTCAAGCAACTGGCGTCGGCCCCCGGCGGCGACTCCTACGCAGCAGCGCTGCGCGAACTCTTCGAACTCAGCCCCGGATCTCCCGCGGCCGTGGCCACACCCACCGACCTGGTGGACGGCGACCGCACTGGAAGGGACCTGCAGGCATGAGCGTCACCACCCCTCGATCGGGGAGCCCGCTGCGGATCGGCACTCGCGGAAGTCTTCTCGCGA
The DNA here is from genome assembly GCF_056401335.1 of Rhodococcus sp. P4_F3_2. Classification (NCBI taxonomy): domain Bacteria; kingdom Bacillati; phylum Actinomycetota; class Actinomycetes; order Mycobacteriales; family Nocardiaceae; genus Rhodococcus; species Rhodococcus sp. P4_F3_2. The sequence continues at coordinate 70,629 of NZ_JBFUJN010000034.1, forward strand.
CCACGCAGGCCGGTACCGTGCGCGATGCCCTCATTGCAGCGGGGCATCCCGCCGAGTTGGTCATCATCAAGACCAAGGGCGACCAGTCCACCGATCCCGTCCAGAAGATCGGCGTCGGAGTGTTCACCGCAGAGCTTCGAGAAGCTTTGCTGGACAACCGCGTCGACGTTGCTGTGCATTCCTACAAGGACTTACCGACCGCGCAGGATCCGCGTTTCGTCATCGCGGCGATTCCGCCACGCGAAGATCCGCGTGACGCGCTCGTCGCCCGCGACGGTCTGGTCCTCGGGGAGCTTCCGGCCGGTTCCAAGGTGGGAACCTCCGCGCCGCGCCGCGTTTCGCAGCTCAAGGCACTCGGGCTCGGCCTCGACATCGTGCCGTTGCGGGGCAACCTGCAACGCCGTCTCGGCAAGGTCGAATCCGGTGAACTCGACGCCGTGATCCTCGCTCGCGCCGGCTTGTCCCGTATCGGTCTGCTCGATCTCATCACCGAGAACATCGAGCCCGTGCAGATGCTCCCCGCTCCGGCGCAGGGCGCTCTGGCCGTCGAATGCCTTTCTGTCAATGCGGAATTGGCGGCGATCCTGGCTGAGCACGATGACGCCGGTACCAGGGCGGCAGTCACTGCCGAGCGTGCACTTCTCGCCGAGCTGGAAGCGGGCTGCACCGCTCCGGTCGGAGCGATCGCGGAGATCGTCGAATCCCTCGACGACGACGGCAGAATCTTCGACGAACTGTCGGTACGCGGCTGCGCAGCCGCCATCGACGGTTCGGACGTCATCCGTACCGGCGCAGTCGGTGCGCCGGACAAGGCCGAGGAACTCGGCCGAGCGGTAGCGCGCGAGTTACTCGAACTCGGCGCCCGAGAGTTGATGAACGTGACTACAGGCGAGGCAGCCGATGTTTGACGCCCCACTTTGCACTTGCACCAAGTTCCCATTTCGATACAGCGCACTGGAGAATCACCGATGACCCGAGTCCGAAAGAACACTCCCGGACGGATCCTGTTCGTGGGATCGGGACCGGGCGACCCCGCCCTGCTCACCGTTCGCGCACGTGACGTCCTCACCGGCGCCGCAATGGCATTCACGGATCCGGACGTCGACAAGGGCGTCGTCGCGCTCGTCGGCATCGACATGGGCCGCGACGAGGAGACCGGCGAGCTGATCGCGGACGTGCGTCCGGCACTCGGTGAGCCTGCCGAGGTTGCAAAGACATTGGTGCACGAGGCCAAGAACGGCCACGACGTCGTGCGTCTGGTCTCCGGTGATCCGCTGACCACGGATTCCGTGATCGCAGAGGTCACGGCAGTCGCCCGCACGCAGGTTCAGTTCGAGGTTCTCCCGGGTCTGCCTTCGGGTTCGGCTGTGCCGAGCTACGCCGGTATGGCGCTCGGCTCGGGTCACACCGAGGCCGACGTTCGCGGTGAAGTCGACTGGGCTGCTCTGGCCGCTGCACCGGGACCGCTTGTTCTGCACGCGACGTCGGGACATCTCGCCGAGACCGCCAGCGCGCTGGTCGAGAACGGCTTGGCTCCGCAGACGCCTGCTGCCATCACCGTCCGCGGCACCACTCGTCAGCAGCGAACCGTCGAGGCAACTCTCGCGACGCTCAACGAAGCCGGATCCGAACTGGTGGGCTCGCTCATCGTCACCGTCGGCAAGGTTGTCGCGCAGCGCAACAAGATGTCGTGGTGGGAATCGCGCGCTCTGTACGGCTGGACTGTCCTCGTGCCGCGCACCAAGGATCAGGCCGGCGAGATGAGCGACCGTCTGGTCACTCACGGAGCGATCCCGATCGAGGTTCCGACCATCGCCGTCGAGCCGCCTCGCAGCCCGGCTCAGATGGAGCGTTCGGTCAAGGGCCTCGTCGACGGTCGTTACCAGTGGGTGGTCTTCACTTCCACCAATGCGGTTCGCGCAGTGTGGGAGAAGTTCGAGGAGTTCGGTCTCGACGCTCGCGCCTTCTCCGGCGTGAAGATCGCCTGTATCGGCGAAGCAACCGCAGCCAAGGTCCGCTCGTTCGGCATCAACCCCGAGCTGATCCCGACCGGTGAGCAGTCCAGCGAAGGCCTGCTGGCCGAATTCGCCCCGTACGACGACGTTTTCGATCCGGTCAACCGGGTTCTGTTGCCGCGCGCGGACATTGCAACCGAAACCCTCGCCGAGGGCCTGCGCGAACGCGGTTGGGAGATCGACGACGTCACCGCCTACCGCACCGTCCGGGCGGCGCCGCCGCCGGCCGAGACCCGCGAGATGATCAAGACCGGTGGATTCGACGCCGTCTGCTTCACCTCGTCCTCGACCGTGCGCAACCTCGTCGGCATCGCCGGCAAGCCGCACGCCCGCACGTTGGTCGCGTGCATCGGCCCGAAGACGGCCGAAACCGCTATCGAGTTCGGTCTGCGCGTCGACGTGCAGCCCGAGACCTCGCAGGTGGGACCGCTGGTGGAGGCTCTCGCCGAGCACGCAGCTCGGCTGCGCGCTGAAGGTGCTTTGCCGCCGCCGCGTAAGAAGTCCCGCAGGCGCTAGCGCACCCGTGAGCGGTTGAGGAGTCTGTGGACTCCTCAACCACTCACAGGGTTCCGACGAAGGAGGGCTACTTCTCGTGTTTCCCACTCATCGCCCTCGCCGGCTCCGGCGCACCCCAGCGCTCCGGCGACTCGTGGCAGAGACCTCGCTCGAACCCCGACACCTCGTGTTGCCGATGTTCGTTGCAGACGGCATCGATGCGCCGCGTGAGATCAGTTCCATGCCAGGCGTTTTCCAGCACACGCTCGATTCGCTGCGGTCCGCCGCGGTGGAAGCAGTGGAAGCCGGCGTCGGTGGTCTGATGCTCTTCGGCGTCCCCAAGGCGGAGGACAAGGACCCTCAGGGCTCCGGTGCCTCCGATCCCGACGGCATCCTCAACGTCGGATTGCGCGCTCTGGCAGAAGAACTCGGTGATTCGACGGTCATCATGGCCGATACCTGCCTCGACGAGTTCACCGATCACGGCCACTGCGGCGTGCTTACCGCCGCCGGCGCCGTCGACAACGACGCAACTTTGATCCGGTACGTCGAAATGGCTCTCGCGCAAGCTGAATCGGGTGCGCACCTGCTCGGCCCCAGCGGCATGATGGACGGTCAGGTGGCCGCGATCCGCGGTGCGCTCGATGCATCCGGGTATGTCGAGGTCGGTCAGCTCGCCTATGCCGCGAAATATGCGTCAGCGTTCTACGGGCCGTTCCGTGAAGCCGTCGGATCCTCACTGCAAGGTGACCGTCGTACTTATCAGCAGGACGGCGCCAACCGCCGCGAGTCGATGCGCGAGGTAGACCTCGACGTCGCGGAGGGCGCTGACATGGTGATGGTCAAGCCTGCAATGTCCTACCTGGACATTCTGCGTGAGACCGCCGACCGGTCTCCGGTTCCGGTCGCGGCGTACCAGATCTCGGGGGAGTACTCGATGATCACCGCGGCCGCGCAGAACGGGTGGATCGACCGGGACGCGGCGATTCTCGAATCGCTCAYCAGCATTCGCCGCGCCGGTGCCGACGTGGTCCTCACGTACTGGGCGTCGGAAGTTGCCGGATGGCTGTGACGGAGTCGCGCATGGTGGCTGCACCGGTATCGACCGATACGCTGGTGTCATGACCGAGCAGTGGCCGCCGTCGCGCCAGGAACCGCCCCGCCGGGAACCTCCCTACGAGAACCAGCCGTTCGAGAATCAGCCGTACCGCGAACTCGGACCGATGCCGACGGGTCAGATCCCGGGATACGGCCCCGGTTACAACGGATACCCGGGCCCCCAGCCGAAACCCGAGCCGCCCACGGACGTCGTGACTGCGATTCAGTTGTGGTGGGCTGTGACGGCGCTGGGATTGGTCCAGGGCGGCGCGATGATCTGGATGCTGCTCGGGCAGAAGTCGATGTTCGTCGACGAGATGCTCAGGAACCAGGCGGCTGTCGATGCCGGTCTGACACGCTCCGACGTGGAGGGCATGTTCCCACTGGTCATCGTGTTCTCCGCTGTCCTGGTGGTGATCGTCACCGCGGTGTTCCTTTTGTTCGTGCGCTCGATGAGTCGTGGCAAGAACTGGGCTCGAATGTTGCTGACGTTCTGTGGAGTCTTCATGTTGGTCTCTGCGATCCCCGTGATCTTCGGGCTCGGCGGCGACGGCGGCGCGGCGACTCTGCTGTTCGGCGGAGCGGAAATCCTGCAGGCAGTTGCTGCTGTCGGGGCGATCGTGATGATGCACCGAAAAGAGTCCAATCCGTACTTTCTTCGTTTCCCCCGGCGGGGAACCGATAGGTAGCTCGGGGTACTGTGAAACGGGTCACTGCAGTAGTAGGGGAGAGGTCGTAGACAATGAGTTCTCAGGAAGCCCTGCGCACGGAAAGCACCCACGACGCTCCACTGCGCCAACGTGGTTCACGGACCGAAGTGATCTTGTTCGCGATCCTTGGAGCCTCTGTTCTGGTGACACTCCTGGTGCTCATGATTCCGGGCATCGTCAGCGGATAGCGCACACTTGAACCCGTGAGTATCTCTACGAAGGTCCGGCGCCCGACGGCCGTCGAGGCAGCATTCTGGCTGTGGATCGCCAGCGCGTTCCTACTCATACTCTTCGGCCTGATCAATGTCACCAGCGCCTCGTATTCGCTGCGTGAACAATTCACCGATCAAGGCGTATCGGCCGGAAACATCGACATCTACGTCACCTTCGTGCGGGTGTCCGGGCTGGTTCTGCTGTTGACCGGCCTTGCGATCGGCGGCCTCGCCGGTCCCACTCGCGCCGGAAAACCTCTCTGCCGACGGATCCTGGTGATCGTGTCCGGGGTGTTCGCTGTGCTGCAGATCGCGCTGGTCGTCGCTGGGATCAGTACCGTGCTCGCGCTTGTCGTCCCCGTCATGCTGATCTGTGCCTGCGTCGCGATCTACCGCGACACCACCCGAAGTTGGTTCGCCCGTGGCTGACCGTGCTCCTGAAATCGGCCCGGACGTTCTGTACTACGAACCGGGATCTCGGTGGTGGGCCATCGCGTTCGGTCCGATCTTCTGCCTGATCGCCTTGGTCATCGAGCTGTTCACCGGCCCGGTGGTGCATTGGTTCGGTCTGGCGATGTTCGCCGTGATCCTCACCGGCTTGGTGTACGTGCAGGTGATTGCCGCGCGCCGGCATGCGAGTGTGCTTCTGACCGCGACCACGTTGCGTCAGGGAACCGAAGAGGTGCCGATCACCGAGATCGCCGAGGTGTTCCCGGAGTCCGACGACGCTGCCTACGAGGACGAAATGGAACCGTGGGAAACGGCACGCGCGCTGGGTGAGCTGTCCGGAGTGCCCCGGCGTCGGCACGGTATCGGCTTGCGTCTGACCACCGGGGGATTGGTGCGAGCGTGGGCGAAAGACGATCGGGCACTTCGCGAGGCGTTGAGCCAGGTTGTCACGGTCGGTGTGGAACCGGACGGGTCTGCCGATGATTGAGGCCCAGCCAACTCCGCTCGTCGACGTGAAGACGTGGATCGGTGTACTCGGTATCGTCGCCGCCACGATTCTGGCGGTCGTGTGCTGGCGAGCGGGTACGACGACGTCCGACTTCGGACCGATACTGGAGGGCGCTCCACCGTTCGAGAGCACGCACTACGACGGTCTCTGGATCTCGGGCGCCGGGTTGTCGATTCTGGTTGCGGGGATGATGGCCATCGATGTCGTGCGCCGCGTCCGGGTGGGCTTCGTCGCATCGCAGTAGCCCTCATACGGGTAGGGGGTATAGTTGCGGTATGAGTAGTTACAGCCCCGAGCAGGACGATCTGCTCAAACGCCTTCGTCGTATCGAAGGTCAGGTAGCCGGAATCTCGCGCATGGTCGCAGACGACCGGTACTGCATCGACGTGCTCACCCAAGTGTCCGCCGCGACGAGCGCGTTGCAGTCCGTATCCCTGAAGCTTCTCGACGCCCACCTTGCGGGCTGCGTCGTCGAAGCTGCCAAGCAGGGTGGTCCGGAAGCAGACGTCAAGATCAAGGAAGCTCAGGCGGCCATCGCTCGCCTCGTTCGTTCGTAAGGTGTCGGTCCGTCACTCCGTGATGGACCGCGCGAGCGCCCGGGCGGAGAAGCTCACGAAGTACTCGGGTGTGACTTCTTTGGCGATGTTGATGACGATGGTGTCCGACAGGCCTTTGAGTCCGGAGAGCACGAGATGGATCAACGCGGGGTCGTCGATCAACCGGCTCCCTTCGGCTGCAGCAGATTCGGTGAGCGCTCGAATCAATGCCGAGTTGTAGACCGCTACGGATGCGTGAAGTTCCCGCATGCTTTCTCGGTCGGACCCGGCCATGCCTTCGATGTCGCGCCAAGTGGTGGTGAGTCGACCCACCCGTGCCCAGTGCCGAGCAAACTCGGAAATCATGGACTCGAGTAAGGCGCTCAGTCCCTGCTCGCGGGGGAGCGAGTTCACGAAGTCCGCCATTTCCAGCTGACTTTCGCTGAGGAGTGCGGCGAAGATGCCCTGCTTGTCGACGAAGTACTGGTAGATCAGTCCGGTGCTGGTGCCGGCTCGTTTGGCGACCGCGCGGATGGTGAGCGCGGAGTAGCCTCCCTCGTCCAGAAGCGAGATCGCCGCGTCGAGTGTTCGGCGCCGACGCACTTCGGCGTCACCGTAGATCGACTTGCTGCTGGCACTGCTCATTTGATCACCGTAGTCGGGCGGCTCGGCATCCTCAATTTACATCGAACGCTGTTCGTTGTTGAACGCCACCCAAAATCCAAAGTGATGTAGATCATAGAATTAACATTGTTCGAAATAGAATGAACATTGTTCATTCTGGTGTTACGGTATGGCGCAGACCACATCGAGGCCAGTGCAAAGCGCTGGACACTCTGCGGTCGGCCTGACCTTTCTTCCCGTATCGATCGGGAGGTCTACACAGTTGTGGAGTACCTATGACACGCACTAACGATGAACGCGCGGCGATCGACATCGCCGCTGCGGCGGGAGAACTTCTGCTCGACCATCGGAAATCCCTCGGCGAAAACGACGGTGATGTCGCGACTTTCAAGAACGCGTCCGATCGGCTCAGTCACGAATTCATCGTCGCCGAACTTGCCCGACGCTTTCCTGCGGATGCAGTGCTGTCGGAGGAAGGGGCTGACGACCTCGCGAGGCTGAAGGCGGATCGGGTGTGGATCGTCGACCCTCTCGACGGCACCCGTGAGTACGGCGAGGCCGGACGATCGGACTGGGCCGTTCATGTTGCGCTGACCGAAAACGGTGTCCTCACAACAGGTGCGGTCGCAATGCCTGCCCTTGGCGTCACCTATTCGAGCAGCGATGATCGAGCCGAACGGGATGCCGCGACGCCGGTTCGAGTCGTCGTATCGCGGACGCGTCGTCCAGAACCGGTCATGCGCATGGCCGACGCGATGGGCGCGGAGTTGATCGAGATGGGCTCTGCCGGCGCCAAAGCGATGGCGGTTGTATCCGGAGAAGCAGACATCTATGCACATGCGGGAGGACAGTACGAGTGGGATTCGGCGGCGCCCGTTGCCGTCGCACGCGCTGCGGGACTGCATGTTTCGCGTATCGATGGCAGCGAACTGCGCTACAACCAGGAAAACCCGTGGTTGCCGGATCTGCTGATCTGCCGACCTGAACTCGCCCCGAAAGCACTGGAGGAACTGGGCTGATGACCGCGACACTGACGCACCTCGAACGACTCGAAGCCGAGAGCATTCACATCATGCGTGAAGCTGTTGCCCAGAGCGAGAACCCGGTGATGTTGTACTCGGTGGGCAAGGACTCCGCTGTAATGCTGCATCTGGCGCGCAAGGCCTTCTATCCGTCGAAGCTGCCGTTTCCGCTTCTGCACGTCGATACCACGTGGAAGTTCCGTGAAATGTACAAACTTCGTGACAGTACCGCTGCTGCAGGCGATCTCGATCTGATCGTCCACACCAACCCGGACTGCGTGAAGCAGGGGATCAACCCGTTCACTCACGGCAGCGCTGTCCATACCGATATGTGGAAGACCGAAGGCCTCAAACAAGCCCTCGATCACTACAAGTTCGACGCTGCATTCGGCGGCGCCCGCCGTGACGAAGAAAAATCCCGCGCCAAGGAACGCATCTTCTCGATCCGATCAGCTGCGCACCGTTGGGATCCCAAGCAGCAGCGACCGGAACTGTGGCGGATGTACAACGTCCGCAAAGCGCCGGGCGAGAGCCTGCGCGTCTTCCCTCTCTCGAACTGGACCGAGCTGGATGTGTGGGAATACATACGCCAGGAAGAGATTCCGATCGTTCCGCTGTATTTTGCCGACAAGCGGCCCGTCGTCGAGCGGGACGGTGCGCTGATCATGGTCGACGACGACCGGATGCCGTTGCTGCCGGGAGAGACTCCGGAACTCAAGAGCGTTCGTTTCCGTACCCTCGGCTGCTACCCGCTGACCGGAGCCGTCGAATCGACCGCAACGAGCCTGACCGAGATCATCTCGGAAATGTTGCTCACCACCACTTCCGAACGCCAGGGACGGGTCATCGACCACGACTCCAGCGCGTCGATGGAAAAGAAGAAGCAAGAGGGGTACTTCTGATGACTGTTTCCTCGGATTTGATCGCTGACGACATCGAGGCGTACCTCGAACGTCATGCAAACAAGAGCATGCTGCGATTCATCACCTGCGGCAGCGTCGACGACGGCAAGAGCACCTTGATCGGCCGTCTGCTCTACGAATCGAAACTCGTCTTCGACGACCAGCTGACGGCGCTCGAAGCCGATTCGCGCAAGAGCGGAACCCAGGGGGAGGGGCTCGATTTCGCGCTCCTGGTCGACGGTCTCGCCGCCGAACGTGAGCAGGGCATCACGATCGACGTCGCCTACCGCTACTTCACGACCGAGCGACGCAAGTTCGTCGTCGCCGATACTCCGGGGCACGAGCAGTACACCCGAAACATGGTGACGGGCGCGTCGACCGCCGATCTTGCTGTGATCCTTGTCGATTCCCGCAAGGGGATACTGACTCAGACCCGCCGGCACTCGTATCTGGTGTCGTTGCTGGGGATCAAGCACGTGGTGCTTGCCGTGAACAAGCTCGACCTCGTCGACTACTCGCAAGAGGTCTTCGATGCCATTACCGCGGATTACGCAGAGTTCGCTCACGAGATCGGTCTGGACGGGTTCGTCGCCATCCCGCTCTCGGCATACATGGGTGACAATCTCACCGAGCGCAGTGCGAATACCCCGTGGTACTCCGGACCAAGCCTGATCGAGCATCTCGAAAGCGTGGACATCGACGATGCTGCCGCCGCGGCTCCGTTCCGGATGCCGGTGCAGTGGGTCAACCGGCCGGACCTCGACTTCCGCGGATTCTCCGGCCAGATCGTTTCCGGCACCGTATCTCCCGGAGATCCCATCCGCGTGCTCCCCAGTGGAAAGACGTCCACAGTCGAGCGCATCGTGACCATGGGTGGCGACCTCGACGTTGCCGGTGCGGGCCGCTCGGTCACCATCACGCTCGCCGACGAGATCGACATCAGTCGCGGTGATGTGCTGTCCATCGGCGACAATCCGCCGGCCGTAGCCGATCAGTTCGAGGCCTGCATCGTCTGGATGGGTGAGGCTCCCATGCTGCCCGAACGGCCGTTCCTGTGCCAGATCGGTACCGTGACAGTCACTGCGCGCATCACCAAACCGAAACACAAGATCAACGTCAACACTCTCGAGAAGACCGCAACGACTACTCTCGCGCTCAACGAAATCGGTGTCTGCAACCTCAGTTTCGATCGACCGGTCCCGTTCGACCCGTACGTCGGCAACCGTGACACCGGTAGCTTCATCCTCATCGACCGCCTTACCAACGGCACTGTCGGTGCGGGCATGATCACGCACTCGCTGCGTCGATCGGACAACATTCACTGGCAATCCGTCGACGTCGACGAGGCCGCGCACACCAGGCTCAAGGGACACCAACCCGCAGTTCTGTGGTTCACCGGTCTCTCCGGTTCGGGAAAGTCGACCATCGCGAACGATGTCGAGCGTCAACTGCACGCACTGGGCGCACACACCTACCTCCTCGACGGAGACAACGTCCGTCACGGGCTGAATCGAGACCTCGGATTCACCGAAGCCGACCGCGTCGAGAACATCCGTCGCGTCACCGAGGTCACCCGACTGATGGCGGACGCCGGTCTTATCGTGCTCGCGTCCTTCATTTCACCGTTCGAGGCCGAGCGTCATGCCGCCCGTGAATTGATCGGCGACGAACAGTTCGTCGAAATCTTCGTCGACACCGCTCTTGCCGTCGCAGAGGAGCGAGATCCCAAGGGTCTGTACAAGAAGGCTCGACGTGGCGAGTTGGTGAACTTCACCGGAATCGATTCGCCGTACGAACCGCCGCAGAACCCTGACATTCACATCGACACCAGTGTCACGACGACCGAGGACGCTGCGATCGCGATCGTCGACCATCTCCGCGCCCGCGGAACCATTTCTTGATCCGCCTGAACACGAGGAGCGTCCATGCCTGACAGGGCTGAAATAGTTTCTGCCGTAGAAGATTACGTCAAGTGTCTCGGAAGTCACGACGTCGACGGCCTGGTTGCGCTGTTTGCGCCCGACGCAGTTCAACACGAACCGCTGGGGGTCCGGACCTACCGCGGAATCGACGAGATTCGCGAATTCGATACCGCGAACGCGCAGGTCGATTTCACAGTCAGCCTGCTCGGCCCGATTTCGGTGACGGGAAAATACGCAGCAATGCAGCTTCGGGTACAGCGCGTCGGGATGGCCGACTTCGCTGCCTCCGACCTGTTCGAGTTCGACGAGAACGGCAAGATCGTTTCTCTGAGTGTTGTTCTCGATCCGCAGGCACTGTGCTGACCCATCAGGGCCTGCTGGCAGGCAAGGTTGTCGTGGTCTCCGGAGTGGGCCCGGCGCTGGGTCGTTCGATTGCGGTGCAGAGTGCGGCGGCCGGAGCAAAAGTTGTTCTGGCCGCCCGCACACCCGAGCGTTTGGAATCTGTGGCAACCGAGATCCGAGACCGCGGCGGAATTGCACTGGCCATTCCGACCGATCTCACCGACGTCGATTCGATCTCCTCGTTGGCTGAGACTGCGCTCGCAGAGTTCGGCGGCGTGGACTGCCTCGTGAACAACGCCTTTGTCCAACCGGCGCAGGTCTCGCTCCTGGACGCCGACGTGGCGTCCATCCAGTCGGGCATCGACATCAACTTGCTCGCGGCGTTGAACGTCACCAGAGAATTTGCTCCGGCATTGATCGAGTCGCACGGGTCCGTCGTGATGGTCACGTCCATGGTGTTGCGCAACCAGCTTCCCGGGTTCGGGGCCTACCGCATCATGAAATCCGGGCTCCTGGCAATGGCACGCAGTTTGTCGATCGATCTCGGTCCCAAGGGCGTTCGAGTCAATTCGGTTGCTCCCGGCTATATCTGGGCGGACTCGGTCAAGAACATGTTCGAGAAGAAGGCGGTGGCGGCAGGAGTCGACCCCAAGGTGATCTACGACGAGATCGCAGCGGGCGCCGATCTGCGCCGATTGCCAGAGCCAGATGACATCGCGAACGCTGTCGTCTTCCTCTTGTCCGATTCAGCCAGGGCCATCGCCGGGCAATGTCTCGACGTCAACTGCGGTCACACGCACCACTGATCAACTCATACAAGGACTAGCCATGACACAGGATTACGACGGCATCGGTTCCATCGATGACCTGCACCAGGCTGCGCGCGAGGCGGCCGGGTACAAAAACTTCGGCAGCGACAGTTATCTCGAAGGACTTCGAGTTCTCCTCGAGTCGTTCCAGAACGAGGCCGACCTCACTCCTCACGGCACGGTGATCGCTCGCAAGATGATCGTCGGAGCGCTCGCGGGTCGCCTGACCAGTGAGGCCGGATTCGCGAAATATCCAGAGCACGTCGATGTTCCGATCGAACGCCCGATCTTCGTAGTCGGGTTGACCCGCACCGGCAGCACCGCTCTGCACCGTTTGCTCGGTGCCGACCCGGCGCATCAGGGCGCCGAGATGTGGCTCGCCGAGACGCCGCAGCCGCGCCCCGAGCGCGACAAGTGGTCGGAGAACGAAGATTACGTTCGCTCCGACGCCTTCTACCGTGCTCGCCAGCGCAACGAAGCGGACCTGATGAAGGTGCATTTCATGGGGGCGGAGGAGGTCGAGGAATGTTGGCGTCTGCTGCAGCAGACGCTGCTCTCCACCGCGTTCGAAACTGTTGCGTACGTGCCGAGTTACACGCAGTGGCTGGCGGAGCAGGATTGGACCGAAACATATGCGCGGCACAAGAAGAACCTGCAGTTGATCGGGCTGCACGACCAGGACAGACGGTGGGTGCTCAAAAGCCCGAGCCATGTCTTCGCGATCGACGAGATCATGGCGGTCTATCCCGACGCGTTGTTCGTTCGCACGTTCCGTGACCCGTTGACATCGATGGCGTCCACCTTCAGCCTCGTCGAGCAGGGCGGACACGACATGTCGAGGGCCTTCGATCGTCCGGCCATCGGGCGCACGCAACTGGAGTTGTGGGCGCGAGGGAATGCGAACTTCAACAATGCACGTAGCCGTTACAACCCCGATCAGTTCATCGACGTCGACTACAAGGACTTCATCGCCGATGCGGTCGGCACCGTCGAGAAGATCTACGCGCAGTTCGACCTGCCATTCACTGACGAGGCTCGCGCAGCGGTGGAGGCGTCGCATCAGGCGAGCCTGGCCGAGCACCGCCGTCCGTCGCATCGCTATTCGCTCGAGGAGTTTGGCGTGAGCGCCGCCGACGTCGAAGCGAAGTTCGCGACCACACCCTGAAGCCCTCCGGCCCTGTGCGCCTTTTTGGTAGTGCCGACT
>NZ_JBFUJN010000035.1:0-35471 GCF_056401335.1 Rhodococcus sp. P4_F3_2
ACGGTAACGGTACCTCGCGTGTCACCAGAGGCGGTTCGTACCTGTGCCACCACAGCTACTGCAACCGATACAGGCTCGCCGCTCGCTCAGCGAATACACCTGAATCATCTACGGGCAATTGCGGTTTCCGGATGGTGCGCCAATGACGCATCTAGATCAGAGACCAGGCACCACCGCTGGCGGGGGTTACCGTATGCGCCTTGAATTCGTCATCCTCGGAATGCTGGCGATGAGTCCGTTGTCCGGCTACGACATCCGTAAGTGGATGGACGGCCCCGGACAGTATCTCGGATACGGAGTCCAACTGCCGCACATCTATCGGACGATGCCCAAACTCATCGACAAAGGCTGGGTCGAATTCGAGGTAGACCTACGAGACGGCAAGCCCGATGCCAAGGTCTATCGGCTCACCGACACCGGGCACACGGCCCTACTCGACTGGGCGCGATCGCCCTACACACCGTCACCACGGCCCTCCGATCCAGATTTCAAACTTCGTCTTCTGTTCGCGGGCCAACTGGGCCCGGACGTCGCCATCGAACTGATCCGCACCGAGTTGGATTTTCGCATCGCCCAGGCCACATCCCCAGGTTGGCAAGCCGTCGTGGAGATGAAGCTTGAGCCCGCCTCTGGAATCGACGCGTCCTGGGTACACGAGTTGCACACCACTGCTCACGAACACGGGTACATGGCAACCGCGAGTTACATCGCGTGGCTCCAACTCTCTCTCGCGAAGTTCGAGAGAGAAGCGAAGGGCACGGTCAGCTCGGTTCCCTACCGAGGGCAAGGCGATTCGGTCGATTCGCCTGTACAGAAGGCGCGCCCCTAGTCCTGGGTTTTGCTGTTCGTTGGAGCTCCTCGCGCAGGGTTTCTCGCCGATCTTTCAGGCTTCGGGCGCCGATCTCACGGCCATGAAGACCATCAACCCCTCGATCTCGGGTGGGCGCACATATTGCATCAATTGAATCAACTCAGTCGTGAATCGACGTCGTACGCGCAAGGAAGCTGGCATGACCTCAGACCCCGACGATACCGATCGTCGCTGGCCGACGAAACTCTATTCCGTTGGAAGCGAGCCCGATCCGCGCTTCAGTCTCGCCAACGAGCGCACTCTTCTCGCGTGGATCCGCACCTCGTTGGCTTTTCTCGCTCTCGGTGTGGCGCTCGATGCCCTTGACGACATCGTTACCGCAGGGCACAGCTCGTTGCTCGCACTCGGTTCGGTGAGCTTGGGACTGTTGTGCGCCGTGGGAGGCGTGCTCAGGTGGTGGAGGAATGAACGAGCGCTCAGGCGAATGCTGCCTCTCGCCGCCCCACTGACCGCTGTCGCGGTGACAGTCATTGTGGGAGGAATTGCGGTGCTCTTGCTGGCTTTGGCCATCGCGGGGCGCATCCCGTGAATCTCTCTGGGGATCATGGCGCGCAAGTCGAGCGCACTGCCCTCTCGTGGCAACGCACTGCAGCGGCAATATTGGCGTGCGCGCTCGCCATTTCGCGCATCACCACTCCTCATCTTTCATGGGTTGCCGCTGGGGTGACGGCAGCAGCCCTGGGTCCGGTACTGGTACTTATTCTCTTATCTCACAACAGGTATCGGCACATGACGTATGCGCTCGGAACACCTCAAGCGCAGGGGCGGGTGCGTCGAGGCAATCTCCCGGATGCGCGCCTGCCGATCGCGGTCTCTGTTGTCATGATCGGAATGTGTCTGTTCGAGTTGGTTCACCTTCTGAGCGCTCGAACTGCGTGACCGGTACGCCGATCGGGCCTGACCTGGTGTGACATGCAGAACCACAGCGCCGGAGGTCCATCTGTAAATTTCTATCCGCGATCGCCGACGTGGCACCGGTGAGTTGCGCGCCCGGAGTACACCTGCGGCGGTTGTGCCGCGTCATCCTTTGCCTTTGCCGGATCACTCTGGTTTGCATTTTCGAGGATTGGTATTCCGTTCTTCGTCTTGCTTTTCGTTTCCACAGTCGGCCTCGGACCACTGTGGAAGAGAGTCGACCTCATTTTGATTCTTTCGCTACACGGCATCGAGGGTCGGTCGTCGGTCACGATGGAGCGCTGACGCAACTCGCTGTCTCGACCAGTTCCCGCCGCCGCTGGCCGAATCGCCGACGTGTGTCTGTGATCTCCTTGCAGGCCCCCCGGGCCGCCGCCCGGGTTTGGCTGAACGGCTCAGAGAGGGTCGAGCACGCCGAACCATGGGTCGACCGGGACATGACCGATTGCCCGACCGTGGGGGCCGAGCAGTGCGCCCACACGCTTGATGTGCCGGAGGGCCACTGCGCGCTCTACGATTCGTATCCCTGGAACTCGTTCAGCGAGAATCGTTTCGAGTCGTTGCAAGTCTTCAAGTCCTCTCATCCACAGTGAGATCATGAGGTTGGCCGCGCCGCCGGTCAGACCGACGGTCAGTCGGGTCTCGGGAAGGTCTGACAATGTTCGCGCTACATCGGCGTGCTGTTCGGGCGGTACGTCTGCCCAGAGTGTGGCCGATACCGGCCATCGTGTGAGGCCATGTGGGACGTCACAGCGCACGACGATCTCGCGGCGGGCCAGTACTCCTTCGATTCTGCGGCGAGCAGTCGGGCGGCTGACGCCGAGCCTGTCGGCTAGTTCACTGACGCCCATCCGTGCGTCTTCGGCGAGTAGTCCCAGCAGTTCGCGATAGCTACGGTCCGAGACGAGTGCCGGGGCATCGGTTGTCCTGGGTCGGTTGCGTTCTATACGGCCCTGTTCGCCGATGTCAAGGGAGCGGAGCTGCCAGTCACCGCCTTCGACAAAGATGCGGGTACCGGGCTGTGTCTGGGTGGACGATACGCCCGCGATCTGCGAGATGCCGTGCAGCAAGAACTCCGACAAGGCTTCGAGACCGGCAGTCGCGACGGTGAGCACGAGATCGCGAGAGCCGGTGACGTGCTCGATTGTGACAACGCGAGGATCCGTCGCCAAAGCCTCAGCGACGCTCAATACCTTGTTCGTGACGCAGTTCACCTCGATGAACGAGACATTGAGACGGTGTCCCGCCCCGGGCCCGGGATAGGCCGAAAGCCACGCAGAGCCGGCTGAAACCAGTCTGGACCACCGCCTGGCCACAGTTGCGGCATCGAGGTCGAGTGCTTGTCCCAGTTGGGCCCACGAAGCACGCGGCGCCAACTGAACAGCATTGAGCACCCGCATCTCGTTCTCACTCAGACTTTCCATATGAGGTTTTGAACTCCTTGGTTCTTTCCATTTCTCGCATATTGGCGGATCTTATGTTTCCGATCCCTAGTGTCGCATCTCATCAGTTCCACATTCCACGAAGGGACCTCAGATGCCGCTTCCCGACGGGCACATAACGGCGACAGTTCCACCAGCAGCGGTGCCGTCCGGTCGGCGAGGACACCAGCCGAGTAAGGCACGAACGAGTCGGCGAGCACTCAGCGCGGCGACAGTCGGTTCCGTGGTCGAGTCGTACGACTGGAGCATGTACGCAGTGCTCGCGCCCTTCTTCGCCGATCAACTGTTTCCCGGTGTCGGCACGACCGCGACCCTGATGGCCTACGGCGGATTCGCCGTAGGCTTCCTGGCCCGCCCGATCGGGAGTGTTCTCGTCGGGCGCCTCGCCGATCGCAGAGGTCGCCGATTCGGACTCATGCTGTGCATCTCGGTGATTGCCGGTGCAAGTTTGCTCCTCGCTGTAGTCCCGTCCCACGCCATGATCGGAGCGTGGTCGGCAGTCCTGGTGGTAGTTGCCCGCTTGATCCAGGGGTTGGCCTACGGCGGCGAAGCTCCCACCGTTGCGGCGTACATCACCGAAACAGCACCGCCGCGCAGGCGTTCGCTCTTCAGCGGCATCTCCTATGCCGGGGTCATCATCGGATCACTGATGTCGTTCGCCACTGTGGCGGTACTGAACGCCACTCTGGGTGAAGAAGGCCTGGCAGAGGGTGGATGGCGCTGGGGGTTCGTCGCCGCCGCTCTCATCGGTCTCGCAGCGATCTGGGTTCGCAAAAGCGCCCCGGAGAGTGAACAATTCGAAGAAGAACTCGAAGCGCACGGAACCCAGAGACCTCCCGTCCGCACGGTGTTCACCCAGCACCCGTTCGCATGTGCGGCGTTGTTCCTCATCGTCGTCGGCAGCACGGTCTCGTTCTACTTCTCACTGGTGTACCTCCCCGTCTTCGCCGATCACATCGGAGCGGCAAGTAAAGCCGGTGCGTCGTCGTTCATGCCGGTTGTTTTTGTCACCACACTCGCGGCAATGTTGTTGTCGGGGCTACTGGCCGACCGCATCGGCTTGATCCCGGTGATGCGCGGTGGCGCGCTCATGTTGACCGTCGCCGCAGTTCCACTCTTGTACGGCATGTCTTCCGGTTCCCTGCCGTTTGCAATGGTCGCCGTAATCCTCGGAATCCTTGTCGCACCGCAAATAGCTCTCGCCAATCTGCTGAGCGGGCTGTTGTTCCCCGTCGCCGTGCGGGCCGTTGGCGCGGGAATCGTCGGTGCGGTGGCAGTTTCCGTGTTCGGCGGAACCTTTCCGTTACTCGCCGAAGCACTGGCGATCCGCGGGCACTCCGCTCTTATTCCCTACTATGTCGCTGCCGCGGCGGCGATCGGGCTCGGCGGAACATTCGTCGCCACCCGAGTTCCCGGTTTCACCGCCCTTGCCCGCCCCATCCGCGATGAGGTCCAACCATGAGCGCAACATTCAGCACCACATCCTTGGTCGACGACGCTCGAACCATGTCCGACGAGCTCATCTCCCTACGACACCGTCTTCACGCAGAGCCCGAGATCGGCCTTGACCTGCCTCGCACCCAGGAGAAAGTTCTCGGGGCTCTGCAAGGCCTCCCGCTCGAGATCACTCGAGGAACACAGTTGTCGTCAGTGACCGCCGTCCTACGCGGTGCACGTCCCGGTAGCACCGTCCTGCTACGTGCAGACATGGACGCCTTACCTGTGCACGAGCTCACGAACCTCGAATACAGGTCCCGGTTCGACGGAAAAATGCATGCGTGCGGTCACGACTTGCACACCAGCATGCTTACCGGTGCAGCACATTTGCTTAGCGCTCGTCGAGAACACCTCGCGGGCGATGTGGTCTTCATGTTTCAGCCCGGCGAGGAAGGCTACGACGGCGCGGCCGCGATGATCACCGAGGGAGTCCTCGACATCGCAGGGACTCGCGTTGATACCGCATACGGTCTGCATGTGATGTCCTCGGGTTTTCCCGCCGGCACCTTCTTGACACGACGTGGCCCCTTCCTGGCTGCCTCTGACACCGTCACCGTCACCGTCACCGGAGCGGGCGGACACGGATCGTCACCGCACCGGGCCAAAGATCCCATCGCTGCAGCTTGCGAAATGATCACCTCGTTACAGATGCACATCACTCGGACATACGACGTCTTCGACCCAGTCGTCGTCACCGTTGGAGCGTTCCACGCGGGCACCCAACACAACGTGATCCCCGAAGCAGCAGTCTTCGAGGCCACTGTGCGCACTTTCTCCGCATCCACCCGCAGCGCGATCAAAGACGGATTCGATCAAGTCTGTCGCGGAGTGGCCGCCGCACATGGCGTTGATGTCGAGGTCGACTATCAGGAGTGCTACCCGGTCACAGTCAACGATGCAACCGAGGCTGAATTCGCCGTTCAGACCGTGGGAGAGGTACTCGGTGAGGAAAGAGTGGGTTGGGCTCCGACACCGGCTGCCGGCTCGGAGGACTTCTCGCGAGTACTCGACGTCGTTCCGGGAGCGTTCATCGGCCTCGGGGCTACCCCGAGCGATCGCGACTGGTCAACCGCGCCCAACAACCACTCTGCGAACGCCGTTTTCGACGATGCGGTACTCGCCGACGGTGCCGCTGTGTACGCCGAACTAGCCGCTCGCCGTCTACAGATACTCGCGCAGCAAGATTAGAGAGTTTCCCAGCTGATCCTCGAACACCTTGAAGGCCAGTTTCTGTGTCTCGCCCCGGCCGAGGAGAGCGCCAACGCTGCAAGGCACGGGTCGCTGCGAGGGCGAGCGGCCTACGGGGACGCGTCTCCGATCCGAGACAAACGGATTCCGCACAGTACTGCCGATAATGGAGAGTAGACCGAGATGGCAAGCACGAGAATGACATTGTTGTCGATCTACCTTCGACACCGACGCAAACCGAAGTTGACGACCTCTGCGGACGCACTCAAGCATCTCGCTGCACCGAAAGGCGATCCCGCTCCTCCCCGTCGCTTCCACACACGATTCCGAGTGACGAGGCGCACGGTCCATGGTTTCGATTGCTACAGCCTCGAACCGCGGACGACACATTCGACTCAGGCTGTGGTCTACGTCCACGGAGGCTCGTACGTCAACGAAATACTCGCCCCTCACTGGTCGTTCATCGGGGAGCTGGTCGACTCGGGCTGCCGAGTCGAGGTGCCCATCTATGGGCTGGCGCCCACACACGATCACCACGCCGGCGCAAAGTTCCTGACATCCGTATACCGTGATCTCCTCAGCGAATTCGACGCGACACGAATTACTGTCATAGGCGATTCGGCAGGGGGAGGTTTAGCGCTGGCAGTAGCGCAATCCTTGCCCGAGTCCGGTCTCGCCCAGCCGGCCCGCCTCCTTCTGCTGTCACCGTGGTTGGACGTCACGCTGTCCAACCCGGACATAGCCGCGATGGAACACAAGGACCCTTGGCTCAATCGAACACCGTTGGCGGACTTCGCTCGCGCATGGGCGAACGGCACAGCACTCGAATCAGCCGAGTTGAGTCCGATTAACGGCCCGTTGCACAACCTGCCTCCGATCGAGGTGTTCGTGGGTACGCACGACATTGTCTACCCCGATGTAGTGCGCCTACGCGACCTGGCGACCAAGGAGGGGAACCCCATCACTGTCCACGTGGTGGAGGACGGGATCCACGTGTACGTGCTGGCACCAGTTCCTGAAGGCAGGCTCGCGAGGCGGCGCATAGTCGAATCGCTGTCGGTCTCGGGGACGCGTTGCTTTCGTCGGTAGATCCGTCGAGGGGCCGGCGCGGGTGCGGGGCAAGCGGTGGCTGCATCAGTTGCTGCCGCGAAATCGAGCCACCTCACCCCCGCTCGATAAGCGACGTCCCGCTCATCGCTTTCGCGCATGCCCCCTGGACACCATCGGTTCGGCCACAGTTCGCATCGCATGACGGACCTGGCGGTCAGGCCGCTCTGCTCGGCCGAGGGCCGCGATTGCGGTGCGCGGCTGGTTCATGTTGCGAAGTATTTCCGCGGGCCGCGGGTTTGACGACATTTTCTCCGAGTTCGAGTTCAGGTCAACGGACAGCGACAATTCCGGCTGCAGACCATCGCCGGGTCTCCCTCATCGAAGACCCTGACACCTCCCGCAGCCGGAATTGCCTCCAGCCGTGACATATCGATTCCTCGTCGGTTCCATCCAGTCGCGATGCTGCGGCAGTAGTCGATGTCACCGTCGCCGGCCGGCATCGCAACTGCCGGTCTATGTTCCGAGCCCATGCTCACCTGTGCTCCGACGAATCACAGGTGGAGTGCAAGGAATTCCAGCGTGGGACCGATGGCCTCGGCAGAATATGCGACCGCGTGCCGGGACCCTGGAAGCTCTCGTGTCTCGACGAGGGTCCCTACCGACCGCAGGCGGTCTGCGAATCTGGTCATCTGATCGAGCGGGATCAGTTCGTTGGAGGAGTTCAACAAAAGTGTGGACGCCTGCCCCGGTGCGACGTGAGTGATCGGTGAGGCTTCGGTGGCCAAATCGTTGCACAGGTTGATATGAGGGAGGCATCCCAGATAGATCTCCGCTGCGCCGAGTGCGAGTGCTGTGTTCGGGGCGCTCCCCTGGCCGGTGAGATCGTAGGGTCCAGACCAGCCCACGACTGCCTTGAGCGGAGCCTGCCCCGCGGTGACTGCCTGCATGAGTAGATGCGCCCCGGCCGAGGTTCCCAAGCCGCCGATCCGATCTGCGTCAATTCCGAAGGCATCCGCGTGTGCGTGGATGTGGTCGATGGCCGACTTCACGTCCTCGACCTGACGGGGATTCCGCGGAGCCGACAACTCGTAGTCGACATTGAAGACGACGAAACCAGCGGCAGCGGCCTGCCGCGCTTGGTCGTCGAGCAGGGCGCGAGAGCCGCGCACCCATGCACCCCCGTGGACCATCACGATCGCAGGGCCATGCGATGCCACAGGGCCGGCGGGACGGTAGACGGTCATGGCTTGGGGGCCGTGGTCGGTGGGGTAACTCGTTTCCGTGTAGGTCGGTTCCCCTGGCGGTGTCGACGGTGTTTGAGGGACGGGCACGCTCGCCGAAGCGATCCCTGTAGACAAGAGCACCGCCACGGCGGTGGCACCGACTTTGGTGACGATGGACGAGCACAGTCCCGCTTTGGTTGTTCCGGCGAGCATGGAAGCCCTTTCTGTTCCTGTACAAGAGTTTTCGGCTACGCGCCCGGCAGGTGGGCGGGGTGTGGCTGCGCGATTTCAGGCAGCCTGTTCGCCGATGCTCTCCGTGCCAGGCACCCGGGGGTCCGGCACGGGGAGGCTTTTGGCAGCAGCGCGGCGCGAAATCAAAGTGCGCGCTGCTGCGAGACGGTGACGCGTTTTCTGGAAACTTATTTCTGGGTGTATGCACGAAGGGAAGGGTTGACCATGACGCCCCACAGGTCTTCGTCGACACCGACGTTGTCGCGGGTGGCGAAGACGAGGCTCGACCGTGCTACCGGTGCGAACCAGGCGTTGTCGACGAGCCATGTGTCGATCTCGCGCAGCGCCGTGTCGTAGGCATCGCCTGTCACGCTGCGGGCTTTTACGAGTAGAGCGTCGAGCTGTTCACTGCGAGCGCCCATCGGATTCCACGTCGCGGAAGGTAGTACGGATTGGCCGATGTCCTCCCACGCGGTGCGGGAGCCGAGCTGCATGTAGAAGATCGGGTACTTTCCGGACGAGAGTTCGGGGATGGTCTTACTGGGGGGGATTTTTTCCCAGGTCACGTTGATTCCTGCTTCCGACAGCTGCTGGGACAACGCCGGCGCCAGGCCCGGTTGGGATGCGGAGAACCAGTCGGGAACGGTCAGATCGAGCCCATTGGGGTATCCGGCCTCGCTGAGTAGTGCTTTGGCTTTGGCCGGGTCGTGGGGGTAGCGAGTGTCCAGATCGGGATCGTAGGCGGCACTGTCCTCGGCGAATATCTGGGTGGTTGCCGTGCCCGCGCCGAGCATGAGTCCCTCGACGAGTTCGTCCCGTCCGAGTGCGTAGTTCAGTGCCTGCCGGACTCGGACGTCGCCTAGCGCAGGAWCCGAAGAACCCTGCCTGTCGGCGATGACGAAGCCGGACCAGTTGACTTCCCGTTCGTACAGGCTCAGTCCGGCGCCACGTGCGTCGTCACTGCTGGCAGGAGAGAGTTGTGTGGCGCTGATTTCGCCGTTTTTGATGGCGTTGAGGCGAGGTGTCAATTCGGACATCGACCTGACGACGACCTTGTCGTACGGGTATGCGTCCTTGTTCCAGTGCTCGGGGTTGCGTATGTAGGACTGACGGTCGACACCGGAATTGCCCGCGTCATAGATGTACGGTCCTGTGCCCACCGGTTCCTTTGCCAGCGTGCCGGCAGCTATGGACTTCGGTGAGGCCATCAGCCCGCCTACCAGGGCGAGACTGGGCAGCAGCGCAGGGTCTCGGGCGCGTAGTTTGAGTATTACCTGCTCGGGCGAGATGACCGTGACGTCGGTTACTGCGGCCAGTTCTTGTGCGGCCATGCTCGGGGTCGAACGTGAGTGATCGAGGTTCACCTTGACAGCTTCTGCGTCGAAAGGCGTTCCGTCGCTGAACTTCACACCCGTGCGCAGATTGACGGTGAGTTCGGTCTCTTCGGCGTTGTACGACCACGATGTGGCGAGGTCGGGTTCGAGATTCTTGTCCTTGCCGAAGCGCAGCAGCGTATCGAATACCGGTTCCCAATACACGACGTCGTTGCCGAGGAGGTTGCTGTCTGTGTCGAACGATGTTTTCGGGGTGAGCGAGGCAATGGTCAGGGTGTCCGATGTCTGGCTCGTCGCTCCTCCGCTGCTACACCCTGTCACTGCAAGGGCAACGGCGACCGCGGCAACACACAGCCGGGACCAAGTTCGTGGCATGGACTCTCCTCGTCGAATGGATCCGCTTCCGCCACTATGGCGGGGATCACACTGAAGCAGTAGCCTACTGACTGAGTACTCGGTCGGCAAGCCCTTTCGGGCCTATTGTCATCGATAGATATCCGGCAAGAAGAGTTCTCCCACTCCCCCGACCTCACGACAAACGAAGGAAACGCAATGAGAGCTGTCGTCCTGATGTTCGACACATTGTGCAGACGCTATCTGGGGCCCTACGGCGGAACCGACATCCCTACACCGGGTTTCGACCGCCTCGCCGAACACAGCGTGCGCTTCGACAACTGTTACGCCGGCAGCATGCCGTGCATGCCCGCTCGCCGGGAGATGCATACCGGGCGACACAACTTCCTGCACCGCTCCTGGGGCCCACTCGAACCCTTCGACGATTCGGTCCCGTCGATCCTCAGCGCGGCCGGAATCCACACGCACCTCTCGACCGACCACTACCACTACTGGGAAGACGGCGGCGCCACCTATCACAACCGGTTCGACACCTACGAGCTCTTTCGAGGCCAGGAAGGCGACCGATGGAAGGGCGTCGTCGATCCACCCGCCCCGCCTGCGAACCTCAACCCCACAACGACTGTGGCACGACAGGATTGGATCAATCGGACCTACATGCCGACCGAGGACACGCATTCGCAGACCGCGACTGTCGATTCGGGTCTCGAGTTCATCGCCGTGAATGCTCACGCGGACTCGTGGATGCTCCAGATCGAGTGCTTCGATCCTCACGAACCCTTCTTCACCTATCCCGAATACCTCGCGATCGCCGGGGTCGACACGTCCGAACCGATCTTCGACTGGCCCCAGTACCGCCGGGTGACCGAATCAATGAACGAGCAAGAGCGACTCCGCCGCTCTTACCTCGCCCTTCTCGCGCAATGTGACCGCTCGGTGCAACGTGTGCTCGCCGCATTCGACGAGCACGACTTGTGGTCCGACACTGCCCTGATCGTGTGCACCGACCACGGGTTCCTTCTGGGAGAGCACGGCTGGTGGGGCAAGACCGTGCAGCCGTTCTACGACGAGACGATCCACACCCCCCTGTTCGTCTGGGATCCCCGCTCCGGTGAGCGCGGATCGAGCCGAGAAGCCTTGGTGCAGACGGTCGATCTCGGCCCGACACTGTTGGATGTGTTCGATTGCCCGCCCACGGACCGCATGCAGGGACACTCTCTGTCGGCGGTGATCACCGAGGACGCCCCGATCCGTAAGGGCGCTCTGTTCGGGGTCGCGGGTGGGCACGTCAACGTCACGGACGGGCGGTACGTCTACATGCGTTCGTGCGTACGACCGGAGAACTCACCGCTCCACGAGTACACACTCATGCCCACACATATGCGTGGGCACTTCTCTGCAGAAGAGCTGCGCGCGGCCGAACTTGTCGAGGGGTTCCCGTTCACCCGCGGCATCCCGGTGCTCCGCACTCCGGCGTGGACGGTCGGCAATCCTTTCCGCTTCGGAACACTGCTCTACGACCTCGAACTCGACCCACAGCAGCAGCGCCCCTTGCGTGATGACGACGAGCTCGAAATGACGATGATCGAGTTGATGGTCGAACTCATGCGCGAGAGTGAAGCACCCGCAGAGCAGTACGAACGCCTCGGTCTGCCGCCGACAGGTCCGGTCACTGCCGAGCATGTGTTGATCTCCGCGCAGTGGA
Organism: Rhodococcus sp. P4_F3_2; assembly: GCF_056401335.1. NCBI lineage: Bacteria > Bacillati > Actinomycetota > Actinomycetes > Mycobacteriales > Nocardiaceae > Rhodococcus > Rhodococcus sp. P4_F3_2. The sequence goes on from NZ_JBFUJN010000035.1 coordinate 11,811, forward strand.
ATGCGGTAGTGCGAAGCACCGCGAGCGTCCCGATGAAGGACGACTTCGCACCGGACGCACCGGTAGCTCACGCTCAGCTGAGCGAATTGCTCGCCCACGCGCCCACTGCCGCCGTCGTCGAAAGCCATTTCCCGTTCATTTCGGGATTGGCACCGATGATGCGCGAACGCCTCATCGGTGCCGGCATCGTCGAACTCAACGGTTTCACCGGATCTCAGGACATGGACGGGCTCCTCGCGATCGATCGCGAGCTACGCTCCGCTCTGACCACGTAGCTCGCTCAGCGCCAGCGCCGAACGCTCTGCCCGGCGCTGGCGCTGGCGCACCGGATCAGCGATCGGAGCGGCAAGGAGCAGTTCGCGAGTGTATTTTTCGCGAGGCTCTTGTGTGACTTGCGCGGTCGTACCTTCCTCGATCAAACGCCCACCCCTCAGGACCGCTACGCGGTGACTGATCCGGCGAACCACAGCCAGGTCATGAGAGATGAACAAATAGGCAATCCCAGTGCGGTCCTGAATCTCGGACAACAGGTCCAGAACACGCACCTGCGTGGCCAGATCGAGCGCCGAGGTCGGCTCGTCGCACACGATCAATTGAGGGCTCAGGGCCAACGCACGAGCTATCGCCACGCGTTGGCGCTGCCCACCGGAAAATTCGCTGGGATATCGCTGCGCTGCGTCCCTCGGCAACCCGACGGCGTCCATCAGCTCCCGAACTTGCTCTCGCGCCGCTGATTTGGTCACTCCGGCAACCAGGAGCGGCTCGCAGAGGGTGTCGGAAATCGTCAGGGCAGGGTTGAGCGAGGTGTAGGGGTCTTGGAAGATCACCTGCACCTGGGTTGCGAGGGCGCGTTGTTGCCGGCGTGACAGCGACGTTCGGTCCTGGCCATCGAAACGGATTCTGCCCGAACTCACCGGTGCCAGGCCGAGCAGCGCCCGTCCGATTGTTGTTTTCCCCGAACCGGATTCGCCTACGAGCCCCAGAGTCTCGCCGCGCTCGATGCTGAACGAGACCTCCTCGACCGCGCGCATGACCGCCCCTGTTCGGGAGCGTTTGGGGTAGGTGACAGTGAGTTCGTTTACTTCGAGCAGGGTCATTCGGCTACCTCGATAATTTGCTCGCTGGAGTTTCTGGGTGCACGAAGTTCGTCTTCGCGGCTCGATGCAAGGAGTTGGCGTGAGTACTCGTGTGTGGGACCGGCGAAGAAATCCTCCAAGGTGGCTGTTTCTATCACTTCGCCGTTGCGCATCACTACGACGTCGTCGCAGATGTCGGCGACGACTCCGAGATCGTGGGTGACGAGCACAAGTGCCATTCCGAGTTCGAGTTGCAGGTCGCGCAGGAGATCCAAAATTTCTGCTTGGACGGTGACATCGAGCGCCGTGGTGGGTTCGTCCGCGATCAGCACGTCCGGTTCGGTGGAGATCGCACCGGCGATCAGCACGCGTTGAGCCATACCTCCGGACAGTTGGTGGGGATATGAACCCAGGACACGCTCGGTGTCGCGGATTCCGACGCGCAGGAGCAAAGATGCGGCCTTGGCCGTGGCATCCTTGTCGTTCATGCCCGCAGCGCGCATGGGTTCGGTGAGTTGTCGTTCGACGGTGAAGGAGGGGTCGAGGTTGCTCATCGGTTCTTGTGGAACGTAGGCGATTGCGCGCCCTAGAAGCCGTCGCCGGGCGCGGCCTCTCAGGTGGCCGATTTCCTGTCCCCCGACCCAAATCTGTCCACCGACGACTGCGCCGCCTTCACCGAGGAGCCCGAGAATAGCGAACGACGTCTGCGATTTTCCCGATCCGGATTCTCCGATCAATCCGAGTGTTCGACCGCGTTCGACCGCGAAGGACACTTCGCGCACGACCTCGCGGTCTTCACCTCGCGCGGCTCCGTAGGCGACGGTCAATCCTCGTACTTCCAGCGCCGCAATACTTTTCTGTTCGGGGGTCGAGGTGTGGGGCGCAGGTTTACGGATCGGTAGGGCACCGCTGGGTTGCACCGAGTCGCGGATTCCGTTGCCCACGAGGATGAACCCGGCGACGGTCAGTGTGATCGCCAGGCCTGGCCACACGATGCCCCACGGTTGTCGGGAAATCGATGCGAGCGCATCACTCAGCATCACGCCCCAGGTCGGCTGGGTCGGATCCCCGAGCCCGAGGAATTCGAGTCCGGATTGCACCGAGATCGCCACGCCGGCGAGGATCGACAACATCACGATCGTCGGTCCCATGACTGCGCGGAGAATATGGCGCGCGATGATGCGTGAGTCACTGAGTCCGGAGACGCGGGCGGCGTCGACGTAGAGTTCGTCTTTGACGCCGATCACGGTGGCGCGCACCATCCGAAACAGGCTCGGGGAGATCATCACTCCGAGCAGGCACATCGTGACCGCCAAGTTCGGTCCGATAGCTGTGATCAAGGCCAACAGAACGAGAATGGCGGGCAGCGACATGAGGACGTCGGCGACGAAAGACAACGATATGTCCCATCGGCGGCCGAAATAGCCGGCAACCAAACCTCCCGGCAGGCCGATCACGACCGCGACAAACAGGGTCAGGGCCGCGCCGAGCAGGGTGATCCGTGTGCCTGAGATCAAGCGGGACAAGACGTCTCGTCCGGCGGAGTCCGTGCCGAGGAGGTGGCCACTGCTTCCTGGGTCGGCGAGCACGGAGGTCAGGTCCGAGTGTGAGGGATCCGCCGGCATCAGGAGATTGGCGAACACTGCCACGAACAGCACTCCGGTCAGCACTGCCAGGCCTATGATGGTCATCGGTTCGCTGAGCGCGCGGCGCCAGGCTCCACGATGCACGACGGGACGGTCCCCCGTCACCACTGGATCAATGCTCATCGCACACGCACCTTCGGGTTGAGGATCACTTGGATGACATCGACGAAGAGGTTGACCACGACGACCATCACCGAGGAAAACACCACGATCCCCATCACGACCGGACGATCTCCTTGGATGGTCGAGTCGACAGCCAGCGTTCCCAGCCCGGGAAGTGCGAACACGCGCTCGATGACGACAGCCCCGCCCAGAAGTCCGATGAACTGCAACGCGAGGATCGTCAGCCACGGTTGCGCGGCGTTGCGCAGCGCATGCTTGTAGAGCACCGATCTCTCCGAGAGCCCCCGAGACCGGAGGGTCCGGATGTAGTCCTTGCGCAAGGTGTCGATCATCGCGCCGCGTGCCTGTTGTGCGGCCGAAGCAATGCCGCTGATCGACAGCGCCAACACCGGCAGCGTGATCGACCATGCCCATGCCGAGACCGACACTCCGATCGGTGTGTAGCCGGTAGCCGGGAAGAGATGCAAGCCCACGGACAACCACGCCACCAGCACCACTGCGACCCAATATCCGGGAAGTGAGTGGCCACCGATCGAGACGAATTGAATCGCTCGGTCCAACCACCCGCGCCGCACGGCTGCCACTACGCCGAGCACGGCACTGAACACGCCGATGATCAACATTGCAATCACCACGATCGACAAGGTCACCGGTAGCCATTGCAGGATCTTCTCGGTGACCGAGGTGCTGTCGAAGAACGAGGTCCCGAGGTTTCCTGTCAGTGCGTGGGAGACCCAATCCGCGTACTGGGCGAGCACCGGCCGGTCCAACCCGAGTTCGTGGGCCTTGGCATCGACCACCTCCTGTGTCGCGTCCTGCCCTACGACTGCACGTGCCGCATCGCTCGCTCCGGAGAACGTGAGGAAGAAGGAGACGGTGGCCACGACGGCCACCATGAGAATCCCCACCCCCGCGCGCCGCAAGATCATCAATAACACTTCTCGAGCCGCCTTCCAGCAGAATGTTGTGGCCCTTGTCACAAATCCCCATCAGGCTAGCCGACCGAGTACTCGGTAGCAATGCCCTCGGCTCGCCACACGGAACCGACCGAGTAGACGGTATGCCTGAGGGAAGTCCCCTATCCTTCGACTATGGGAACCACCGAAGTTGCACGCCTCGCAGGAGAAACCGCGCGCGCCAACATCCTCACTGCCGCCACCGAGCACTTCGCCGAACACGGGTTCCGGCGCACCTCACTCGCAGCGGTGGCACGAGCTGCGGGACTCTCCCAGGCCGGCTTGCTTCATCATTTCCCCAGCAAGAAGCGCCTTCTTGCCGCCGTCCTCGGATCCAGGGACGTCGAGGACCTCCAACTGCTGGCCCAAGGATTGGACCACGCGGGCGGCGATCTCATGGCAGTGCTCGACCTTCTCCCCGAGGTGGTTCGGGCAAACAGCCACCGCATGACCGTCGTTCGACTCGCACACGTCTGCGCGCTCGAATCCGACGCCTCCGATTGGGCGCGACAGCGTCGACAGGCCGTCCGAAACATTTTCGAATCTGCCGCCCTCCGAAGCGCGGAACTGGGGACCGCACGAGAAGATGTCGACGCCGCCCAAGTTGCCTCGCTGATCATCGCGACCTTCGAAGGGCTCGAGAACCAATGGCTTCTCGATCCGGACTTCGACATGGTCGCCCCCATGCAGGCCATGGTCGACATGCTCCGAAGAGATCTCACGAACACCTAGTCCCGGCCCACCTCGCAGAGCAGTCTTTCTTGGTTTTGTGACCGTAAACCTACCTACCAAGTACTCAGTAGGTATGCTCCTCGTATGACTGCGATCACAGTCGTGTTGACAGTTGTGCACCGCAGTCGAGCGAGGCACGCGATCGGCACGTTCGCGTGATTCGCATATGCGGAAAACCTGTTGCCGTGTCCGTCGACAAGCCGGTACGGCGCAATGTTCGTGGTCTCCGCGGTCGCTGTTCGAAGTGTCCTGATCTTTCCGAATCTGTTGCTGCGCAGGTTCATACGGCCACTTCGACATCCTGACGACGTGCACCTCCGCTGCGGTGCGCCACCAATGACAAGACTGGAGCAACCTGTTCATGCGAATCCTCTATCTCGATGTCGACACCCTGCGCGCCGACCACACCACGCCGTACGGATACGACAGAGACACGACTCCCAATCTCCAGCGGCTGGCCGACAAAGGCGTGACCTTCGACAGGTACTACTGCTCCGACTCACCGTGCCTGCCGTCTCGCACAGCTCTGATTTCGGGTCAGTTCGGCATTACCAACGGCGTGGTGAGTCACTTCGGTGAAGGTGCCCGATTCCGGCTCGACTCCGGGCACGGGACCGAACCGGATCGACCGTTGTTGGGCCAGCTGCTCGAATGTCACGACCACCTTCCCGCTGTGGTGTCGATGTTCGGCGAACGACACCGTGCCAACCACTTCACCGGAAGTTTCCGCGAAGCGATCCGGGCGACCGGCAATACTCGAGACGAGCAGGCGCACGAGATCAACGCCGTCGGTATCGACTGGATCCAACGGCACGCAGACCAGGAAGACTGGTATCTGCACTTGACCTACTGGGACCCGCACACTCCGTACTCGCAGCCTTACGAGTGGACCGAAAAGGCTGCGGCGGCAGGGCCTGCGCCGGCGTGGCCGGATCAGGCCACGATCGAAGCCCATCGCGAGATCTACGGACCGCACAGCGCGCTCGATCTGCACTACGCCTACTTCCCTCAGACGAGCCCGAGCCCGAGCATGCCCGATGCCATTGAAACCCGTGCTGATTTCGAGCACCTGATCAACGGCTTCGACGGCGCCGTCATGTACTGGGACCACCATCTCGGCCTGCTCATGGACGAACTCGAACGTCTGGGCATAGCGGATTCCACCGCGATCGTCGTCAGCGCCGATCACGGCGAATCCTTCGGCGAGAACGGCTCCTACGCAGAGCATGGTCTCGCCAACGAATCGACCCACCGAATTCCGTTGATCGTCTACTGGCCCGGCGTGACCGACGACCTCACACCCGAGCAGAGACGCAACGACGCACTGCTCTACAACATCGACTACGCGCCCACCATCGCCGAGCTGATCGGTGCGGAGCAGCCGGCCGGATGGCAGGGGACGTCGTTCGCGGCCGCGATCCGCGGATCCGAGATCGAATCACGCGAATACCTCGTCCTCGGTCACGGCGCCCATACCTACCAGCGTTCCGTTCGAACCAAAACCCATCTCTACACCCGCACTTACCATCCCGGGGCATTCCGCGCCGAATGGGAGCAATTGTTCGACATGAGCGCCGATCCGCATCAGACGACAGACATCCTCGACGAGCAACCCGAACTCGCCGCACACATGCGAAGCCTCCTCCAGCAATGGTGGGACGAGTACGCCGGGCGTCCCGGTTGCCTACCCGACCCCATGCAGACGTCCCTGCAAACAGGACCCACGCACTACAACGATCCCCAGCGTTACATCGAACATCTGCGCGCGACCGGGCGAAGTCACCTCGCCGACCATCTCGCCGAACAAATTCGTCGCCCGGACTTTGTCGTGCCCGTCGCATCACACACCGAAGCGCCGCCGCGGCTCGCCGAAATCTTCATCAAGAACTATCAGCTCGCTCTCGCCCGGGCCGAGCGCAGCACACACAACGCCAGCTGAGAGGAAAGACCATGACTGCAACGCACGCACGCACGGTTCCCGGTGACGCCGAAATCGACAGCGTCCTGGCGACCCTGGATCTCGAGACCAAGATCAAGCTCCTCACCGGCCGCGACTTCTGGACCACCTGGCCGGTCCCCTCAGCGGGGTTGCGTCCGATCGTGATGTCCGACGGCCCGGCCGGCGTTCGAGGGCAGCACTGGGACGAGCGCGACCCGTCGGCGAACTTCCCCTCCGGTTCAGCACTCGGAGCCACCTGGAGCCGCCGAGCTGCCGCACGATACGGCGCACTCCTGGCGGCCGAAGCGCACCGCAAGGGAGTAGATGTCGTTCTCGGCCCCACCATCAACCTCCACCGGTCACCGCTCGGCGGTCGCCACTTCGAATCTCTCTCCGAAGACCCACAACTGACGTCCGCACTTGCCACCGAATACGTCCGCGCTCTCCAGGCGGAAGGCATCGCGGCATGCCCCAAGCATTACGTCGGCAACGAATACGAAACCGAGCGCTTCACCGCCAGTTCCCGCATCGACGAACGCACTCTGCGCGAGGTGTACCTCGCTGCCTTCGAAGGTCCCGTCGTCGACGGCGGAGCCTGGTCGATCATGTCCGCCTACAACTCGGTCAACGGCACCACCATGTCCGAACACCCGTTGCTGACTGCACCGTTGAAGACAGGATGGGAATTCGACGGGGTCGTCGTCTCGGACTGGACCGGTGTGCGATCGACCGTCGCCTCGGCGCAATCCGGCCAAGACCTCGCCATGCCAGGCCCTTTCGGTTTCTGGGGCGAGCAACTTCTCGCCGCTGTCCACGACGGAAAGGTCTCCGAAGCCACGATCGACGACAAAGTCCGGCGCTTGATTCGTCTCGCCTTCCGGGTCGGCGCTTTCGATATCCGCGACACACCCACTGACACACCTGCGGTACCGGAGTCGGTCACGGTGGCCACCAAAGAACTCTCCATCGAAGGTTCAGTGCTGCTCGCCAACAACGGACTGCTGCCCCTCCCCGCTGCCGTCGGAACCATCGCCGTGATCGGCCGCCACGCAGTCGAACCCCGAACTCAAGGCGGTGGCAGCGCGACAGTACTGCCGGAAACAATCAGCGCGCCTCTCCGAGCGCTGCGGCGAGCATTCCCGGTGAGCACCGTCAGGCACAGCATGGGCATCGCCGAACCCGACACGCTCATCCCACTCGATCCCGACTCCCTGACCGACCCTGCCAGCGGCGACCCGGGCTTGCGTGTCGAGTTCATCGACCACGACGGCGAACTCGTCCGCTCCGAACGGCGCACGAGCTGCCGACTGGTGTGGTTCGGGAATGCACCAGTCGACGCGACCTCCCTGCGCGTACGCACCCAGTACCTTCCCACCGACACCGGCGTACTCCGATTCCAAGCCTCCTGCGTCGGAAAACTGCACGTCAGCGCCGAAAACCGCACCGTTCTCGACACCGAACTAGCGCCCATCGGTACCGACCTCGGAGCCGCGCTACTCGAGCCGCCCGCCGCCACAGCGGACATCGAGGTCGTAGCCGGCGTCCCCATCGACATCACGGTCACCTACGCCGGACCCATGTTCGCCGTAGGTATTGCCGCACTCAACATCGGGCGCGAACGCGACGCTGATGACGGCGATCTGCACGACGACGCCGTCGCCCTCGCCGCAGCCTCGGACGTCGCGATCGTCTTCGTCGGCACGGACTCGAACGGGGAAAGCGAAGGGTGGGATCGATCGTCGCTGAGACTTCCTGGAGATCAAGACGATTTGGTCACTGCCGTCGCGGCAGTCAATCCGCGCACGATCGTCGTCGTCAACGCAGGCGCGCCCATCGTCATGCCATGGAAAGACGATGTCTCAGCGATCCTTCTGACGTGGTTCGGAGGGGAGCAGATCGGAAACGCAGTCGCAGAGATACTCTCAGGCGCATCCGAGCCCGGCGGGCGGCTCCCCACCACCTGGCCGGCATCGGAAGAGGACGTACCTGTCCTCGACACCACCCCAAAGGAGGGGGTCGTCGACTACAGCGAAGGGGTCCACGTCGGATACCGCGGATGGCTGCGCCAGAACCGAACCCCGGCCTACCCCTTCGGATTCGGACTCTCCTACACCAGCTTCGAAATCGACCGCATGAGTGCGGTCACAGGCCACGCCGTCGATGTCACGGTACGAAACACCGGCGATCGCACAGGAAAATTCGTCGCCCAAATCTACGCACACCGACCGAAGACGACCATTGATCGCCCCATACGTTGGCTTGTGGGGTTCGCCGACGGCGTACTCGCCGCCGGCGAGACAACCACCACACGAATAACGCTCACGCGCCGAGCTTTCCAGCATTGGGATGCCGGCTGGCAAACCGAAGCCGGAGACTTCCATCTCTCGGCCGGATTTGACGTCTCCGACTGCCGCACCTCCGTTGTTCACCGCGCACACTGCTCGTCCTGAACACCAGGCACCCCCATTCGAACAAGAACCCGAGCTCACATCGAATGCCCGAGTCCGGCGACAGCGCAACGTATGCCGCAACACACAGCTGAGCAACAGCCCGGTCACCCCCGAGAACGACTCGAAACAGACTGCACGAGCGTTACATCGGCGAACAACCTGCACGCTGTCACCTTCCCACGACGGCGGGCAGGAAGACGGCCGGCTACTGCAAATGCGAGGGAGACCGCCTTCTCGGCAATACGGACACCACACTGCACTGCTCACGCCGGAAGTCGACCGTACCTGTCTACTTGCACCTCGATTCGACCCCACGCAATCTCCCGCATCCACGATTTCACCCCAAACGACCCGAAAGCACATGACCGCCAACCGAAGTTCGTACTCACCGAGAACTGATCCGGCGCAGCTCGCAAAAGCACTCTTCGACGAACTTTCACATCGCTATCGCGAAGATCGGCAACGCAGGATCGCCACCGAAAAGTCACAGATACTCGTGCGCTACCGACCCGGAGAAGCCGAGGCACTACTCGCCCTCGCATTGAACTGGGCACCGTACGGAGGCGTGCCAGAGGCCGAAGTATTCGAACGATACGGGACCACCCTCAACAGTTTCGTCGACCAACTCTGGGTCGTCGTACGTCACCTTCAATGCGACCGCAAAACCAAAGACACACTCGCAGCGGCGTACCCCAAACGCCGGAATCCACCCACTGAATCCTAAAAGACACCGCCAACCGAACACTGACAACCCGAAACTCACGGAACACGTGGAGCCCCCGTTTACACACCGGTGCGGGCGTCGACGCCAGCCGGATTCCGGCCATCGCACTACTACGACGGTCACGGTGACATTGCAAAGTGAAGGTGAGAACCTGGTTGTGGGGCGGACGCCGCTTTCTCGCCTGACGTCGTACCCATCGAGCCTTCTCCACCCCGTGAAAGCGAAACCAAGTCTCAAGCCCGAAACGATGCGTAGCCTCACCTGCGCGAATGCGCTCGTCAGTGGACGACTCAAGCACGTGGAGGCGCAACACCCCCGCCACCGTTTCATCTGTTGTGCCACTCCAGAACCCATGAATCACACGAAATAACCTGTCCGCGTCTATTTTCCGGCAGCCCACACGATTGTTGGGCTACCCTGGACGCCAACCGTCCGCGGGGGCGAGTCGACCCAAAAGCCACACCCCCTGGCACCGCTCCGCTGTGGAAGGCAGTCGGGACACCCTAAAACCCGTCCGAGGCCGGTCAACGTCGCTAGCCAATCGGTTCGGCTTTGGATTCGGCGAAGGTAAGGCATCGTGGGTTCAGAATCAGCGGGCACGAACACTCATCTCTTCCGGTCGATTTCGGATCAGACGAGACGCCCAGCAGCATGAGTGTCGGACGCCGCACCTACCATCTTTCGCCGGACGGTGAACACATCGGCTACACGTTGCAGCGACCGGACGGTCTCCTGATGATCGTCGGCAGAATCGCGCGTCGGGCAGATCGATACGAAGTAGTCAACCTCCGAGTGGTCAACCCTGTTGGCACACAAGGGCCGACGGACCCCAGCGCGCAAGCATGGGCACGAGTCTCCGCCCTCTACGAACTCAAGTCCTTCGTGGACCGTGGCCGTAATATTCTGGCCTTCAACGAACAATTCGGTGTACCACCACAGGTCGGTGTCGATCTTGAGGGTAAGGCGGGCAAGGGCCCCGCCCCTTGCTCCACGGCACGGCACGGCACGACACGACACGGCACGGCACGGCACGGCACGGCACGGCACGGCACGGCACGGCACGGCACGGCACGGCACGGCACGGAGCAAGACAAACAGGAGCCACTCGAGACGGCGACAAGCCAATGCGTCATCCTCCGATGATGCTCGCCTGCAACGACTACGAGCCGTGACCGACCACCGAGAATTCATCGTCGTTCCGAGCCCTCTCGATACGCTTTGACAACGGCGCGGCCACACGCCGTTCCGCAGAGCCGCGGGAGATGAGTCACTTACGCTGCCGTCGCCATAGTAGGTCCCGGCTGGTAGGTGGCGTTTGCAGTCCATTTACGGGGGACAGCGAAGGTGGCCGGCCGCAGGGCACACGCGCCGTCCCTCCCGGCGGCAACGCGCAGCCGTCAACACCTACGGCCCACGGGCGGACATACAACGGTCGGGATCTGCTAGGACTTCTTGTCGTCTGGGGAGTTCTTGTCGCGTGAACCGCTCAAGCTCAGGACTGCCGTCAACATTGCTCCGACGAGTAGAAATCCGACAACGCGCGTGCTTCGTTCAGAGCCACTGAGATCTGCCCACGTCAATAGTTGCGCGACGACTGCGACGAGGTAGAGCAACAGGGTTGCACTCGTGAACTTGTTCATGACGCGAGCCTAACTAGCGCGATGCGCTCAGCAGTTGATGTAGGTCGGGTTCGTGCTCTTTCGCATCGTGGCCAGGCTGCCGCTGTAGCCGATGGACAGTCCACCGATGAAAGACGCGGACACCGATCCGGCGCTGCCACCGTCCTGGTTGTGGTCGTACGCGAACTGAGCTCCGAACGACTGGGTGTCGCAGCCCAGTTTACGGGTAACGGTCGAGCTGATGTGTCCGTGGTCGACGTTCAGTTTGAAGCCCGACACCGCATCGCGAAGGCCGACGATGGGCGCGCCGCCGACCCCACCGTTTTTGAGGTACGCCACGCTGTCGGTGGTGCGTTCTCCGTCGTAGTAATACGAGTTGTACGTCGTGGACACTGCTGTCAGGCAACGGTTGGAAAAGTCGAACATGATAGAGGCGAAGTCATCAGGTGCAGAGCCGTTGACGTAGTCGTCACGAAAGTTCCACGTACCCATGTACGTTGCGGTGCACCCTGGGGTGGGAGGCCAGTATCCGACGACGCTGAAAGCATCGGTGGGAACCGCACGAGCTGCGACCCCTTCCTGCGGTGCCTGGTTGCTCATGAGGTCTGCCGTTGCGGCATCTACCGGTCCGTCGACGCCGGAGACACTGAACTGGATGCTCTGACCGAGCTGCTGTTCGGCCAGAGCATTGATTCCGATGAAGTCATGGGGATTTTGTTCTGCGTACGCGAGCAAGGGATCTGTCGCCGGGGCACGTTCTGCGCTGGCGGTAGGCGCAGCGGCGAAGGCTGCGAGGGAAAGGGCAGTGCTGGCCGTTGCGGCCCATGCTTTCGACTTGACCGTGAGTATCTCCATCCTCGATGTACCTACCGTGACGATTGCTGAACATTTACCGACTGTCGAATAAGTTCGAGATCTTGCAAACCTTTCGGTACGTAATTCATCCATCTCCCTCCCGCTCCATTGAAACGCGGACTCCTGCCATGGATTGCACCCTCAGGCAGGACCCCGGCCTCAGGCAGGGACGCGTCAGCACGGGTTTTGGGCAAATGTGCAGTGATCGAGTGAGTGCGGGTTACATTCCGTAGACTTCGAGGGCGACACCAGTCGGCCTTCTTCCGCCTGGGTGTCACACTGTTGTTGCTGCCGTCTATGCGGCTGCGGCGTCCTCGACTTCGTCGGTCGCGGGTACGAATGCTTCGGCGCCGAATGGCAACGCTTCGAACGGCCTCTTGCCGAGTGGCGCAAGACTGGCACCGCCTGCGTGAAACCGCTGGACCTTTCGGCGCCGTCGATTTTGCCTGTCATGGGTACTTCAAACCGCACCCCACGGGTCTGGCCGACCAGCAACAGGCACGCCGCTCGTGGAGATGGCAACGGGCTGGCGAGCGGGGCGAGTGTGGGGCGCTCATCAATCAACCGCCGTCCGCTAACTGCCCTGACCAACTTGCCTGAACACCATTCTTACCCGAAAGTAATATATGGTGGCGGTCACATTCGCCGCCGCCGGTGGGATGAGGCACATCAAAAAGGAGTCGAATATGTCATCAGGATCCCTTTCGAGCGGAGCTGTCGCTCTGCTTGCAGTGGCCGTGTTGGCGGGTGCCACAGCACCGGTCGCTACCGCGGAACCACGGGTGTTCGACTCCTTCTACAGCTACGACGATGCAGCGCCACTGTCGTCATACGCGCCCGGCGAGGTTCTCGAAACCCGCACGGTCCCATACAATGTGCTCAATATTCCGACACCTCTGCAAGCTGTGCAGATCCTTTATCGATCGACGGATGCTCTCGGCCGACCATCTGCGAATGTCACTACTGTCCTGCGTCCGCCGAATGCACAACCCGGCAAAGTTGTTTCCTACCAATCCTTCTACGATTCGCTCAATCCTGACGACAGTCCATCGAGAGCTATTGCCGGCAACGCACCGATCGGGCAGTGGACCCCGAGCGGACAGAATTTCAATCTGGGCGGCGCAGCAACGTCCGGGGAGGCCCCCTTCTTCGGACCTTTGTTGGCCCTGGGCTACACCGTCGTCATCCCCGATACCGAAGGCCCGAACGCAGATTTCGCGGCCGGACCCGAGTACGGAATGATGACCCTCGACTCCCTACGCGCCGCCCGCGACGTGCCCAAGACCGGAATCTCCGACGATGCCGAGATCGCATTGATGGGATATTCCGGCGGAGCGATCGCCACCAATTGGGCTTCGATCCTTGCACCCGAATACGCGCCCGATGTCAATGACGACCTGATCGGCGCTGCGGAAGGCGGCGTCCTGGTCAACCCTGCCAACAACCTCTACTACGTGAATGGAAGCATCGGCTGGGCCGGTGTCGGCGGAATGGCTGCGTTGGGACTAGCACGCGCATACGGCATCGACCTCGCCCCATACCTCAACGATCTCGGCCGGGAACTCCTGCCGAGATTCGAAGACGCCTCCATCCTCAATGTGTTCGCGCAATACCCCGGCATGACCTGGCAAGATATTGTCAAACCTGAGTACAACGACCCGAATGCAGTGCCGGAATACGTCGACGCAGCCAACAAGATCAACATGGGCACCGCCGCGGTACCCACTATCCCGATGTTCATCGCCCAGGCCGCCAACGGCGTCCTCGAAGGAACCCAACCGGGCGGCGCGAATATCGGTGTTGGTGACGGAGTCATGGTCACCGGCGACGTCGCCGCCCTCGCCAACCGATACTGCGCCGCCGGACTGGCAATCCAGTACGACCAGTACGACACCATCAGCCACTTCCCCGGCGCCGCGCTATGGCTACCCGGAGCGATCACCTGGATCAACGACCGATTCAACGGCACACCCGCACCCTCGAACTGCGGACACATCGCCCCCGGAAACTCCCTCGCACCTCAGCAACCCACCACCCGCTGACCAACACTCCGAGGACTACATTTCACGTCGCTCTGGAGAGATTCGAAACGACGTCGCCCTCACGAAGCCGCTGCACAGAGTGAGAACAAATCACCGATGTGTGTAGGGACCGCGAGCGCACTCCTCGACTGGATCCGAGCATCACCGACCACGTAGCCGGTTCAGCACCCGGATCGGACAGAAATCGAGTCCATCTTGCGGCGGAGCTGCCACCCAACACTTCCCGCCGCATGGTGCAGGTCACCAATCAGATCAGCGAGCTGCGCCTCTACCTCGTCGGCGCGAAGTTCGAAAGAGATGTCATAAGTGGTCGGTCAACAGGTTCGTCAATTCGAGTAGGCATAGAACAGCTGTCGTCGCCGCGACCGCAATCGGTAATCGCGCATCTGGTGAGGCACCGACCTGTCGAGCCCTCGAGGCCTGTGGAGTTCTCAAGCACTGAGTGGAATCTCGGTACCTGTTGTGGCCCAACAGCAACAGGACTATCGCCAGTGCCGTGCACACGACCGTTGCAGCTGATACGGGCCATGAGGTGCGGGAAAGGTTGATGCGGATGATCGTGAGACCTGCGATCACCAGTGCGATAGCGGTGCGCTGCCAGGACAAAGCGGTACGTTCGACCTGTGCTCCGCTGTCATCGCTGAGATCCATCCGGAAAGTCTGCTCGGTAGGCAGCGTGCAAGAGGCGGTCACCGTTTCCCCACCACGGCGAAGTAGTACCTGCTGGAGACGCTGCGGTTTCGAAGCGCCTCCAACCGACGATTGCCGTCGTGCTCGGACAAGAACGAGACACAAGATGGCCAAAGTGAGAACCCCGAGCTCCGCCGGGGCTCCGTCGACGAGGGCACCGATCGTCTCGAAAACAAATCCCCGCGCGCGATCCCAGTTCAACGCCGCATCTCCGATATCAGTGAGGCTCTCGGCCAGCAGGATCACCCGAACCACCCGGCGAATCCCGATGCGAGCAGAGCCCCCGTGATTACTCCCAACACGGCGGTGAGCACGAGCGCGGACAGTGGCGCGGTGAGCGGTTGAAGTCGTCGCAGGGCCTGCTCGTTGAGCCACCAGCGCCGCACCCCGCTGACTGTGCAGAACAGAGCCAGTGCGAGGATACCGACAGCTAGAACGTGGCCGTATCCGCCTGTGAGAATATCGCCGAAAGCATCGAGTGCGACCCCGAGAGCCAGCAAGGCCAACGCGGTGCGCACCCACGCCAGAAGGGTCCGTTCGTTGGCAAGACTGAATCGTGGGTCGGGTTCAGTGCCGTGACCGTAGAGTCGACGGGGCCAACGCCGATCCCGATCAGCACCCGCTATTGGCTCGCTGACCTCTCGATCTTTGTTTATCATGTCCATCAACAGCTTTCGTGTGAAGTGCACTGTTTGACGCTTCCGACGCGCCGCGCACAGGCACGTCGGATGACGACTCTCCCGGTAGCGGGCGTCGCGGCGACCGGAAGGACGCGGAGTGCACGAGAATTCGACATGTTTAGTTCCGAGAGTGGTGAACGCATACACCTCGATGAGCTCACTCCGGCAGCTCCGCACCTGCGTATCGCGTCGGTCACGACACCCTCGTCGTATCGCACCGAACTGATGACCGGTGATGCCCTGTACGGGATCGAATCCCCGAGATGTCCGCGTCCACATTTTTCCCCTCGTGCAGTTCGTCTACGCGAAGCGACGTTGCTCTACGGCTCACGCACGCGCCCAGGTTCGGTCATTCGATCAGAGCCTGGTGCTGAGCGATCAACGCGCCGGCGGCCGGCACATCATGGGATTCGGGTTGCCGAGTACGCCGCCGCCGTCGGCGCGGGCACGCTCAGAGATGAACACGACGAAGTTCGGCCGCGAGGTCACTGGATCATCATTGCTTCAGGAAGTCCGGTTCGATTGCGACGGATAGGTGGTTGCCGTCACGAGTTGACGGAGTGGACGAGTGCGTCCAGCTGTGAGTCGTTGACCGGCACCATCGAAAACTTCGCGAGTTGTCCCAGACGTGTTCCCATGATCGCTTTCTCCCGGTTCGATCCTGCCGGTGCCTCAGCTTCGACGGACGCGAGGACGGGCGCGAGGAGCTTGCGCAATGCCGGGCCGCCGACCGGATGAGAGAACCAGGCCCTGATGGTCGATTGTTTGTCGAGCCGCGGCTCGTAGGGGTCGCCGGTGACCGGAATTTCCACGCTCAGGCGGATATCGCGACTGGAGGCCCCGAGGTCGAAGCGATAGTTCAGAGACTCGACAAGCCACTGCTCTTCGCTGGCGTCGAAGTATTCGAGTTCGCGTCGAGGGACGACAATCGTGAGGTCCTGAGCTTCACCGGGTTCGAGGTCATCGGTGACCGCGAAGCCTTTGAGTTCGCGGTCGGGTCGCTGCACACGTGAGAGTTCCGTACGCGCGTAGGCCTGGACGATTTCACGTCCGGTGCAGCGGCCGGCGTTGCGCACGGTGAGTGTTATTTCGATGTCCTCTCCGACGTGGCGCACGGCCGGCGAGGAATAGGTGAAGGTCGTGTAGGAGAGGCCGTGCCCGAACGGGAAACTGACGTCCATCTTTCGTGCGTCGTAGTGCCGGTACCCGACGAAGAGGCCTTCGCCGTATTCGACCTGTCTGCTTTCGCCGGGGAAATTCAGGTACGCAGGTGTGTCTTCGAGGCGAAGCGGAATGGTCTCGGCGAGCTTGCCTGACGGGGAGGCCTTGCCGAAGAGCAGATCGGCGAGGGCGGAGCCGCCGGCTTGGCCGAGAAGCCAGGACTCGAGGATCGCGGGTACGCGGTCGACCCATCCGGAGACTCGCACGACGGCTCCGTTCGAGAGGACCACGACGACACGGGAATTGGCCGCCGCGATCGCTTCGATCAGTGCGGTCTGTTCGCCCGGTAGGTCGATGTGCTCGCGGTCGAAGCCTTCGGATTCGTAGCTGGCGGGCAACCCGAGGAAGAGAACGACGACGTCGCAGTCGGCCGCGAGTGAGATTGCTTCGTCGAGAAGCGTGATGCTTTGCTCGCTCGGAGCGGATTCCGAGGTTGTGAATCCCGGTGCGTAGTGCACGGTGCTGGCATCGGGTCCTGTGGTGGCGTCGATCAGTTCGGAAATTGCGTTCCAGGCGCTGTCGAGGCGGGTGGGGACGACCTTGGAACTGCCTGCTCCCTGATAGCGGGGGTTACGCGCGAATTCGCCGATGACAGCGATCTTCTGACCGGAGGTGGGATCGAGGGGGAGCAGATCGGTCTCGTTCTTCAACAGGACCGCGCTTCGGGTCGCTGCCTCGCGGGCGAGGTCGTGGTGTGCATCCGCATCGAAAGGAGTTCGCGGGCGGGCGTTCTCGGCGCTGATCCGAGCGAGTGTGATGAGGCGCTGAACGCTCTGATCGAGCAGAGTTTCAGGGAGCGCACCCGTGCGCACCGCGGACGCGACTGCAGCTGGCCCCTGGCCACTCGAGGTCGGCATCTCCAGATCCATTCCGGCGGCGAGCGCTTTGACCCGATCGACGACCGCGCCCCAGTCGGAGATCACGGCACCGTCGAATCCCCAGTCGTGGCGGAGAACGTCGGTGAGCAGCCACGAATTCTCCGATGCGTGCACTCCGTTGATCCGGTTGTAGGAGCACATGACCGTCCACGGTTTCGCATCGGTGACCACGCGGCGGAAAGCCCGAAGATAGATTTCCTGCAGCGGGCGAGGGGCGACGTTCGCGCTGACGATCATCCGTTCGGACTCTTGGTTGTTGACCGCGAAATGCTTGAGGGACGCGCCGACCCCTTCACCTTGCAAGCCGTTGACCCAGGCGACACCCAATTCGGCGCTGAGAAGGGGGTCTTCGGAGAAGTACTCGAAGTTACGGCCACACAGGGGGCTTCGTTTGATGTTGATTCCGGGGCCGAGTAGGAGGTTGATTCCGAAGGACTGCGTTTCGTGCGCGAGCGCCACCGCGATGCGTTGGGTGAGCTCTCGATCCCAACTCGATCCGAGTCCCACCGCGGGCGGGAAGCAGGTCGAGGGTGCGCTGTTCCCGACGCCGAGATGATCGGCGTCGGCCTCCTGGTACCGGACACCGTGTGGCCCGTCAGCCATGGTGATCTCGGGAATACTCCGGCCGGCAAAGGCCACCGTGTTCCACCAGCCGGCACCGCTGGTGAGTGAGGCCTTCTCGTCAAGGCTCAGTGATTCGTTGTTGGGCATGGGATTCCTTTGTGTGCGTCGAGGTGAGAGTGGCGAGAAGATCGAGCAGGCGTCGAGCCAGCTAGCGGATGGAATCGCTACGGATCTCCCGTCGGTCACTGCTACCAGTGTCGGCCGGCAACTCGGGGCCCTACGAGGGGACGGAGCCGGGAGGGACGCGGCGTTCCATCGCCTTCTGCATTGCTGCGCTGTCACGCACGTACGGCCGGTAGATCAATGTGACGAAGGCGCCGTTGACGACCATCAATGCTACGAGAATCAACAAAAAGGTGCGCTGGAGACCGATGAGGTCCCCCAGATAGCCCGCGCCGAGGCTGAAGATCGCCCACGCCAACGACTCCATCACCGAAATCAAGAGCGCGAAAGCTAGACCGCGTACCTCGGGTCGAACCACAGCCATCACGATCGGTACCTTGATGACCGGATTTGCACTCTGCAATGCACCCAGAACCGCAAAGAACCCCGCGAAGATCCAGATCGATCCCCACGCGAACTGTGTTCCGACAAAGGCGACACCGGCGAATGCGAGCTGCGCGATCTGAAGATAGGCGATCCGCCCATGCTGGGGAAAGCGAATGTGGACCCGGTCGGCGAGTGCACCGCCGACGAGCGTGCCGGCGAAGTAACCTACTCCGTACGGCAGGATGACGAGTGAGGCTTGTGCGTTGCTGAAACCGAAGACCTGCACCAGATAGACCACTCCGAACGCTATCAACAGCAAATGTCCGGACAGCAGTCTTTGGATCAACATCAGCACGAAGGTTGGGATCTTGAACAGCTCCCGCGCGTCTGCGAACGTGATCTTGCCGTACACCTCACGTTCTTCGATGCTCAGCCCAGCCAACTGCGGCTCGGCGGCTCCGACTCCGGGATCTCGCATGAAAAGCACGATCGACACGCCGAGAAGTACGCAGATCGTCCCTGAGATGAAGTAGCCGTAGCGCCATCCGTTGTCGAAGTGCGAGAGTTGCCCGAACAGTGGTCCACTGGCTGCGGTGAGCAGTGCGACCGTGCCGTACATGTGCCCGGAGGCACGCCCGCGCCTACGGTCGCCGTAGACGTCGCCGAGGATTTCCGTCACGATCGGGGCGGCTCCGCAGAAACCCGCCGCGGCAAGGACATACAGCACCAGAAGTTGAATGTAGTTCTGTGAGAAACCGGCCGCGACGATCCACATCCCCCAGAAACCGGAGCAGGTGGCGAGGACGATTCTCCGATTGGTGCGGCGGGCGAGCATGACCCACAGCGGACCGGTCACCACTCCTACCAGTTTGGTTGCAGCGACCAGCGTCCCCAGCGCTGAAAGGCTGAGTCCCAGTGCAGCTTGCACTGACGGATAGAGCACCGAGACGATGCTTTGTTCGGTGTTGTCCATCGTCGACGCCCCGGTGAGCAAGGCGAAGTTGCGGCGGCGGTGCGTGGTCTGTGGTTCGGCATGGGCGACCGGGAGCGGCGGAGCGGATGCGGACGATGACACGTCAGTGGCGCGCATGGGAGCTCTCTTCGGACAGTAGGGGTGCGAGCAGAATGGCGCCGGCCGAGCATCAGGTCAGCGTCGGGACAGCCAACAGTGAGAGAGCACCATCGGCGACGAATCGAAGTCAGGCGCGAGTCAGCGCCAGGGTGGACAGGTCCGTTGCAAGAGAACGCAATCGGGCCTGAGGCAACATACCGATCGCCAAGGCCGCGATCTGCAGCAATGACATCTCGCCCGCGATGGTGATCATCGGGCCGGACTCGACGCCTGGAAGGTAGTTAGAGACCGCTGCTGCAGCGTCAGGGTCGGACAACAGCTCGCGCAGCGGAGTGTGGACGCTGAGTGGACCTCGCGGATACTCGTCGGGGTTAGGGGGTGGTTGTAGCGACAGTTCCACCTGGGGCCGTTGAGCATTGGCGAGCAGATGCTCGCTGGTCACCGGCCCCAATCGGGGCAACCCCAGGCGTTCGTATTGTCCGGCCGGTGCGTCTGCCTGGCGCAGGTGATCGACGAGGAGAGTGGCCATCCGCATTTCGAGTTCTTCGTCGAATAGCGGTGAACATTGCTCGGGGTCCGAGTGCAGATCGTAGAGCAGCGTTCCGAACGCGTACGGATTGGTCATGGTGCCTCCGTTCACCGTGAGCACCGGACAGCCTTTGGTAAACGAGAGCGGGGCAACCAGTTCGGCGTGCCGAAGCTCAGCCGGGCTGAATCGCCCACGCATGTGCGTCGGCATCAGGGTGTGTTCGGTCAACGGCTGATTCTCGGGACTTGCGCACGAGCGCATGTAGACGTAGCGGCCGTCGGTGACGCTGACGTGCCCGCCGAAATTGCCGAAGAGCGCAGCCTCACGCACCGGCGCGTCCTCGACGATGACGTTGTGCAGCGAACGGCCGAGCATGTCGGCGGTCGCATCGACGCCGAACAGATCCAGCAGCGTCGGGGCCAGGTCGATGGTCTGCACCAGCGATTCGCGTCGTTGACCGGCGACTTTGCTCCGCGGATCCCAGATGAAGAGAGGGGTGTGGATGGTCTCGTCGTAGTACGGTTGCACGCTCTTGCCCCACCACCCGTGTTCACCGAGCAGAAATCCGTGGTCGGTGTTGACGATCAACATCGTGTCGTCCCACAAGTCGTGTTCATCCATCGCGTCGAGAACTCGACCCAGCGAACGGTCACACATGGACAACAGCGCCGAGTACTCGGCGCGCACATGCGCCACCTGCTCCGGCGTTTCCAAAACCTGCATATAGTCCGGCCAGTCGAAGTGAGGCCCGTCGTACTCGTGCGGGTACAACTGCTTGTATCGGTCGTGGCTGAAGAACGGTTCGTGAGGATCGAAGGTCTCGATCTGCAAGAACCAGTTGTCCTCACCGTGATTGGTCCGGAGAAAGTCGATGCCGGCGTCGAACGTGCCAGTCTGAGGGTGATCGGCCTCATCAGCCAGGTAGCTGCGGTTGACCCAGTCTTGCCGCCGCTGCTTCGCCTGCATGACTTTGAGTGTGGGCGGTGCGACCGGATCGGCGACATGCCCCTTCCATGGATCCCCCTCTTGTCCGCGGAAGAACTCGAACGAATCGTAACGATGATGATATGTGGCGCCACCGTCTTCCCAGTAGTGCTGGTGATCGGTACTCAAGTGGGTGTAAACACCACTGCTGCTAAGCATTTCGGGCATCGAGTCGTCGAAAGGTTCGAGTGGACCCCAACTACGATGCAAAAAATTGTATCGACCCGTATGCAGCTCCCGGCGCGCCGGCATACACGGCATACTGCCCGCGTAACAGTTCTCGAACGTCACGGAACGTTCAGCCAGGCGGGTGAAGTTGGGGGCGTGGATTTCCGCGGCGCCGTACGGCGGCAGGAAACGACGATTGAGACTGTCGAACATCACCATGATCGCTTTCATCGGATCCCCCCTTCGGTCGACGAAGCGGCGGCCCGTCCCTCAGCACCGGAAGTCAACTCCCACAGAACGGTCTCCAACCAGTCGATCCACTGATCGAGAGCGCTCGATCCGTGTTCGTGCGCAAGCTGCGCAAGTCGATGGACCAAGGACTCGTCGACTCCGCCGATCGGCGCCAGTAACCCCAGGTCCCTGTTCCGCCCGCGGTCCTCCTTCATCTGCATCCGCCGCGCCGAAAGTTCGATTCGGACCAGTTCGATCAACGCATCCTCCCCGAACGGACCGCCGAGCAGGAAGCGCGCCTTGAACTCGGGATCCTGAAATCGGCTCGGCGGCGTATACGGACTGGTGATCCAGTCACGCAGTTCCTGTTCACCCAGGTCGGTCAACTGATAGATCTTCGCATCGGGCCGCCCGTCGTTTTCGACGACGCTGTAGCTCACCCAGCCGGAATCGACCATGCGCGCCAGAGAACGGTAGATCTGACTCAAGTGCACATTCGAGCGAAAAAAGCGGCCTTCCTGTTCGAGATATTTTCCGAGCTCGTACCCGCTGAAAGGACGCCATGACAACAGTCCCAAGATCATTTGTTCAAACTTCACGCCAACCTCATCCATGTGACTTGTTGCATATGTGACTAGTTTTATACGGTGGTGTGGTCCGCCCCGTCAAGACCCAAGCACCGCCGCCCGCGCGAAAGCCTCCCTGTGAACGAGATTCCCATCCCCCCAAAAAACGGTTGCTGCACGCCTTCCCGAGCCACCTCCCTACCACCCAATATCGAAGCCTCAGCCTCACGCCGCGCCAGCGGACAACCGCGCCAGCGGCGCCAAACCCTGCTTCCTGGAGGGGAATTTCTCATGGGCACCGACGACCACGTCGGCTTCGCCTCCGATGGCGAGGGGCCGGTCCGGCGAGTGCACGTCGCCCCCTTCCACATCGATATCCACGCTGTCACGAACGCCGACTTCGCAGAATTCGTCACTCAGACCCAATACGTAAGCGAAGCCGAACATTTCGGATGGTCCGACGTCTTCGCCGCATTCCTTCCCTCAGCCCTACGGCGCGGAGCACCGAGACCTGAACGGAGCCCGTGGTGGTGTGACGTTGCCGGAGCACACTGGAAAACATGGGAAGGACCCGGCAGCGACACCGCCGGCCGCGAAGATCACCCGGCGGTGCACGTGTCATGGAACGACGCACTCGCATACTGGGCTTGGGCACATACACGTCTTCCCACCGAGGCCGAATGGGAATACGCGGCCCGCGGAGGCGTCGAACAACGCCGCTACCCCCCCAGGGGGGACGAACTCACTCCCGACGAGGTCCACCGCTGCAACATCTGGCAAGGACACTTTCCGACGAAGAACACTCACGCTGACGGCCACGCCGGAACCTCACCAGTAGATACCTTCTCACCCAACGCATTCGGACTCCACGACATGGCAGGCAACGTCTGGGAAGGGTGCTCGGACTGGTGGACGACCAACCATGACACCACACACCTACACAACCCCACCGGCCCCACCAACGGCCACGCGAAAGCCGCCCGAGGCGGGTCCTATCTCTGCCACGACTCGTACTGCAACTGCTACAGAGTCGCCTCCCGAACGAACAACACCCCCGACAGATCCAGCGGCAACACCGGATCCCGCTGCGTCACACCCGCCCCACGCAGCTGGCGAGGCATGAAAACGTCGTTTCCTACGATGCATTGACGGTCACCGGAAACCGCCGCTGCGACAGTGGCCAACTCATCGACATCTGATCACTCAGGAGCGCAGGATGACAAGCACAGGTTTCGGAATCGACGTCGGCGGCAGCGGCGTCAAGGGCGGCACGATCGACCTGAGCACCGGGGAAATGATCGGTGACCGCATCAAGATCCTGACCCCGCAGCCGTCCACTCCCGATGCGATCGCGGGCACTGTGGCCG
>NZ_JBFUJN010000036.1:0-70087 GCF_056401335.1 Rhodococcus sp. P4_F3_2
CCCCGCAGTTTTTTGATTCGCCGGATTCATCGCACGAGTTTGGTTTCCAAAGCGCCGACGAGTTCGGGAGCAAGGTCCAACCCGGTGGTCAGATAGTTCTCGACGGTCCCGTAGTGGTGCTCCACCTGCTCGAAGGCAGCGCCCAGGTAACTTGCGTCGACGGACAGCAGCAACCGGATCACCTCGCCCTTGTCTGCATCTGTGGCGGCGGCGATCGTTGCGACCGTCGCATCGATGTACTCGGCCGAGTACGTATTCGTGAGCAGGTAGTCCGCCATGATCGTTTCGCGCGGTACACCGGCGAGTGTCTGCAGTAGTGCTGCTGCCCAGCCTGTTCGGTCCTTGCCTGCCGTGCAGTGGAAGAGTTGCGGCCCGGCGGTAGTGGCCAGGGCGGCGAACAACTGCGAGAATCCGCTGCGAGTGACGGGGTCTGCGACAAAGCTGCGATTGATGTTCTGCATGAAAGCTGTTGCAGCGTCCGCTGTTCTGAGAGCCATCGCTTCGGCGTGGATGTTGCCGGACAGGATGGGAATGTGGGCGTACATCGCTGGCGCAGGCACGGTGTCGGGAGTTTCGTTCGCCTCGGTTTCGGAGCGCACGTCGTAGACGGCGGTCAGCCCCAGCGATTCCACGATTGCAAGATCCTCAGGCGAGGGCGTCAGCACGTTTGCGCGGTAGAAAACTCCGCGGCTCATCGCCTGTCCGCTGGTCGTGACGTACCCGGGGCCGGCCACGTCGCGGAAGTTGTGAATCGAAGCAAGACGTGGTGTGTCAGGCAAGGGTATGTCGGGCAGGGCAGTGTCGGGCAGGGCAGTGTCGGGCAGGGCAGTGTCGGAAAGCATGGAGCCGGCCTTTCGGAGGTAGAGTCGCGTCAACTTGAAAAACTACTGAATCGGTATCTCGACAGTGTGATCGATGCCACTGACCAAGAGTCGTGCCTGGCCGGGTGCAAAGTCATGTGCGAGGCGGGTATGTGGTCAGGCTATCTGTGCGCGCCTGTATGGTGTTATCGGTTGTAGTTGTCCCTATTGGATTGGTGGACGTAGACAGACATGAAACTGTTCCTGGATATCCTGCTGGTCATCACCAGCTTGCTCCTCATCGCCTTGGTGCTCCTGCACCGCGGTAAGGGCGGCGGTTTGTCGAGTCTGTTCGGTGGCGGTGTCCAGTCCAGCCTGTCCGGATCGACTGTTGTCGAGAAGAACCTCGACCGGTTGACGGTCTTCACCGCGTTGATCTGGCTCATCTCGATCGTCGGCATCGGCCTGGAGATCAAGTTCGCCTGATTCTCGGCTCATGACTTGCAGCCGGTAGTTTTTCACACACGAATTTCAGACACGGAACCCCGCCTATCGAGCGGGGTTCTTTGTTTCGGTCGATAATTGAGTGATGACTGAAACCGCGTCGCATCGAGAAACACCGCGAGAGGCCACCGAGCCGCTGCGCGAAGACATCCGGCTTCTCGGTGGAATACTCGGACAAATAGTGCGAGAGCAAGCCGGCGACAATGTTTTCGATCTGGTCGAGCGAGCTCGTGTCGAGTCGTTCCGAGTCCGTCGGTCGGAGATCGACCGCGCCGAACTGGTGTCGCTGTTCGCCGAAATCAGTACGGACGACGCCATTCCCGTCATTCGTGCGTTCAGTCACTTCGCGCTGCTCGCCAACCTGGCCGAGGACATCCACCGCGAGCGTCGACGGGCCATCCACGTCAACGCGGGTGAACCGCCCCGCGACAGCACTCTCGCCGCCACGTACACCAAACTCGATGCAGCCGATATCGATTCGGCTACCGTCGAAGAAGCGCTGCGGGGCGCCCTGGTCTCACCCGTCATCACCGCTCACCCGACGGAGACTCGACGCCGCACGGTGTTCGAGACGCAGAGTCGGATCACCGAGTTGATGCGATACCGCGAGCGCACGGCGCTGAGCGTCGCAGAAACCGCTGACGTCGATCTGCAATTGCGCCGTCAGATTCTGACCCTGTGGCAGACGGCTCTGATCCGGCTCAGCCGCCTCCGTATCCAGGATGAAATCGAGGTAGGCCTGCGCTACTACGACGCGGCGTTGTTCGAGGTGATTCCGAAGATCAATGCCGAGGTCCGCAAAGCTCTGCGCACGCGTTGGCCGGACGCCGGGCTCCTGCCGGAACCGATCCTGAGGCCGGGTTCGTGGATTGGCGGTGACCGGGACGGCAATCCGTACGTGACCGGCGAAATCGTCCAGCGCGCCACGTCGCGCGCTGCGGCGACTGCTCTCGAGCATCATCTCGAGGAACTCGAACATCTAGAGCGTGAACTGTCGATGTCGGCGCGGCTGGTGTCCGTCACGCCCGAA
This sequence comes from Rhodococcus sp. P4_F3_2, assembly GCF_056401335.1. Lineage (NCBI taxonomy): Bacteria > Bacillati > Actinomycetota > Actinomycetes > Mycobacteriales > Nocardiaceae > Rhodococcus > Rhodococcus sp. P4_F3_2. Next base: position 2,335 of record NZ_JBFUJN010000036.1, read on the forward strand.
CTCGATCTGCTGGCGTCTACCTCTGGCGACGATTCTGCATTCCGGGCCGACGAGCCGTACCGTCGTGCGATTCGCGGTATCCGCGGGCGATTGAGCGCAACCGCACTGACGGTACTGGGGGAGTTGCCCGCCCACGGCTCCGACGACGGACTCGAGGCGTACACCGACCCGGCACAACTGCAGCGGGATCTCGGAATCATCGACACCTCGTTGCGTCGTTTCGGCGACGAGACCATCGCCGACGATCGACTCGACCGGCTCCGAGAAGCGGTGGAGGTGTTCGGCTTTCACCTGTCCGGTCTGGATATGCGGCAGAACTCCGAGGTACACGAAAGCGTCGTCGCAGAACTTCTGGCGTGGGCCGGAGTTCACCCGGACTACACGTCCTTGCCGGAAGCCGATCGAGTCGAACTGCTGTCGGCCGAGTTGACGACGCGGCGACCACTGACTTCGCCGGACGCCGAGTTCAGCGAATTGACCACCAAGGAACTGGCCATCATGGCGGCCGGCGCCAAGGCAGTGCGGGTTCTCGGAGCGGGCGCAGTACCCAACTACATCATCAGCATGTGTACCTCGGTCAGCGACATGCTCGAAGCTGCGGTGCTGCTCAAAGAGGTCGGGGTGCTCGATCCGGGCGTCGGTAGCGAACCCTCCTGCCCGATCGGCATCGTCCCGTTGTTCGAGACGATCGAGGATCTGCAGGGCGGCGCCGACACATTGCTGGCGACGCTCGACATCCCGATCTATCGTGCGATCGTCCGTTCGCGCGGTGACAGTCAGGAAGTGATGCTCGGGTACTCCGACTCGAACAAGGACGGCGGGTACTTGGCCGCCAACTGGGCGCTGTACCGTGCCGAACTCGACCTCGTCGATGCCGCGCGTAAGAGCGGAATCAGGTTGAGGCTCTTCCACGGCCGCGGCGGAACCGTCGGACGTGGCGGCGGACCGAGCTACGAAGCGATTCTCGCGCAGCCCCCCGGCGCAGTCGCTGGTTCTCTGCGAATCACCGAGCAGGGTGAGGTGATTGCGGCCAAGTACGCCGAACCGCGTCTGGCGCACCGCAACCTCGAAACACTCATCGCCGCGACTATCGAGTCGACGTTGCTCGACGTCGAAGGTCTTGGCAGCGACGCAGATGCGGCCTACGCGGTGTTGGACGAGTTGGCGGCACTCGCCCGCACCGCGTACAGCGAATTGGTGCACGACACACCAGGATTCGTGCAGTACTTCGAAGCATCGACACCGGTCGCCGAGATCGGAGCACTCAATATCGGCTCTCGTCCGGCCTCTCGCAAGCAGACCAAGGCGATTTCCGATCTGCGTGCCATTCCTTGGGTGCTCTCGTGGAGTCAGTCTCGCGTGATGCTTCCGGGTTGGTACGGAACCGGCGCCGCGTTCGAAAGATGGATAGACGGAGACGACACTCGCCTTGCCACGTTGACGGCCCTGTACGAGAAGTGGCCGTTCTTCCGAACCGTGCTCTCGAACATGGCCATGGTGATGTCGAAGTCTGATCTCGGTTTGGCGGCCCGCTACGCGGACCTCGTGCCCGACGCCGAACTGCGCGATCGAGTCTTCGGAATGATCACCGACGAGCACGAACGCACAATTCGCATGTACAAGGCAATCACAGGCAACGAGAACCTCTTTGCCGACAACTCGGGCCTCGAGCGTTCGGTTCACAACCGGTTCCCGTACCTCGAACCACTCAACCATCTACAGGTCGAGCTGATCCGTCGGTACCGTTCCGGCGACGAGAGCGATCAGGTGCGTCGGGGTATCCAGCTGACGATGAACGGCCTGGCCACTGCGCTTCGTAACAGTGGCTAGGTAACAGCGGCTGGTTCTGCAGGTTTACCAGGGTGTGCGTGCGGCGACTCTAGAGCTGTCGCACGCACACCCAACGCTGCGCACCGGACCGAACGGGGACCGCAGTGGATCTGCAATTGGACGGACGAACTGCCGTGGTTACCGGCGCGGGAAAAGGTATCGGGTTGGCGATCACTCGTGCCTTGGTGGCCGAGGGAGTCCACGTCGTCGCGGGCTCGCGGACGCTCTCGCCGGAACTCGAATCGCTGCAGTCCGGCGGCGCCGTCACCTTTGTCGGCGTCGACCTCGCGAGTGTCGAAGGATCCACCCGACTGCTCGAGGTTGCAGCAGCGAGGGGCGGCGTCGACATCTTGGTCAACAACGTCGGCGCCGTCACTCCGAGAACGAGCGGCTTCGCGGCTATCACGGACGAAGAGTGGGCGTCGTCGTTCAATCTGACGTTCTTGTCGGCTGTACGCACTGTTCGCGCTGCGCTGCCGGAGTTGATCCGCCGAGGTGGCGGGAGCATCGTGACGATCAGTTCGGTCAACGCATTCTTGCCTGACCCGACGGTGATCGACTACAGCGCCGCCAAAGCGGCGTTGACCAACTTCTCGAAGTCGTTGTCGAAAGAACTGGGCGGGAAGGGGATCCGCGTCAATACCGTCAGCCCTGGTCCGGTGCAGACGGAGTTGTGGCTCGGCAAGCACGGAGTGGCCTCGACGCTGGCGAAGGCGAATGGTTCAGCCGCCGACGATATCGTCGAAAGTGCGGCCGCCGGCGCCGAGACGGGCCGCTTCACCTTTCCCGAAGAGGTAGCGGACCTGGTGTTGTTCCTCGCCAGCGATCGCGCGGGGAACGTGACGGGCGCGGATTTCGTGATCGACGGCGGGCTGATCAAGACCTTGTGATCATTGCTGCCTGAAACCTGATCATGTGCGCGACGGACGACGACATGATGCACAGGATCACTGCAGACGCGATGACCACCCACAGTCCCCACCCGATGGACGGTCCGGCGGTGTGCCCTGCGACCTCGGTACTACGTCGCACAATGGACGCGGCGTTTCCGACGGCAACGATCAAGACGGCGATTCCCACCAGCGGTCCCGTGCAGTGATTCTTCATCTCGGGCGTGACGTCTCGAACCATGAGGGTGATCAGCGCGGTTACCGAGCCCAGAGCGAGGACGAGTGTGATCACTCCGCATTCGTCGATACCACTGTGGTCGAGGGCGGAGGACGACGTCCACGGGCCGAGGCTTCCGGCGACGATCCCGGCGCACGCCCACAGCGATCCGATGAGGCTAGGTCCGAAACGGTCGGGCATGAGGGAGGGAATCGTGCGGGTCGACGGCGGCTGAAACCCGAAGGCGCGTTGGTGATCCGGCTGATTGGGTGTGAACGTCACGCGACGGACCACCTTTCCTCCGCGCCGTCGTGGCGCCCAATCCAATGCTTTTTCGGAGTCTAGGGCCGCCCACTTCACTTTTTGCCGAATCGAGCGAAATTGATCGAACCGGCAGTACCAGTCAGTGCACGAAGTCCAGAGCTTCCTTGATCCACGCATTGAACTCGACGTTCGAACTCGTCCCGGTTCGGTCGACGACGATCCATCCCTTGCTCATCGGCTTACCCCGCATCTCGGGCCAACTTGCACCCTTGTGCGTCAGGAGTTCGTCAACTCGATCGGGGTCACACCGAACCATGATGTTGCCGTGTGAGTTCGCACTGGCGGCCAGCTTCCCGTTCACCATGAAGCTCAGCCCACCGAACATCTTTACTTCTTCGACGTCGCTCTCGCCCGAGAGCGCATCGCGGATACGCTCAGCCAGCGCCTTGTCGTATGCCATGGAGGCCTCCTGGGGTGGAGTTCCAGGTTAGATCAGGTGGCGCAGGTACGTCTGCGGGTCGTGAAGGAACCGCTGCCAGTTCGAGACCAGATCGAGGTCCTCCCAGCTCGCGGCTCGGATTCCCCATTCGCCGATCTCGAGCAGATTGGCGTTCGGCAGTGCCGCGATGATCGGCGAGTGCGTCGCGATCACCGCCTGCGCGCCGGATTCCACCAGCTCACCGAGCAGCGCGACCAGCGTCAAGGTCCCTTGGAAAGAGAGTGCGGCATCGGGTTCGTCGATGAGATAGAAGCCGCCGTCGGAGGTCCTCGACGACAAGATCTCGAGCAGCGCCTCACCGTGGGAAAGGTGATGGTAAAGCGGTTCAGGTCGCCTGGGGTTGGGGTTCTCCTCCAAATACGTGTACAACCCGTGCAAGGTTTCGTCTCGGAGGTAGTACGCCCACTTCGACGCGCCGGGGCTCCGCTCGACCACAAGGTCGAGGCCGCTCGGTTCACTCGATCTGGTCTGATATCGCGTATTGGTAGACCCGCCTTCGGCATTGAGACCGAGAACGGCGGCAAGAATTTCGATGACGGTCGACTTCCCCGCTCCGTTTTCGCCGACCAGAATGGTGACACCCGGTGGAAGTTCAAGACCGTCCCGAACGATCTGCGCAACCGCGGGCACCGTCATCGGCCAGCTGCCTACGTCAGCGCCCGACGATGTCCCGGCCTTGATGCGTCGGATGGGTTGTCTCTGCACGGCCATACGCTCTCACAAGGCTCCGACGGGAACTGAGGTTAGTGGCGCTGCGCGAGCAATTCGACGATTCGAGCCACGAGATCGAGGCGGATCGGTTTGTTCAGCGGGAACCTCACGGTTGATTTCGCAGCCCGGTACGGGTCGACGGACTTCTCGAACTCTGCGTCACCTGCGGGGAGTGGGTACATCGAGATGTGGTGTTTCCAGCCTGCGAAGTGAACCAGGTTCTTCCCATTCACCGTCATGGTCGGCATCCGATAGCTGATGGTCTCATCGAGGCCGGGAACAGTGCTGTGGATCGTCTCGCGGATGCTACCGAGGGATCGCTGCACGTCGGTGGGAAACGACGCGATGTATTCGTCGATCGTCGCGAATTCGGCCATGAAACGGATCTTAATCACTGTCGGATTCAGTTGGCTCGCCAAAAATCGGGGCGGCTGCCGTCGGTGTCGGTGAACCCGTATTCCGTTCCGAGTTCGCCTGAACTGACCGATCGCTGATTCCATCGCTTCCGATTCGAATCGGCGGCGAGGGCGGCGATCGCACGTCCTGTGAATCTTGGTGACTCGGAGCGGGCAAAATCCGGAGGTGCAGTCGGCCCATCCCGCTCCGGCGACAAAGCGTCACGCCAATTCGATTCGCCGACACCAAAATTGTCGAGCATCATCTCCGATCGCAGGAACCCCGGAGTGATGGCGACGGCAGTACAGCCGAACGGGGCAAGTTCGTGGCCTTGCGAAAATGCAAGCCTGTTCACGGACACCTTCGCCAGGTCGTAGAACACCGAGATGCGATAGTTCGATGCGTTGTATTCGGTAGTGCCGTCGGTTATTTCGGCGACCAGTCCGCCTGGCCGATCGATCATCAGCGGCAGGAGGTGGTGCGACGTGGTGATGTGGGTGTCGATCGCCAGGCGCAGAATGTGAAACCCCTTGTCCAGATCGTGTTCCCATACCGGCGTGTTCCACTCCGCCGGCCCACCCTTGAGTAGTTCCGCGCCCCAGATGTCATTGACCAAGATGTCGACATGTTGATAGTCGGCGCGCAAGCGTTCGGCGAGATCAGCCACTTGTTTGCTCTTGAGATGATCGACGGCAATCGGCACGCCGACGCCCCCCAGTTCGGTGACAAGCTCTGCCGTCTCCTCGATGGTTTCGCCGCGCGGATAGTCCGACTGAAGTATTCCGGCAGATGTGCTCCGGCCAGTGCAGATGACGGTTGCACCGGCCTCACCCAGGGCTGCGGCGATTCCGCGTCCGGCGCCCCTCGTCGCCCCGGCAACAACAGCCACTCGCCCGCGAAGTGCATCCGGATTCGGTGTCCACGACATTGTTCGATTGTTCTCGCCTGGATTGATTCGTTCAAGAGTGAAAGCGATCTACGGAACCGAACCCTACTTCGCGGCGTCCAAGGTAGTAATCGCTCGAAAGAACGAGACAGGGGGAGAGATGAATCGTTGTGCAGGGCAGAGTGCCCGTTGGAGACAAGGGATCTCGGGATTGAGTTCCGTTCCGTCAAAAGGAAATTCGCATCGGATCCGGACTCGGCGGGTAGTCATGACTCGCCACTGTGAAAATGTCCTCGATGTACCACCGGGCCGGGAATCGCCTGAAGACGATTCCCGGCCCGGTGTGAAATCAGATCCGTGAAATCAGATCAGAGCTGCGAGGCAGCGTCCGTATCGAGGAACCAACGCGTCGCCACCAAACCGGTGGCGCCGGCGGACGGCCAGTCCTCGGACGAAGCACCTCCGACGGCTTCGGCAACGGCCTCGGCCTTTGCAGCACCCGAGACGAGCAGCCAGACCTCTTTGGCACGCCGAACAGCAGGCAGCGTCAGGGTGATCCGTACCGGTGGCGGCTTGGGGGAGTCCGTCACCGCGACAACGAAACGAGCTTCTTCGCGAACGGCGTCGGTATGCGGGAACAACGAGTTGACGTGTCCTTCTCCACCCATACCGAGCAGGTGCACGTCGAACGTCGGAACCTGATTGCCGTGTGCCTGAGCGCCCAGCAGTTGTTCGTACGCCGTCGCCGCCCCGTGCGGATCACCGTCGTAGATACCGTCGGAGGCGGCCATCGCATGCACCCTGTCGGGATCGACCGGCACGTGATCGAGAAGCGCCTCACGAGCCTGGACTTCGTTCCGCTCGGGATCGCCGGACGGCAGGAACCGCTCGTCGCCCCAGTACAGATCGATCTGCGACCAGTCGATGTCGCCGGGAGCGTCACGCAACTTCTCGAGAAGTGCGATCCCGGTWCCGCCACCCGTCAGAACGATGGATGCGAACCCGCGAGCCCTCTGGGCATCAACGATCGTCGTGACCAGGCGTGCGGCAGCGGCATCGACCAGTTGGCCGGCGTCGGAAAACTTCTCTACGACAACATCACTCATAGGTCACCTTCTCCAATCCAGCCAGCGCTTCTTCGTAGATCTCGTCCGGATCGAGCCGACGCAATTCCTCGGCGAGGCAATCGCGCGTCTCTCGACGACCGAGCGAGACCAGCGAGTCGGGCTGACCGGTGCGGATCAGGGTTGCGGTCGTACCCTCCTGTGGGCGGCTGATGGAGATGCTGCGAGTCTCCAGCTTCAGCTCGACGGTGAGCTCACCCGTACGTCGGATGACCGGACCGTCGATCTTGGCAGCCAACCAACCGGCGAGAATATCCAGTGCCGGTTCGGTTTTGAGACCGGAGACCACCGCTGAGGTGATCTTCTCGTGCGGCGGCTGATCGAGAGCCGACGCGAGCAGTGCGCGCCAGTAGGTGACGCGACTCCAGGCGAGATCGGTGTCACCGGCGGTGTACGACGCGAGTCGTCCCTTGATGGTGGCAGTCGGATCCGGGGCACCGGTGGCGTCGGTGATACGACGGATCGCAAGCTTTCCGACGGGGTCCTTCGCCGGAATCTCAGGTGCCTCGAGGGGCCACCACGCGACTACCGGTGTGTCGGGGAGCAGGAACGGGATGACGACGCTGCTCTCGTGGTCCGCCAGGGGACCGTAGAGGCGCAGCACCACGACCTCAGAGGCGCCGGCATCCCCACCGACGCGGATCTGAGCATCGAGCCGAGGCTCGCTCTGCTCGTCGCCACGCAGAAGCACGATGACGCGGCAGGGGTGCTCGCGGCTTGCTTCGTTGGCGGCCTCGATTGCGGCCTCGGCGTTCCCGGTGTCCCTGGTGCAGACGACAAGCGTGAGCACACGTCCCAAGGTGACAGCGCCGCCGGTCTTACGTACCTCGACCAGTTTCTTGCTGACCTGGACCGTGGTGGTGGAGGGCAAATCGAGAATCACTAGGGTCGCCTCCATTCGCGTCCGGTGCGTTGCATCATTTCGTCCGCAGACGGTGGTCCCCACGTTCCAGCCTCGTAGGGTTCCGGCTTGCCGCCGGCTGCCCAGTGTTCGAGGACGGGATCGAGGATTTCCCAAGACAATTCGACTTCGGCATTGACGGGGAAGAGAGACGGCTCGCCGAGCAACACGTCGAGGATGAGTCGCTCGTACGCCTCCGGTGACGACTCGGTGAAAGCCTGACCGTACGAGAAGTCCATGTTGACGTCACGGACTTCCATGCTCGATCCGGGAACCTTCGAGCCGAACCGCATGGTGACGCCCTCGTCAGGCTGCACGCGGATCACGAGTGCGTTCTGGCYGAGATCTTCGGTCATGGTCTTGTCGAACGGCAGGTGTGGTGCGCGCTTGAAGACCACTGCGATCTCGGTGACGCGGCGGCCGAGACGCTTGCCCGTGCGCAGGTAGAACGGCACGCCCGCCCAGCGACGGGTGTCGACCTCGAGGGTGATGGCGGCAAAGGTCTCCGTTGTGGAGTCCGCTGCGAAGCCCTCTTCTTCGAGGAGTCCGACTACCGGCAACCCGCCCTGCCAACCACCTTCGTATTGTCCGCGGGCAGTGGTCTCGTCGAGTGGTTCGGCCAGACGCGTTGCCGAAAGAACCTTGATCTTCTCCGCCTGCAGATTGAGCGGTTCGAAGCTGATGGGTTCTTCCATCGCCGTGAACGCGAGCAATTGGAGCAGGTGGTTCTGGATCACGTCACGGGCCGCGCCGATGCCGTCGTAGTACCCGGCACGGCCACCGAGGCCGATGTCCTCGGCCATCGTGATCTGGACGTGGTCGACGTAGTGCGCGTTCCAGATCGGATCGAACAACTGGTTCGCGAAGCGCAGAGCCAGGATGTTCTGGACCGTTTCCTTGCCGAGATAGTGGTCGATACGGAAGACCGTGTCCTCGGGGAACACCTTGTTGACGACGGCGTTCAGTTCGCGAGCGCTCTCGAGGTCGTGACCGAACGGCTTCTCGATGACAACTCGTCGCCACTGACCGTCCTCGGCCTGCGCGAGGCCCGACGCCGACAGTTGCTCGAGCACCTGAGGAAACGCGTTGGGCGGAATCGCAAGGTAGAACCCGTGATTGCCGCCGATACCACGTTCGTTGTCGAGGGTGGCCAACGTCTCGGACAGGTTCTGGAAGGCCTCGGCCTCGTCGAAACTGCCCTCCACGAACCGGATACCTTCGGCGAGCCTCTCCCAGACGTCCTGACGGAACTTCGTGCGAGCACCGTCCTTGACTGCTTCGAGGACGACGTTCGCGAAGTCCTCGTCCGTCCATTCACGCCGGGCGAACCCGACCAGAGCGAATCCGGGCGGCAACAGTCCACGGTTGGCGAGGTCGTAGATGGCTGGCATGAGCTTGCGCCTGGCGAGGTCGCCGGTAACACCGAAGATCACCAGGGCGCAGGGCCCCGCAATGTGCGGAAGCCGTTTGTCGGTGCTGTCCCGAAGGGGATTCACCCAATCTGATGCCGCCGCGGAATCGCTCACAGGCTCAGCTCTTCTGGGTTGCTGTGCGAAGCTGCTCGGCAGTTGCGTCGAGCAACTCGTTCCAGGACACCTCGAACTTGTCGACGCCCTCGGTCTCGAGGACCTTGAACACGTCCGCAAGATCGATGCCGACAGCTGCGAGCTGATCGAAGACGACCTGCGAGTCCTGAGCGGTGCCCGAAATCGTGTCGCCCGTGATCTCACCATGGTCGGCGAGAGCGTCGAGCGTCTTCTCCGGCATGGTGTTGACCGTGTTGGGCGCAACCAGCTCGGTGACGTAGAGCGTGTCCGGGTAATCCGGGTTCTTCACGCCGGTCGACGCCCACAGCGGGCGCTGAGCCTTGGCGCCATCGGCCAGGAGAGCCTGGAAGCGCGGCTGCACCTCGAAGATCTGCTGGTACGCGTTGTACGCCAGACGAGCGTTTGCGAGTGCAGCCTTGCCACGAAGCTCGAGAGCTTCCGGCGTGCCGATCGCCGTGAGGCGGTTGTCGATCTCGGAATCCACACGGGAGACGAAGAACGAGGCGACCGACTCGATGGACGAGATGTCGCGGCCGGCAGCCTTGGCGGTGTCCAGACCGTCGAGGTACGCGCCCATGACAGCTTCGTAGCGCTCGACCGAGAAGATCAAAGTGACGTTGACGCTGATGCCTTCACCGATCACCTTGGCGATGGCGGGGATACCGGCCAGCGTCGCGGGGATCTTGATGAGGACATTCGGGCGGTCGACGATCTTGTGCAGCTCGATCGCCTGCGCGACAGTCGCGTCGGTGTCGTGCGCCAGACGAGGATCGACCTCGATGGACACGCGGCCGTCGACGCCGTTCGAGGCCTCGAACTGCGGGGCCAGGATGTCGCACGCAGCGCGCACGTCGTCGGTGGTGACGGCCGTGATGGTGGCGTCGACATCAGCGCCGCGCTCGGCCAACTCGCGAACCTGAGCGTCGTAGTCCGAGCCCTTGGACAGTGCCGCCTGGAAGATCGACGGGTTGGTCGTGACACCCACGATCGACTTCGTGTCGATGAGGTTCTGCAGGTTGCCGGACTGGATGCGATCTCGCGAGAGGTCGTCGAGCCAGATGGAAACGCCTGCAGCGGAGAGCTTTTCGGTATTCACGTTCTGTGTCATCGAGATCATCCCTTCACAGATGCGAGGGAGCGCTGCGCGGCTTCGACAGTCGCGTCGGCAGTGATGCCGAACTCCCGGTACAAGGTCTTGTAATCGGCGGAAGCGCCGTAATGCTCGAGCGAGACGGCCTGGCCGGCGTCGCCGAGGATGCGCCACCACGGCATTGCGATACCGGCTTCGACGGACACGCGTGCGCGGACGGCGGGCGGAATGACCTCGTCGCGGTACGCCTGATCCTGCTCGAGGAACCAGTCGAGGCACGGCACGGAAACGACGCGGGTTGCGACACCCTGAGCTTCGAGGGTCTCGCGAGCCTCGGTGGCCAGATGCAGTTCGGAACCGGTCGCAAGCAAGATGACCTCGGGCGAACCGTTGGCAGCGTCGACGAGGACGTAAGCGCCGCGCTTGACGCCTTCGGCAGCCTTCTCCTTGGTGCCTTCGAGAACCGGGATGTCCTGGCGGGTGAGCGCCAGAGCCGTCGGGCCCGTCTTGTTCTCGAGTGCTGCCTGCCATGCGAACGAGGTCTCGTTGGCGTCACCCGGGCGGACGACGGCGAGGTTCGGGATCGCACGAAGAGCAGCGAGGTGCTCGACCGGCTGGTGAGTCGGGCCGTCTTCGCCGAGACCGATCGAGTCGTGGGTCCAGACGTAGGTGACGGCAGTCTTCATCAGTGCAGCCAGGCGAACCGCCGGACGCATGTAGTCGGAGAAGACCATGAAGGTTCCGCCGTACGGGCGGGTCGGGCCGTGCAGCGCGATGCCATTGAGGATCGAGCCCATCGCGTGCTCACGGATACCGAAGTGAAGCGTGCGGCCGTAAGGCTGCGCAGTCCAGTCGCTCGTGGAGATGGAGAAGGGGCCGAACGAATCCGCGCCCTTGATGGTGGTGTTGTTGCTGCCGGCGAGGTCGGCGGAACCGCCCCACAGCTCGGGCAGGATCGGTCCGAGCGCGTTGAGAGCCGAACCGGAGGCCTTGCGAGTCGCAACGCCCTTGGCGTCGGCCTCGTAGGTCGGGAGAGCGTCGGCCCAGCCGGCAGGGAACTCACCGGCGAACAGGCGGTCGAAGAGTTCCTTGCGCTCGGACTCACGTGCGGCCCACGCGTCGAACTCGACCTGCCATGCCTTGTGTGCGTCGGCTCCGCGCGAGACGACCTCACGGGCGTGAGCCAGAGCGTCGGCGTCTACGTCGAAGGACTTGCTCGGATCGAACCCGAGGGCTTCCTTGACCGCGGCGACCTCGTCGGCACCGAGTGCGGAGCCGTGAACGTCGCCGGTGTTCATCTTCTTCGGCGCCGGGAAACCGATGATGGTGCGGAGCAAGATGATGGACGGACGATCGACGACGGCCTTGGCTGCGGCAACCGCGTCGAGGATGCCGGAGACGTTCTCGCCGCCCTCGACGTGCTGAACGTGCCAGCCGTATGCCTCGTAGCGCTTTCCGACGTCTTCGCCGAGAGCGATGGCGGTGTCGTGCTCGATGGAGATCTTGTTGTCGTCGTAGAAGACGATCAGGTTGCCCAGTTCCTGGACACCCGCGAGTGACGACGCCTCGGAGGTGACGCCTTCCTCGATGTCACCGTCGGACGCGATCACGTAGATGTGATGGTCGAAGGGGGAGGAGCCGACCGGGGTCTCCGGATCGAACAGCCCGCGCTCACGACGCGCAGCCATGGCCATGCCGACTGCGGACGCAAGGCCCTGGCCGAGCGGACCGGTGGTCATCTCGACGCCGACGGTGTGGCCGACCTCGGGGTGACCGGGGGTCAGTGCGCCCCATGTGCGGAGAGCTTCGAGGTCAGCAAGCTCGAGACCGTAGCCCGAGAGGTAGAGCTGGGTGTACAGCGTCAAGGACGAATGGCCACAGGAAAGAACGAAGCGGTCACGGCCGACCCATTCTGCATCCGAAGGATCGTGGCGCATGATGCGCTGAAAGAGGGTGTATGCCAACGGCGCCAAGCTCATTGCAGTTCCGGGATGGCCGTTGCCGACCTTCTGAACCGCGTCGGCGGCGAGCACGCGGGCGGTATCGACAGCCTTGGTGTCCAGGTCGGTCCAGTCCGAGGGGTGGACGGGTTGCGTGAGGACGTGGATCTCGTCTGTGATCGACACTGGCAGATGTCTCCTGACATGGTGTACGTGGATTGCGAGGGTGGGGTGTCCCTCCACTGCGTAACCCAGCCTAATGGTCCTGGCTGTCCGGGTCGATTCGGTTCCTCAATGGCTGCGGTCTACCATCGTTCGTAGTAGAGGACAGTGTCAGCAGTGTGTCGTGAACAGTTAGTGCGGTAACGCGTGGTGCAAGGAGAGAACGTGCGGACAGGGCAACAGCCGAGCGGACATGGCTTCGGCAGCCCAGGTGCCGCCCCGCGGGCGACCAATACCGATACGGTGTGGGGACGCGCAACGGGCAAGGTTCTGGCTTATATCGCGCTCACGAAGCCGCGAGTTATCGAATTGCTGTTGGTGGCAACCATTCCGGCAATGCTGCTGGCAGATCGCGGAACGGTCGACATCGTTCTGATCCTCAGCACCCTCTTCGGTGGCTGGATGGGCGCGGCGAGTGCGAACTCGCTCAACTGCGTCGTCGACGCCGACATCGACAAGGTCATGAAGCGCACCGCGAAGCGTCCGTTGGCCCGCGAGGCGGTGCCGACCCGTAACGCACTCGTCTTCGGACTTCTTCTCGGACTCGCGTCGTTCCTGTGGCTGTGGTGGCGAGCCAACCTCCTGGCCGGCATCCTCGTCGTGATCACGATCGCGTTCTACGTCCTCATCTACACGATGGTTCTCAAGCGTCGTACCTGGCAGAACGTCATCTGGGGTGGCGCAGCCGGATGTATGCCCGTCCTCGTAGGCTGGGCCGCTGTCACCGGGTCGCTGAGCTGGCAGCCCGTCGTGCTGTTTCTGATCATCTTCTTCTGGACGCCGCCGCACACCTGGGCGCTCGCGATGCGATACAAAGAGGACTACAAGGCGGCAGGCGTTCCCATGCTTCCGGTGATCGCCACCGAGGAGCACGTCACCAAGCAGATCCTGTTCTACAGCTGGGCGATGGTCGTCACGACGCTTGTCCTCGTCCCCGCGTCGGGCGTCATCTACGCCGCCATCACCATCGTCGCCGGTGCGTGGTTCCTGCTCATGGCTCATCAGCTGTACCGCAGCGTTCGCGGCGGTGCTCAGGTCAAGCCGCTGCGCCTGTTCCTGCAGTCGAACAACTATCTTGCGATCGTTTTCGTCGGCCTCGCTGTCGACTCGGTTCTCGGACTCCAGACGATCAGCGACATGCTCAGCTGATTCTGCTGTGCGCCTTTATTAACCGCGGGCGGTTAATAAAGGCGGTCGTTGCTCGACCCTCCAGATCCCGATGCGCTGTTGCCGCGTCGGCGAGCGGATACTCGGCGCCGACGCGAATATCGAGATTCCCGGCCGCAATGGCGTCGAAGACATCGCCGGCACGCCAGGTCAGTTCCTCACGAGTGCGAATGTGATGTGCGAGCGTCGGACGCGTCAGGAACAGCGAACCCGATGAATTGAGACGCTGCGGATCGACGGGCGGAACCGGGCCACTGGCCGCACCGAACAATGCGACAGTGCCGCGAATACGGACGGAAGCCAGGCTCGAATCAAAAGTTGTCGCGCCGACGCCGTCGTATGCCGCCGCTACTCCTTCGCCGCCGGTCAACTCCCGGACTCGCGCTGCGATGTCCTCGTCGTACCGCAGGACCTCCGAGGCACCGGCGCCGCGCGAGAGTTCTTCCTTCGCATCCGACGACACAGTCGTGATGACCTTCGCCCCGAGGCTGACGGCCATCTGCGTCAGGATCAACCCGACGCCGCCCGCGCCTGCGTGCACGAGCACGGTGTCGCCGCTCTGGATCGGATACGTCGACTTCGCGAGGTAGTGCGCCGTCATCCCCTGCAGGAGCGCCGACGCTGCGGCCGATGCCGGGACACCGTCAGGCACTTTCACGGCGACTGCGGCGGGAACAGCCACCTTCTCGGCGTAGCTGCCCGTGGCGGCCGCCCACGCGACACGGTCACCAACGGCGAATTCGGTGACGTCGGAACCGACAGCTTCGACGACGCCGCTGCCCTCGTCGCCGGGAATGTAGGGGAGCGGACGCTTGTACTGGCCCATTCGGAAATACGTGTCGATGAAATTGATGCCGATCGCTTCGGTCCTGACGAGTAGATCGCCTGGGCCGGGTGTCGGTTCGGGTTGTTCGGTCAGAGTCAGAACCTCTGGTCCGCCGGTCTCGGTCACGTAGATGGCTCGCATGGTTTCTGTTCTACACCCGAGACGGCCGACGCTCAGTCCATGCCTGGTGTCGCTTCCGGGCTACCGACCAGTATTGTCGAGTCATGAGCACCGATACCGAGAAGTCGGACGCCACCCCGTCCGCGCCGGAACTGCCGAAGTCCACGGTGAACGCCATCACCAAGTTCGTCGCCGAGCACGGCGGCTCCGCCAGCGCCGTCATTCAGCCGGTCGGCCTGGCCGGCGTTCGCATCACTCTCGTGGGTGCCGACGGCATCCTCGGTGATCAGGTCGTCGAGGACCTCGCCACGGCCAATGCCGTCGTTGCGTCCTTCGACACCGTCACCGTTGCCGAGTGGGAGCGTGCGCTGACGAGCATCGTCACCCCCCAGGAAGGCCACTTCAAGAAGATGGCCGGTTGGGTCGCCAACCAGACTCGGTTCCCGAAAGCACGCAACGAAGCCTGAAATGACGTGTGGGGCGTAGGAACATTTCTTGGTGTTCCTCGGCCCCACACGTGTCTTGAAGCGTCAGAGAGCCGGTATCGGCGAATCGGTCGGCGTGTACTGGCGGGTCTTACCCGCAGCCCAAACTGCCGCGGTCGCAGCCGTGCACAGTCCCGCACCGGCGACGTGAAAGACGACCAGCACTGCCGGTACGTCGGTGAAGTACTGAACGACACCGATGAGTGCCTGAGCGACGATGAGAGCCAGCAAGACCTTCAGGCGGATCTTCACAGCCGGGGATGTCCCGACTGCATACAGGCCGAAGGTCAGGCCCACCACCAAGGCCAGATAGCCGACCAACAGTTGCGAGTGCAGATGAACCAGGGTCACGATCTCGACCTCAAGGCGAGGCACAATCCGATCCATATTCTTGTCACCCGCGTGGGGGCCCGCACCCGTTACGAGGGTGCCGGCGACCAGCACGCCGGCCAGCGCGACTCCGGACAGCGCGGTCAGCCAGCGAAGCGGCTTCGGCATCACGATCAGCGTTGTTGCCTCGTCGGGTTCCGCGATCTTCGCGTACATCACCGTGGCAACCCAGACCATTAGCATCGACGCCACCAGGTGAATGGCGACGGTCCACCACAGCAGACCGGTTCGGACCGTGATACCGCCGATCACTGCCTGAACGACAGTGCCGAGCGGCATCATCCAGGCATAGATCAGGACTTCATTCCGTCGACGAGCACG
Organism: Rhodococcus sp. P4_F3_2; assembly: GCF_056401335.1. Lineage (NCBI taxonomy): Bacteria > Bacillati > Actinomycetota > Actinomycetes > Mycobacteriales > Nocardiaceae > Rhodococcus > Rhodococcus sp. P4_F3_2. The sequence goes on from NZ_JBFUJN010000036.1 coordinate 18,161, forward strand.
AGTCACCGCGAGCACGATCGCGGCGGCGACGATGACGACCAGGAAGGTCAGCAGGCGGTTGCCGAACTCGACGGCTTGGTGAAGTACTGCGACCTCGCCATGGCCGACCGGGACGAAGCTGCCGGGGAAGCACTGCGGCCACGTCGGGCAACCGAGCCCAGACGCGGTCACGCGAACCACCGCGCCGGTGACAGCGATGCCGCCCTGCGTCAGGATCACGATGAACGCGATGATTTTCTGTGTTTTCAGCGAGGGGAGAGGTAGTCGATCCACCAAGCGTAAAAATCCGGCATACACACGATTCACCACGCCAACGATCGTAGTTCCCCATCAACTACACAGTGTCGTTGGGGCCAGCTCGCTCCGCGCCTGCCCCGCGTCGTTAAGGGCAGGCGTTGAAGCAGGCGCGAAGCGAGCTGCCCCGCGTCGTCGGGACCAGCTCGCGTCAGTTCGCGCGAACGCGCACGATTCCCGAGATCGTTCCCTGAAAGTACTCGCCCGACTCGGTGATGAGTGCCGACATCTGCAGGGTGTCGTTGAGGATCGTCGACGGCAGCGGAGTCGAACCGATCTGTGACCCGTCCTTCGAGTCGATCACCGCGAACGAGTACCCGTCGAGCGGAGAGGTGCTCGGATTACCGTCCCGCGTGACGGTGTAGATCGAGCCGTCCGCCGTCGAGAGGTGCGGTACCGCGGAGCTACGAATTGTGTTGTCCCACACGACATGGCAGCCGACCGGATCTATGTCGACCCGGGTCATTCCGCCGTTGAAGGGTGCCGTGGCGGGGACCGCTGGACCGGCACCTTCAGGAGTCGTGGGGTACGGGTATCCGTAAGTGCCGGCCACGTAGACCGAATGACCGATGCCGACGGGGGAGTTCTCGCTGCCACTCGGTGAGCCGTCCTTGCTGGCCGCGGACAACACCGGCTGCGTGCACACCTCGGCGCCCGTGTCAGCGCGATAGACATGCAAGCTCACCGTCGGGTGGGCGTTGTCGACGATGGTCAAGAAATCGCTGCCCGTCGACGGGCCGAAGTATGTCGGAGTCGATCCGGTTCCCCAGCTGAGCTGACCCGGATTGCGGGCCGGCCCGCGGTCGTACGGCTGACGCCAGTCGATGACGACCTCGTCGCCACTTCGCTTCAGTTGGTAGAGCGCGTGGGTCGTTGCGACGGCAGTGCCCGTCGGGGAGGTGGAGATGCTGTTCTGCACCTGCTCACCCTCGGGGAGCGCAATGCTGTGCGCGATTCGATCCGTGCCGACGTACCCGACGGTGCCGTGCCCGGTGGCGAACCAGACATTGCCGTCCCAATCCGGGGCGAGACCGGTGACGTTGTCGTCGGCGGCAACCGCACCACTGAGATCGATGACATCCGCGAGTTCCAGCCGCCAACTGCCGTCCGGATTCTGCGCATGGGAAATACGGACCAGTTGACGGTTTCCGTCGACGGCTACGAGACGGTTCTCGTTGTCGAGGTAGGCGTAGACGCCGCCGAGCAGGCTGCCCTTCGCGAGCGGCAGTTGCGCGACCGACCGTCCCAAGGGTGTGGCGTCGGCCTTCGGATCGATCAAATGGATGGTCGGGATCTGGCCGATCATCGTCGTGCAGAGCGAGACGATCATGCCGTCGGACCCCTGGAGGACCGTCGGGCAGGCGGCCATCATCGGGAAAGCTGTCACCTCGTGTGGGCCGGTTCCTGGACCAGGCAGCGGCGTGACATCGGACGAGCCCGCGTCACCGTGCATGGTGGAAGTACCGACGGGACCGAGGTGCGGATTTGCAGGTGCGAGTGGACCGGACACCGAAGGGGTCGCCGTTGCGGGTCCGGCACACAACATCACTGTTGCGGCCACACAGCCGACGATCTGAGCTGTCCGTCGTGTACTCACGTGAACTTGAACCACCTTGCTGCGCAGACTCCGGCCACTGCGGCCCAGACGAGAAGTACGAGAATCGAGAACCAGTCCATCGAGGTGTCGAGGGCCGCTTCGAGTGCATGTGCGAGAGCGCCGGAGGGAACAATGCGCACCAGCGTGTGAACAGCGGTCGGAAGTTCGCCGCTGGCGAAGACGACACTGCCGATGCCCACCATGATGAACCACAGGACGTTGGCGAGAGCGAGAACGATCTCTGCGCGCAATGTACCGCCGAGCAGCAGGCCAAGCGCTGCAAATGTGACAGTACCGATGGCAATGACCACTGCGCCGAGTACAAGTTCGACGAACGACGGACGCCACCCCAACGCCAAACCGATAGCGCCGAGCAACAGCGACTGCAGCGCCACGACGATGATGACGGCAGCGCTCTTGCCTGCGATGATTCCCCACCGCGGTAGAGGCGTTGCACCGAGTCGTTTGAGCGCGCCGTATCGGCGATCGAATCCGACGGCGATGGCCTGTCCGGTGAACGCCGTCGACATCACGGCAACCATCATGACACCAGGGAGCACGGTATCGACCCGAGAATCGCCCAAATCGCCGATCGGAAGTAGACACAGTCCGATGAGCAGGGTGATCGGGATGAACATGGTGAGCAGCAATTGCTCACCGTTGCGGAGCAGAAGAGTCAGCTCCAGTTTGGTCTGCGCCGCCAGCATCTTGGCCGCCGAATTGGGGCGGGGATCCGGCGAGAAGGTGCCTGGCTCGAAGCGGTTCTCGGCGAGCCGTCGGTCTCTGGCAACGCTGATGGGACTGCTCTGGCCGTTCGACGCTGTTTCGTTCATGACCTTGATCTCCGTCATCCCCTCAGTTCCCGGCCCGTCAATTCGAGGAAGACGTCTTCCAGACTCCGTTGATCGACGCGAATGTCGTTGATCAGCACGTCCTGATCGGCACACCACGTCGCAACTGTTGCCACGGTTGCCGGATCGATTGCACCTTCGACGACGTAGGTGCCTGGGTTGGATTCCTCGATGCGGAACCCGGCGAGTGAACCGGCCAGCGAATCGAGGCTCAAACCGGGAACCGTCGTCAGACGGAGTTGTCCTTCGGCGCCCTTGCTGGTGACCTCGGCCGGCGTTCCCGATGCGACGATCTTGCCGTGGTCGATGATGACCAGTTCGTCGGCGAGTGCTTCGGCCTCGTCCATGAGGTGTGTGGTGAGCAGGACGCTCACGCCGTCGCGTCGCAGAGCGTCGATGAGTTCCCACACGAGCAGGCGCGCCTGAGCGTCGAGTCCAGCGGTGGGTTCGTCCAGAAATACCAATTCGGGGCGGCCGACCAGCGCGCACGCCAGGGACAGTCGTTGCTGCTGGCCTCCGGAGAGACGGCGGTACGGGGTCTTGCGCGCATCGGTGAGGCCGAGTTTGGAAAGGAGCCAGGCGGGATCGAGCGGGTCGGCCGAGTATGCGGCCACGAGGTCGAGCATTTCCCCGGCCTTGGACCCGGGGTACGCGCCGCCGCCCTGCAGCATGACGCCGATTCGTGAGCGGACTTCACCGGAGTCGGCGATGGGGTCGAGACCGAGCACTCGAACCGTGCCGGCATCGGGGGTGACAAACCCTTCGCACATCTCGACGGTGGTTGTCTTACCGGCTCCGTTGGGGCCGAGCAGGGCAACGACCTGGGCCGTCTCGACAGTGAGATCGATACCGTCGACGGCTCGAACACCGTCGAAGGACTTGACGACACCCTGGATCTGTACCGCCGGCGTCGACGATCTGGAGGCTCTCGAGGTCACGGGGAATCAGCGTAAGCCCCCGCCGAGTTGTCTTCGTCTACCGGTCCGCCTTTCGTGATCTCCGCTACTGGCTTGTCGCTACGCCAGGGGAGTGAATTGCGGGTGAAGACGATGAGCGTTCCGGCGGTGAGGATGGTCGCGATGACGGCCTGCACGATCATGAACGGAAGGTATTCGGCGCCGTTGGACATCAACATGACGCTGACGATCGAGGTGAAGACGACGGCAGGGATGCGGAAAATCGGTGCGGTGGCCCACGCCGCCAACGGAAGGATCGCCCACAGCAGGTACCACGGCTGAACGACGGGGAACAGGAGAACGATCGCTCCGAGTGCGATGCCGAGTCCACCGACCGGGTGTATGCGGCCCATGTACACCGAGATCATCATCCGTGCGGTGACGAGCATGGCGACGAGAGTTGCGATGGGCCGCGTGATCGTGAGGATCGCCGTCGTGTGATCGCCGAGTCCGAGTAGTACACCGGCCAATCCCGTGCCGACGCCCAGGAGCGTCGGGATGGACATCCAACTCCGGACTGCGGTGGCGGTGTCGAGGGTGTTGATCCAACCCATACCGAGCCCACTGGCCACGCTGATGACAAACGTGACGACAGCGGCAACGACGCCCAGGAGAATCGCGGCTCCCGCCAGGGCTTTCCAGGTTCCACCCCAACGCCGAGCCAAGGCCATGCCGACAAATCCCAGCGCAAGCAAGGACGGAATTTTGACCGTCGACGACAACGCGATCAATCCAGATCCCGCAATGAGATAGAACAGCGCTCGCCCACGGATCGGCCCGGACCCTTCGACTGCGCGGAGGGCGATCTCGATTCCGGCGAGCATCAACCCGAGCATGAGCGCTTCGTTGTGGATGCCGGCCACCAAGTGGAAGAGCAACAGCGGGTTCGCGGCACCGAGCCAGAGCGAACTGACGGCAGAGACACCGCATCGCTTGGCCAGTCGAGGTATCGCCCACACGATGAGCGCGACGCCGGCCAATGCGAGCAAGCGGTGCAAGAAGATTCCGGCCACGATGTTGTCGCCGGTCAGTGAGCTGATCCCGCGTCCCAGCCACAGGAAGAACGGACCGTACGGAGCCGGGGTGTCGCGCCAGATCGTCGGAACCGTGCGGGTCAGAACGTGGTCGACGCCCAGTGCCGCCTTGGGGCCGATGGCGTACGGATCGAGTCCACGGGCCGCGATTTCGCTTTGTGCCAGATACGAGTAGACGTCGCGGCTGAACATCGGCGGTGCGACCGAGAGCGGCAGGATCCACAGCAGGAGTGTGCGGTCCAACTGGGAACGGGTCATGCGCCGCGGTGCGCCGGAACGGCTGCGTATGTCCCCCACTGCAAATCGGCCCATCATCAGCCAGGCGAGAACGACGAGCACGGTTCCGGTCATCGTCATTGTGAGTGAGACCGTCGGCATACGTCCGGGGAGGCTGAGGACTCGAAGTCCTGCGGTCGGATTCTGCAGGACGGGTTGTGCGCCGGCGCCGAGCGCTCCGACTGCCATCAAGACCGCGCCGGTCGCGCCGAATCGGCGGATCCCTCGCAGTTGTGCGGTTTCCTTCGCGTTCAGGCCCGGGCGCTCGTCCTCGTCGCCGTGCAGCACCGCGGCCATACTCTGCCGGGGAGCGGATCCGAAAGGTCGAACGCCGATCGTGGAAAGCGCGAGTGCCTTGGGTTTTTCCAGCAGGATCGCGCGCGCCGATCGCGCGGTCGTCGTCTTCTCGGGGGTCTGCGGCACACCAGGCAGCGTAGCGGCTCCATCCAGCCGGACAGACAAGCACAAACAACGCACGTTGTCCGGATATTCCCGAATGTAATGCAGGTTGCCCTTAGTAGACCTGCGAAAAGAATTCCGTCACACTTGTGTTGTGAAAAGAAATGCGTCAGACCCACGAAGCAAGGAAGTTGCAGGTCAGCCCACTGTAGCGGCCTCGCCGAGTGCTGCCGCAAATCCGGTTACGGTGAGCGTCGAAGGTCAGACGCGGGCGGCAGTGGTCAAGCTGCTACTCGAAGAAGGCCCCATTACCGCCTCCGAAATCGGCACACGCCTCGGTTTGAGTGCCGCAGGTGTCCGACGTCACTTGGATGCGTTGATCGAGTCGGGCGAAGCCCGTACCGCTTCGGCGTCGTCGCTGCGTCAGCGCGGACGAGGTCGTCCCGCCAAGCAGTTCCAGATCACCGCGACCGGTCGCGGCCGCCTCGGCCACACCTACGACGATCTGGCGGGAGCCGCGATGCGGCAACTCCGTGAAATCGGCGGAGACGCGGCAATCGAGGAGTTCGCCAAGCGTCGGGTCCAGGCGATCGTCGGAGACGTCGAACCGGCTGATCCGACAGATGTCGACAACGTCGAGGCGACAGCGGACGCAATCGCCGAAGCCTTCAACGCGGTGGGGTTCGCAGCGTCGACCCGGCCGGTCGGCAACGGCGTGCAGATCTGCCAACACCATTGCCCGGTTTCCCATGTGGCAGAAGAGTTTCCGGAACTGTGCGAGGCAGAGCAGCAAGCATTCCGGCAATTGCTCGGGACTCATGTCCAGCGTCTGGCGACCATCGCCAACGGTGACTGCGCCTGCACGACGCACGTGCCCCTCGTGTCCACCGGGAGTAGATGACCGGACCACAGTGTTCTACCGAGCGTTGCCACCGTGCAGCGCTCGAATAGAGATTTTTCAGCTAGTTCTTCAAAGTCAGAACTGCTCGACCACAGCGACCAGCCCTCGCTGAACCCGAGCAGCCGTCAAGAAACAAGACTCCGGAAGGAGCTCGCATGACCGTCACATCAGACCAGGCGACTACCACTGCGGCAGCAGGCACCGAGCCGCTCACGCAGGAAGAGACCATCGCGTCCCTCGGTCATTACGGCTACGGCTGGTCCGATTCCGACGAAGCCGGAGCCAGCGCGCAGCGCGGGTTGTCCGAGGCTGTCGTGCGGGACATCTCCGCCAAGAAGAGCGAGCCCGAGTGGATGCTCGACATCCGCCTCAAGGCGCTGCGCACCTTCGACAAGAAGCCGATGCCGAACTGGGGCAGCGACCTCGAAGGTATTCACTTCGACAACATCAAGTACTTCGTCCGGTCCAGCGAGAAGCAGGCCGAGTCGTGGGAAGACCTGCCCGAGGACATCAAGAACACGTACGACAAGCTCGGCATCCCCGAGGCGGAGAAGCAGCGCCTCGTTGCCGGCGTCGCAGCTCAGTACGAGTCCGAGGTCGTCTACCACTCGATCCGTGAGGACCTCGAGGAGCAGGGCGTCATCTTCCTCGACACGGACACCGGTCTCAAGCAGCACCCGGAGCTGTTCAAGGAGTACTTCGGATCGGTCATCCCGGCCGGCGACAACAAGTTCTCCGCGCTGAACACCGCCGTGTGGTCCGGTGGCTCGTTCATCTACGTTCCGCCGGGAGTCCACGTGGACATCCCGTTGCAGGCGTACTTCCGCATCAACACCGAGAACATGGGTCAGTTCGAGCGCACCCTGATCATCGTCGACGAAGATGCCTCCGTGCACTACGTCGAGGGTTGCACCGCGCCGATCTACAAGTCCGATTCACTGCACTCGGCCGTCGTCGAGATCATCGTGAAGAAGGGCGGCCACTGCCGCTACACGACCATCCAGAACTGGTCCAACAACGTCTACAACCTGGTGACCAAGCGCACCAAGGTCGAGGCAGGCGGATCCATGGAGTGGGTCGACGGCAACATCGGCTCCAAGGTCACCATGAAGTACCCGGCCGTGTGGCTGATGGGCGAGTACGCCCGCGGTGAGGTTCTCTCCGTTGCGTTCTCCGGCGAGGGCCAGCACCAGGACACCGGCGCCAAGATGCTCCACCTCGCGCCGCACACGTCCTCGACCATCATCAGCAAGTCTGTCGCCCGTGGTGGTGGACGTGCGTCGTACCGCGGTCTGGTGCAGGTCAACAAGGGTGCCCACGGCTCCAAGTCGACCGTCAAGTGTGACGCTCTGCTGGTCGACCAGATCAGCCGAAGCGACACCTACCCGTACGTCGACATCCGCGAGGACGACGTCACCATGGGTCACGAGGCCACCGTCTCCAAGGTCAGTGACGATCAGCTCTTCTACCTGATGAGCCGCGGACTGACCGAGGACGAGGCGATGGCCACCATCGTGCGTGGATTCGTCGAGCCCATCGCGAAGGAACTCCCGATGGAGTACGCGCTCGAGCTCAACCGCCTTATCGAACTTCAGATGGAAGGGGCTGTGGGTTAGTGACCACGCCAGAGACCGGAGTCATCGGAGCTGTTGCCGGGGAGAACCCGACCGCTCCTGTAAAGGGTGCAGCCACAGGCTCACCTATCACGAACAAGGGCGAGCAGTTCTCCTCGTTCGACGTCAATGCATTCGAGGTTCCCGGCGGACGTGACGAGATCTGGCGGTTCACCCCGCTGCGTCGTCTCCGGGGACTGCATGACGGCAGCGCCGTCGCCAACGGACAGGTCACCGTCGAGGTCGACGGGGGAAGCGACATCACCGTCGAGACCGTCGGCCGTGACGACGCGCGTCTGGGCAAAGCCGGCGTTCCCGCTGATCGCATTGCAGCGCAGGCGTATTCGAGCTTCGAGACTGCAACGGTCATCTCGGTGGGCGCCGAGGTCGAGGTCGAGAAGCCAGTCGTGGTCACCATGACCGGCCCCGGAGTCGACAACGTCGCCTACGGGCACACCCAGATTCACCTGGCACAGTTCGCCAAGGCGACGTTCGTGATCGACCAGCGCGGCAGCGGAACCTTCGCGGAGAACATCGAATTCGTTCTCGGTGACAGTTCGCAGCTGACCGTGGTGGCCATCCAGGACTGGGCGGACGACGCAGTTCACGTGACGTCACACCACGCTCGCCTGAATCGCGACGCGGTGCTTCGATACACCTCGATCAGCCTGGGCGGCGACCTGGTTCGCCTGTCCGCCACCGTCAAGTACGACGGACCGGGCGGCGACGCCGAACTGCTCGGCCTGTACTTCGCCGACGCCGGCCAGCATCTGGAACAGCGTCTGCTGGTGGATCATTCGCAGCCCAACTGCAAGTCCAACGTGGTCTACAAGGGTGCGCTTCAGGGCGATCCCGGATCCGGCAAGCCCGACGCGCACACCGTGTGGATCGGCGATGTTCTCATCCGCGCCGCAGCGGAGGGCACCGACACGTTCGAGCTCAACCGCAACCTGGTGCTGACCGACGGCGCCCGCGCCGACTCGGTTCCGAACCTCGAAATCGAGACCGGTGAGATCGTCGGTGCCGGCCACGCAAGTGCAACGGGACGTTTCGACGACGAGCAGCTGTTCTACCTGCGTGCTCGTGGTATCCCGGAGGATCAGGCTCGTCGTCTGGTCGTACGTGGGTTCTTCCACGAAATCATCAACAAGATCGCTGTTCCCGAGGTGCGCGATCGCCTCGAAGCCGCAGTCGAAGCCGAACTCGCAGCCGTCGGCTCCTGACCGCCCCGCCTGCGACACCACCCCGTCGCTACGCTCGCCCGCCTCATCTTGAAGGAATTTCATGTCTACCAGTGACAACACCACCACCTCGGTCCTCGAGGTTCGTGACCTGCACGTCGAGGTCGCCAACTCCGATGCCAACGCCGAGCCCATCCAGATCCTCAAGGGCGTCGACCTGACGGTCCGCTCCGGCGAGACCCACGCGATCATGGGCCCCAACGGCTCCGGCAAGTCGACTCTGTCGTACGCCATCGCCGGTCACCCCAAGTACCAGGTCACGTCCGGCTCCATCACCCTCAACGGTGAAGACGTCCTAGCAATGAGCGTCGACGAGCGTGCACGTGCCGGGCTCTTCCTGGCGATGCAGTACCCCGTCGAGGTTCCCGGCGTTTCCATGTCCAACTTCCTGCGCACCGCCGCCACGGCCGTGCGAGGCGAGGCTCCCAAGCTGCGCCACTGGGTCAAGGAAGTCAAGGAAGCCCTCAGCGAGCTCGAGATCGATCCCTCGTTCATCGAGCGCTCGGTCAACGAAGGCTTCTCCGGTGGCGAGAAGAAGCGCCACGAGATCCTGCAGTTGGGCATGCTCAAGCCGAAGATCGCGATCCTCGACGAGACCGACTCCGGCCTCGACGTCGACGCTCTGCGCACCGTCTCCGAAGGCGTCAACCGCTACAAGGAGCGCGAGAACGGCGGCGTTCTGCTGATCACGCACTACACGCGCATTCTGCGCTACATCAACCCCGACTTCGTTCACGTGTTCGTCGGTGGCCGCATCGTCGAGTCCGGTGGACCGGAGCTGGCCGACGAGCTCGAGACCAACGGCTACGTTCGTTTCACCGCGGACACCGCAGCTACCCAGGGAGCGTAATCACGATGACCACCTCGGTGCGCGAGCTCGACGTCACAGCGGTTCGGGCCGACTTCCCGATCCTGGCGCGAACCGTGCGCGACGGAAAACCTTTGGTGTACTTGGATTCCGGCGCTACCTCGCAGCGTCCGGTCCAGGTTCTCGATGCCGAACGGGACTTCCTGACCACGTGTAACGCGGCAGTACACCGGGGTGCTCATCAGCTCGCAGAAGAGGCGACGGACGCGTACGAGAATGCTCGCGCCACCATCGCTTCTTTCGTGGGCGCGGATTCGGACGAGTTGGTGTTCACCAAGAACGCCACCGAGGCTCTCAATCTGGTGACCTACGTTCTCGGTGACGATCGCTTCGACCGCCATGTCGGTCCTGGCGACGAAATCGTCATCACCGAACTCGAACACCACGCCAACCTCGTTCCCTGGCAGGAACTTGCGCGCCGAACCGGTGCGACGCTCAAGTGGTACGGCGTCACCGACGACGGCCGGATCGATCTCGATTCGCTGGAGCTGACAGACGCGGTGAAGGTCGTTTCGTTCACCCACCAGTCCAACGTGACCGGCGCGATCGCGCCCGTCGAGGAATTGGTGCGACGAGCACGCGCCGTCGGTGCACTCGTCGTGCTCGACGCGTGCCAGTCGGTGCCTCACATGGCCGTCGACTTCCACGAACTGGGAGTGGACTACGCGGCGTTCTCGGGCCACAAGATGCTCGGCCCTTCGGGGGTCGGAGTTCTCTACGGCCGTCGTGAACTGCTGGCAGCGATGCCTCCGTTCATCACCGGCGGGTCGATGATCGAGACGGTCACCATGGAGGTCAGCACCTACGCGCCGCCGCCTCAGCGTTTCGAAGCCGGCGTACCGATGACCTCACAGGTGGTCGGACTGGGCGCTGCCGTGGATTACCTGAACACCTTCGGGATGGACGCCGTCGCTGCGCACGAGCACGTGTTGGTGGAGGCTGCTCTCGAAAAGTTGTCGKCGATCGAAGGTCTGCGCATCATCGGACCACAGACGTCCGAGAACCGCGGCGGAGCGATTTCCTTTGTCGTGGACGGTATTCACGCCCACGACCTCGGACAGATCCTCGACGACGAGGGCGTCGCGATCCGCGTCGGACACCATTGCGCGTGGCCGCTGCATCGTAAGTTCGGTGTCGCTGCGACGGCCCGTGCGTCGTTTGCGCTCTACAACACCACCGCGGAAATCGATGTTCTCGTTGCAGCGATCAAGCGTGCGCAGGAATTTTTCGGTGTCGCAGGGGAGTTGAACTGAATCATGCGCATGGAGCAGATGTATCAGGAAGTGATCCTCGATCACTACAAACATCCGCACGGCCGCGGACTCCGCGAGCCGTTCGGCGCCGAGGTGCACCACGTCAACCCGACGTGTGGCGACGAGGTGACGTTGCGCGTCCAGATCTCCGAGGACGGAACGGTCTCCGACGTCTCGTACGACGGTCAGGGTTGTTCGATCAGCCAGGCGTCGACGTCGGTGCTGAACGACCTCGTCATCGGGATGCAGGTCACCGACGCACTGAAGACGGTGACGGCGTTCAACGAGATGGTGAGCAGTCGGGGCACCGTCGAGGGGGACGAGGACGTTCTCGGCGACGGCATCGCGTTCGTCGGTGTCTCGAAGTACCCGGCACGCGTGAAGTGCGCCTTGCTCGGATGGATGGCATTCAAGGATGCTGTAGTCCAGATTGTCGACGGCAGTGCTGTGACGACGGCGGACAGCAGCAGTGAATTGGTCGACACGACTGAAGGACAGGGATCATGACCGAGACACAACCAGTGCAGGACGCCGAGGTCGGCGCTCCGGTGAATCCGAATCCCGATTCCACTGCGGAATTCGGTGGCGCACAGGGCAGTGGCACTGTCCCGTCGCCTGAGCGACTCGACGAACTCGAAGAAGCGATGCGCGACGTCGTCGACCCCGAACTGGGAATCAACGTCGTCGATCTCGGCTTGGTCTACGGACTCTTCGAAGACGACGGTGTCGTCACGATCGACATGACTTTGACGTCGGCGGCGTGCCCGTTGACCGACGTGATCGAGGACCAGGCGCGCGGCGCACTTGTGCGTAGCGATCTGTGTACCGATATGAAGATCAACTGGGTGTGGTTGCCGCCGTGGGGACCGGACAAGATCACCGAAGACGGACGCGAGCAACTGCGCGCACTCGGCTTCACGGTCTGACAAGCAACCTCGGCACGATCAACTGAATACATTTCACCGGAGCGTCGGTGCCCGTTCGTCGGGTACCGGCGCTTCGGTTTGTTATATAGGGCCGTTTTAGCCATGATATTCAGGACAATAGTCCCAAATGGTTGTTTGATGAATATTTGCTGGAAGCTGACTGATCGGTAACATCGCAGCTGATTGTCACGATGTGATCTCCGGCGGGCGATTTGCCAGTTTCCACCCGAGCTTTCCAATGTATTCGTCTCATTTCGAAGTGCCCCGATCAGTTCGAAGCGTCCAGCGGACGCATATACCTGTTTGCATCATGATCAAGTTGTAAGAGGGAGATTCGTGTGGATGGCAGTCCCGACCGAGGAATCGTTTCCGCAGCTCGTCCGGACGACGAACTCACCTTCCCTCTTTCTGCCGCGCAACTTTCCCTGCTTGTCGCACAACAGCTTCGACCCGAGATTCCCGTCAGCATCGCTCAGTACGTCGACGTGGACGGCCCGCTCGACATCGAGCTGCTGACCGCTGCCAGTAAACAGACCGGCCGTGAGATCGGCTCCGGATACCTGCGCCTGGTCGAGGTGGACGGGGTTGCGCGTCAGTGGCTCGATCTCGACATGGACGACTCCCTCGACGTGGTCGACCTGCGCGCCGAATCCGATCCGGAATCGGCGGCGCGAGAATGGATGCGCAAAGAGCACACTGCTGCCATCGATCCGTTCACCGATCGCCTGGTCAGGCTGGCAGTCCTTGTGCTTCGCGACGACCATTATTACTGGTACAGCCGTATTCATCATGTGGCGCTCGACGGTTTCGGCGCGATGTCGATGATGAACCGCACAGCCGAGATCTACACCGCCGCGGTGCGGGATCTGCCAGTTCCCCCAGCGGTAACTGCCCCCCTCCAATCGTTGGTGAAGGCAGAGGCCGACTATCTGGGCTCTTCCCGGTGGGAGCGCGATCGCGACTACTGGAACACCAAGATGGCCGACAAGCCGGGCGGAACCTCGCTCGCGTCCTCGACTGCTCCGTCGCAGGCGTGGTCACGCCTTCGGTCGGCGACGGTACCTACGGAACTGCGAAGCTCCCTCGAACGGCTTGCCGTCGCTCACGACGTGACTACGTCGTCAGTGGTGATCGGTGCACTGGCGGCTTACCTCGCCCGGGCCACCGGGACCCGCGACGTGGTCCTCAGCCTGCCGGTCTCGGGGCGGACGACGAAAGCTGCTCGCCGGTCCGGCGGAATGATGTCGAACGTCGTCCCGATACGTGCGAGTGTCGATCCGCACTTCGCGGTGGGAGACTTGCTGCACGAGGTGAAGATCGAACTCACCGGCGCACTGCGTCATCAGAAGTACCGCCACGAGGACCTACGACGCGACCTCAACGCCGGTGATCACAGCATCGCCGACGGACGCGGCTTCCACGGGCCGTTGATCAACCTCATGCTGTTCCACTCGGGAATCACTCTCGGGGACGCGCACGGCGAACTGAACGTGATCTCGACCGGGCCGATCGAAGACCTCTCGGTCAACGTCTATCAGACTTCCGCAGCCGAAGAGATCCAGATCGACTTCGCCGCGAACCCAGACCTCTACACCAACGAGGACATCACGCGTCACCACCGACGTTTCCTCGAATTCCTCGAATTGTTCTGCGCTGCGGAATCGGGAACTCGATTGATGGACATCGACCCGGACGCCGCGGGGAAGTGGATCGTCGAAGTTCAACACGCCCGCAACGTCGAGTACTGGTCTTCGACATTGTCGAACCCCGCCGAGGATCTGGGTTTGCCGGTCGTCGCCGGATCCGGTCGGACGTCCACGCCCCTCGAGATCGAGGCCGACCTCTGCCGCCGCCTCGAGACGATGGCGACGACGATGAACACGAGTCTGTTCGTGCTGTTCCAGTCTGCGATGGCCGGACTGCTGCGCCGCGTCGGTTCGGCTGACGAGGTGTCGATCGGCGTCTCGGTCCGCGGGTACGGCGCCTCGAACCCGGACGATTTCGTCTCGATGTTCGCCAACCAGTTGGTGCTTCGCTCGACGGTGTCGAACACCATGACGCTCAACGACCTGGTCGGTGCGGTGGACACCGTCGCAATCGAAGCTTTCGAACACGCAGACATTCTTCTGTCTTCGGTGACCGCCGCACTCGGTGACGGCCGCTGGGTGGAGACRGGCCCGTTGTTCCGGGCGATGGTCTGCTTCGAGGAGCCGCTGGATGCTCACCCGAGATTTCCGGGGCTCATGGTCGGTGCGCCTATCGGATCGGATCTGGCCACCGTGCCCGAACTGTTTGTCTCCCTGGCGATTCCGACTGGTGAGCATGCCGATTTCGATCAGCCGATCTCCGGTGTTCTGGATTGGCTCGGCACGAAGGAGCAAGCCGAGGACCTCGCCGACCGGTATCTACGAATCTTGACCGCGATGGTCGGTGCTCCGCACTCGGCGCTCGGCTCAGTGGATCTGCTCCGCCCGGACGCGCGCCAGGCGCTGGTGCCGCCCGTTCTCCCGATTACCCCGGTCCGAACGCTCTCCGACATCCTTTCCGATCACATTCGGGCGACCCCGGAAGCGATCGCCGTTGTCGCAGGTAGCGAGCGCGTGTCGTACCGCGAACTCGATCGACGATCGAATCAGTTGGCGCGCAAGCTCGTCGAGCATGGCGTGCAATCCGAGTCGTTGGTCGGAATCATGCTGCCGAAATCCGTGGACATGATCGTTGCCGCTGTCGCGGTAGTGAAGGCCGGCGGCGGATACCTCCCACTCGATCGTGCGCACCCCGCCGAGCGTTTGGCATACGTGGTCGAGGATGCGCAACCGGTGTGCGTCATCTCCGATTCCACTTTCCCGAACTCCGCCTTCCCGAACTCTGACGTGGTGGTCGTCGGGGTCGACTCCGACGAGTACTCCGGTGAGGGTCTGGAAACCGATGAGTGCCCGCGCGGGCACGGAGTCGACAATCTGGCATACGTGATCTACACCTCGGGGTCGACGGGCCGACCCAAGGGCGTCTCGGTTACTCACGCCACCGTGGTGCGATTGTTCGAGAACACGCAGGTCGAATTCGGATTCGACGGCAACGACGTGTGGACGATGTTCCACTCGTTCGCCTTCGACTTCTCGGTGTGGGAAATGTGGGGCGCGCTGCTCCACGGTGGAACGCTGGTTCTGGTCGATCACGAAGTCTCACGCGACCCCGATGCCTTCCGCGCGCTCGTCGCCGCAGAAGGCGTCACCGTGCTCAATCAGACGCCCTCGGCCTTCTACCAGTACATCGAAGCCGACCTTCGGGCCGATTCGGCGACCCGGCTCCGGTACGTGATCTTCGGTGGCGAAGCCTTGGATCTTCGTCGCCTCGGGCGCTGGTATGACAATCACGCGGGCTACGACGATCACACGGAATCCGGGCCCGCACTCGTCAACATGTACGGCATCACCGAGACGACGGTGCATGTCACCCATCTCGAAATCGACCGGGCGAGCGCGAGTGCGGTTACCGGCAGCCGGATCGGTGACGCGATCGACGGACTTCGTGTGTACCTGCTCGACGAGCATCTCTCCCCGGTCCCGGTGGGGATTGCGGGGGAGATCTATGTCGCCGGCGGTCAACTCGCCCGTGGCTATCTGGGCCGACCAGACCTCACCGCGGGCCGGTTCGTTGCCGATCCGTTCAATGCCGGCGGACGACGGTTGTACCGGTCCGGTGACCGCGCACGATGGATTGCGCCTGGACAACTCGAGTACCTCGGACGCGGCGACGCGCAGGTCAAGATCCGCGGATTCCGGATCGAACTCGGCGAAATCGACTCCGTCATCCTCGGCGCGCCGGGAATCGACGACGCCGTGACCGTCGTGGCTCCGACGCCGGCCGGCGGCGCTCTCGTGACCTATGTGACCGCTTCGGACGCCGTGGACGCCGAAGCCCTTCGCGCGCACGCCGCCGAAGCCCTCCCGACCTACATGGTTCCCGATGCCTTCATGGTCATCGATTCGATTCCGTTGACCACCAACGGAAAACTCGACCGGCGTGCGCTGCCGTCGCCGATCCTCGCCTCCACCAGGGTCTTCCGGCCCCCGACGACCCCGACCGAGGGCAAGGTAGCCGCGGTTCTGGCTGACATCCTGGGTAGCGGACCGCTCGGGCTCGACGATAATTTCTTTCATTTGGGCGGAAACTCGCTGGTAGCGACGACGGCTGTGGCGCGCTTGACCGAAGCCACCGGAGTTCGTATGCCACTGCGTGCGCTCTTCAACCATCCCACGGTGTCCGGGATCGCGGCGACGATCGAGCGTGCCGCCCAGACCCCGGACGCTGACGGTATCCAGGTCGTGGCCCGGCCGGCGGTACTACCTCTCGCTCCCGCGCAGCAGCGACTGTGGTTCCTGAACCGCGTCGCACCGGAATCAGGTGCATACAACATTCCGTTGGCGGTGTCGTTGCGCGGCGACGTCGATCCCGACGCACTGAGCGCCGCGATCGTGGACGTCGTGACACGTCACGAGTCACTACGCACCGTGTTTCCTCAAATCGGGGACAACGCAACGCAGAAGGTTCTGGGCCTGGGCGAGGGTATCGCGGGGCTCGAGTCGATCGAAGTGGAACGCGAGAATCTCGAAAGTGTGATCTTCGAATTCTCCTCGGCGGGTTTCGATCTGGTCCGCGAACGCCCGGTCCGCTACCTGCTGATCACTGTCGCCGACGATGAGGAAGGCGATGGCAAGGACGGCGATGACGAGCAAGCAGTCCTCGTCGTAGTTCTGCACCACATGGTGGCCGACGGCTGGTCGCTCGCGCCGTTGGCTGCTGATCTCACCGGCGCTTACGCCGCCCGCGTCGGCGGCAACAGCCCGCAGTGGGCGCCCCTTCCGGTGCAGTACGCCGACTACACGCTCTGGCACCGAGAACACCTCGGCGACGCGGCATCCACCGATTCGCTTGCCCACTCACAGATCGCGTTCTGGAAGCAGCAGCTGGCGGGAGCGCCCGAGCAACTCCACCTGCCGACGGACCGTCCGCGCCCACTCGACCCGACCATGCGCGGGGCCGGAGTCGACATCAGAATTGGCGCTTCCACTCATCAGAAGCTCGTTGTACTTGCCGGCGATCACGACGCCACGCCGTTCATCGCCCTGCATGCGTGCTTCGCCCTGCTTCTGGCCAGGTACAGCGGCACGGACGACATCGTCATCGGAACACCGGTGGCAGGACGAGGGGACAGATCTCTCGATCTGCTCGTCGGCATGTTCGTCAACACTCTGGCCTTGCGGACCGTCGTCGATCGGGACGCGACGTTCGCCGCACACCTGTCGCAGGTCAGGGCCGTCGACGTGGATGCCTTCGACAATGCGGACGTGCCTTTCGACGTCGTCGTGGACGCGCTCGAACTGGACCGCTCGCCTGCGCACCATCCGGTCTTTCAAGCTGCCATCACCTCTCGGATAACCACCGCTCACACAGCCGAACTGGCCGGGGTGTCGATGACGGCGCGGGCAGTCGAGACGGGGCTGACCAAGTTCGACCTCGAGCTCACCGTCACCGAACGTCACGAGTCCGGGACCGCAGCTGGAATCGATGCCACGTTCACCTATTCCACCGACCTGTTCGACAACGCGACCGTCGAAGCCTTGGCGCGAAACTTCGTGACCCTCGTGGAATCGGCAGTGTCGGGACCGACTGCACCGGTTGGTGACCTTCGTGTACTCGGATCCCGGGAGAGTGCCGCGATATTGCCGCGGCGCGGCGTGGCTTCGGTGGGCGAATCGACGCTGGCGCAGATCCTCGGGGATACCGCGAGGACGTATCCCGACGCGATCGCCCTCGAAGACTCCGAGCGCTCACTCTCGTACGGGGAGCTGGAGCGTCGATCGAATCGGATCGCCCGATACCTCATGGACCTGGGCGTCGGCCCCGAGACACCGGTCGCACTGGCCGTCGCCCGATCGGTCGACTCCGTGCTCGCAGTCTGGTCGGTCACCAAAGCCGGCGGCGTTTTCGTCCCGGTCGATCCCCGTTATCCCGCAGATCGAGTTGCGCACATGCTCGAGGATTCGGGTGTGCGGATCGGAATTCGGTCCGCCGAGGTTGCGGCCGGTCCGGCAACCGGCGGGAACGTCGCAGTCTGGATCGACCTCGGCGACGCGGACACGGTTGCAGAATGTGCCGCCTACTCCGACGCTGCCATCGACGACGCTGACAGAACAGCGTCGATCACTGCGGCGTCGGCTGCGTACGYCATCTACACCTCCGGCTCGACCGGAGTGCCGAAGGGCACCGTCGTCACTCACGCAGGTTTGGCCAATCTTGCTCGCGAACAACAGGATCGGTACCGGATCACCGCCGGGTCGCGGACTCTGCATTTTGCGTCACCGAGCTTCGACGGCGCCGTACTCGAGCTACTGCTCGCCGGTTCGACCGGCGCGACGATGGTGATCGCCCCTCCCGACATCTACGGAGGGGAGGCGTTGAGCGAGTTCCTCCGAAGCCGCGAGGTCACTCATGCCTTCATCACTCCGGCTGCTCTGGCGACCGTCGATCCGGCGGGCGTGACGGCACTGGAATGCGTAGTCGTCGGCGGCGACGTGTGCACCCCGGAATTGGTCTCGAGCTGGGGCAACGGGCGCAGACTGCACAACGGATACGGTCCGACCGAAACCACTGTCATGGTTGCCATCAGTGACCCACTCTCACCGGGCGATCCGATCACCATCGGCGGTCCCATCCGCGGAATCGACGCCGTGGTGCTCGACGCTCGGCTGCAACCGGTCCCGATCGGCGGCGTCGGCGAGCTGTACATCGGTGGGCCGGGGCTTGCACGCGGTTACCACCTTCGTCCCGCGCTGACGTCGGATCGTTTTGTCGCGCATCCGTACTCGACGTCCGGTGCGCGGATGTACCGAACCGGTGACCTGGTCCGCTGGACCAAGGACCTGACCCTTCGCTACGTGGGCCGCAGCGATCATCAGCTCAAGATCCGCGGGTTCCGCATCGAACTCGGCGAGATCGACGCTGCTCTGATGGATTCCCCTCTCGTTCACTTCGCCACGACGATTCCCGTCGAATCCGCCGCAGGCACCACTCTGGCGTCGTACGTGTTGCTCAGCGGCGACGCTGATATCGAGTCGCTCTTTGCGGCACTCGCCGACACGCTGCCGCGGTACATGATTCCGTCGTCGATCACCCCGATCGACGCGATTCCGTTGACTCCGGTCGGCAAACTCGATCGGAGAGCCTTGCCGACGCCGATACCGCGCGAAGTCCTCGGTACGGGTCGTGAACCCGAGGCCGGGCTCGAACGCACCGTCGCCGACGTGTTCGCTTCACTGCTCGACGTACCCGATGTCCGGGCCGGAGACAGCTTCTTCGATCTCGGTGGCAACTCACTCGTCGCGACGCAGGTGTCCGCGCGGTTGAGCGCAGCGACGGGACTCGCTGTGGACGTGCGCTCGATCTTCGAAGCGCCGACCGTCGAAGCGCTCGCTGCACGTCTGGCGGCGAGCGCCGAAGAATCAGACGATCGACCTGCTCTGAGCGCCGGTGCTCGCCCGGACCGACTACCGCTCTCCGCTGCGCAACAGCGCCTGTGGTTCGTCAATCGCTTCGACCCGCAGTCCGCGGTCTACAACATTCCGTTCGCGATCCGGATCACCGGAGACATCCACGGCGATGCACTCGAGGAGGCGCTTGCGGACGTCACTGCACGCCATGAGGTGCTTCGAACGATCTACGTCGACAGCGCCGACGGCCCGAGCCAGGTCATCCGAGCAATTTCCGACGTGCAGTTCTCCGTCGAGCGCTATTGCGGATCCGAAGGTATCGAATCCGCGACGACGGAGTTCGCGGCGCGTGGGTTCGATCTCGGTTCGGATCTGCCGATTCGGGCCATGCTGGTGCGCGAGGACACTTTCGCTCACGTACTGGTCGTCGTCATCCACCACATCGCCTTCGACGGCTGGTCCCTGACTCCCTTCGCGACAGATTTCGTCGCGGCGTACTCCGCACGCGTCGTCGGAGACGCCCCGGTTTTCATACCGCTCGACGTGCAGTACGCCGACTACGCGGTGTGGCAGCAAGACTCGCTCGGGCAGATCGACGACCAGGAGTCTCTGGTTGCCCGCGAGCTGACCTTCTGGACCGCTGCCATGGCTGGTGCCCCGGACGAGGTACTGCTACCGGTGGATCGCCCACGCGGATCTGTCACCACGACCGCCGTCGGATCGGTGCCGATCGTCATCGACGCGGCGACCGGGGAGCGGCTCGCCGCCTTGGCAAGGCGCAGTGGCACGACGCAATTCATGGTCGTACACGCGATCTTGACGGTTGCTCTGGCGCGTCTCGGTGCTACCGACGACGTGGTGGTCGGCACTCCGGTGGCAGGCCGCGGCCGACCCGAACTGGATTCCCTGATCGGGATGTTCGTCAATTCGGTACCGCTTCGCACACCGGTCGATCACCGAGCGTCGTTCACCTCCCTGCTCGAGGTCGTCCGTGAACGCGACCTTGCCGCCTTCGCGCACCCCGAGTTGCCATTCGAGGTGCTGGTCGACGCCCTCGATCTCGACCGGTCCACTACGCGACACCCGCTGTTTCAGGTCATGCTGTCGTACCACCAGAATGTGGTCTCGCCGCAGGTAACCGTCCACGACGCGCATCTCGAGGCGCAAGCGCTCGAACCGTCCGTCGCGAAGTTCGACCTCGAGTTCACCCTGCTGGCAGGCGATTCCGAGAAGGCGGAGATCACCGGGTCGCTCAGGTTTGCCGAGGCGCTCTTCGACATTTCCACCGCGGAAACGATCGCCGCACGTGTGCAGTCGGTGGCCCGAGCCGTCGCCGCAGACCCGGACACCGCAATCGACGACATGGAATTCCTCAGCACCCTCGAGCGGGCGTCGCTGATGCCGGTACGAGGTCCGGCGTGGACCAGTTCGCGCACCTTGGCCGAAATATTGACGCGGACCGCCACCCGTTCAGGCGATTCGGTGGCCCTTCGATCTGGTGACACCACCGTGCTCTACCGAGATCTCTTCTCCCGTGCATCGGCGCTTGCCCGCCGTTTGACCACGGAAGGTATCGGCGCCGAAGACATTGTGGCGATAGCGATTCCGCGTTCGATCGACTCGATCGTCGCGTTGTGGGGCGTTTCCTTGACCGGCGCCGCGTTCGTTCCGGTCGATCCGCGGTACCCAGCCGATCGCATTCTGCACATGCTCACCGACTCCGGAGCCACTCGCGGAGTGACAACGGAAGCGGTGGTCGAATCACTGCCCCGTCCGGTTCCGTGGATGACGATGGACGACATCCACGGCGACGGTGTCTGGCATCCGGTTCCTGCCGCGCCGATCCGAATCGACAACCTCGCCTACATCATCTACACCTCCGGATCGACGGGAAAGCCCAAGGGTGTCAGCGTCACTCACCGTGGCCTGAGCGCATTGGCCGCCGAGCAGACTGCGCGCTACGGCATCTCGGCGCAGTCGAGGACGCTGCACTTCTCCTCACCGAGCTTCGACGCATCCATCCTCGAACTGCTGCTCGCTGTCGGTGAGGGCGCGACGATGGTGATCGCATCTCCCGATGTGTACGGCGGCGAGGACCTCGCAAAACTGATCACCGATCAGCAAGTGAGCCACGCGTTCATCACGCCGGCAGCGCTGGCCTCGGTCGATCCCACCGGGCTGGACGTCTTGCAGTCGATCGTTGTCGGCGGCGAGGCCTGTTCACCCGAACTGGTCCGCAAGTGGGCACCGGGTCGCCGGTTGTTCAACGGTTACGGGCCGACGGAAACCACGGTCATGGTGTGCATCAGCGATGCCCTGACGGTGGGGGAGACCGTGACCATCGGCGGGCCCGTCCGGGGCGTGTCCGCGGTAATTCTCGACGGCTCGGCTCAGCCGGTACCCGTCGGGGTCACCGGTGAGCTCTACATCGCCGGCCTCGGACTTGCCCGCGGCTACCTCGACCAACCCGCGTTGACGGCGACGCGATTCGTGGCAGCGCCGTTCGGCCCGGCCGGCGCCCGCATGTACCGGACCGGTGACCTGGTTCGGTGGACGCCGCTCGAGACGATCGAATACGTCGGACGCTCTGATCACCAAGTGAAAGTACGCGGATTCCGCATCGAACTGGGCGAGATCGACTCCGTCCTCAGCGATTACCCCGGCGTCGAGTTCGCGGTCACCGTGGGCATCGACGCAGCTTCCGGTGAGACGATGTTGGCGTCGTACGTCGTGCTCGGCTCCGATGCGGTCGAGATGGACGAATTGCTGATCCATGCGCGCCGCTCACTGCCCGCCTTCATGGTGCCGTCGGCGATCACCCCGATCGAGCACGTTCCGCTGACCCCCGTCGGGAAACTCGACCGATCGGCGCTGCCGGCGCCGACACTGCGTTCGTCCGAGCGGAGTGTCGAGCCGCTGACCACCGCGACCGAACTCCAGGTTGCCGGCGTCGTGGCGGAACTGCTGGGTATCGAACAGATCAGTGCGTCGGACAGTTTCTTCGAACTCGGCGGCAACTCACTGCTCGCCACCAGACTGGCCCAGCGACTCGGCGAATCGTTGGGCAGGCAGGTACCTGTCCGAATGCTGTTCGAGCACCCCGAAATTCGGGAACTTGCCACCGTGCTCGACACATCCGCCGGGGCGAAGGCGCTACCACCGATCACCGCCGTCGACCGCCCCGAGCAAATTCCGCTGTCCTACGCGCAGGCCCGCATCTGGTTCCTCAACCAGATGGATCCCGGCTCACCCGCGTACAACGTCCCTGCCGCGATCTCCCTCGACGGTGCACTCGACGTCCCAGCCCTCGAAGCTGCGGTCCTCGACGTGATCGAAAGGCACGAAATCCTGCGCACGGTGTTCCCCGACTCCGACACCGGCCCACACCAGGTGATCCAGGATGCATTCACCTCGCTGGAGTACGCAAATGCGGACACCCGTGAACCGGCAGAGCTCGCCCGAGAATTCGCGTCGCGTGGATTCGACATCACGACCCAAGCTCCCGTTCGCGCGCTCCTGCTCGAGTCGACGCCGCAGCACCACACGCTTGTCATCGTGATCCACCACATCGCGGCGGACGGATGGTCGATCGCGCCGTTGATGAAGGACGTGCTCACCGCCTACGTCGCGAGAAGTTCGGGACACGCTCCCGAGTTCACCCCGCTCGAAGTGCACTACGCGGACTTCGCCATCTGGCAGCGGGAAGCGCTGGGCTCTGTGAACGAATCCGAGAGCGTGCTCGGGGCACAGGCGTCGTACTGGCGGGAGACGTTGCGGGGAGCACCTGAGCTGATCGACCTTCCGAACGATCGAGCGCGCCCGCTCACCCAGTCGTTGAGCGGCGGCCACACCGCGGTCTCGCTTCCGGCGCACACCCGGATCGCGGTCGAGGCGGTCGCCGGCTCGAATGCGGCGACGCCGTTCATGGTGTTGCACGCTGCCTATGCCGTGCTGCTGTCCAGGCTGAGTCGAAGCACGGACATCGTGATCGGATCTCCGGTCGCCGGGCGAGGACACCGAGTTCTCGACGACCTCGTGGGAATGTTCGTGGGCACGGTCGGACTGCGCACGACGGTCGATCCCGGGTCGACGTTCGTCGACGTTCTGCGTACTGTCCGCTCCGTCGATCTCGACGCCTTCGCCCACGCGGACATTCCGTTCGAGCAGGTCGTGGACGTTGTGGCGCCGACCCGGACCACCGACCGTCATCCGGTGTTCCAGACGATGATCTCGTTCCACGGCGCCCACCCGACGACGTGGGACCTGCCTGGACTTGCCGTTCGTGCCCACGAGATCACACCGGACATCGCCAAGTACGACCTGCAGTTCACCGTTGTCGAACAGACCGCGGAGGAAGGCGGCGGCTACGAGGCCTCCCTCACCTACGCGAAGGACCTCTTCGACACCGATACGGCGGAGTCGTTTGCGGTGATGCTGGAAACGGTCATCGAGACACTGACTGCCCAGCCCTCCGCCGTCGTCGGTGACGTGGATCTTGCGGGACGTGGCCTGCGTGCGTTGCCCGGACGTCCGGCCGGCGATGCCTTGACCTTGCCGGAGTTGCTGCTTCGCGGCGCGGCCGATCCGCATGCTCCGGCAATCGTCGACGTCGCGGCTTCCGCCACGCTCACGTACGGCGAACTCGACCGACGCTCCGACGCGATGGCGTTTGCGTTGATCGCTCGCGGGATTGCGCCGGAAATGATTGTGGCACTCGCGCTTCCGAGGTCGGCCGACTATGTGATCGCGCTCTGGGCCGTAGCGAAAGCCGGCGGAGTGTTTCTTCCCGTGGACCCGGCGTACCCCGCCGAGCGGATCGAGCACATGCTCACCGACAGTGGGGCGGTACTCGGTATCACCAGGGGTGAGTATGTGGCCGGCCTTCCGGGCGCCACGTCGTGGATCGAGCTCGACGCGGTCGAATTCACCACCGAAATCGAGGCAGCCCATTCCGAGACACTGCCGGACGCACCACTCGAGTTCGACAACCCGGCCTACCTGATCTACACCTCGGGCTCGACCGGAAAACCCAAGGGCGTATTGGTCACTCACGCGGGATTGGCCGCGTTTGCCGACGAACAGCGGGAACGTTTCGGCGTCACCGCGCACTCTCGCGCTCTGAGCTTCGCCTCGACGAGCTTCGACGCGTCGGTTCTCGAGCTCCTTCTGGCATTCGGCGCCGGCGCAACGATGGTGATTGCGCCTCCGACGGTTCTCGGCGGTGTCGAATTGCACGAACTGCTCGACGAGCAGACGATCACCCATGCATTCGTGACTCCGGCCGCCCTGGCGACTGTCGATCCCGCCGGTCTCGACCATCTCGAGGCCGTCGTTGTCGGTGGCGACGCCTGCACCGCCGACCTCGTATCTCGGTGGGCGCCGAGGCGCCGAATGTTCAACGCGTACGGCCCGACCGAGGCCACCGTCGCAGTCACCATCAGCGATTCACTCGTCGCGGGGGAGACCGTGACGATCGGCGGTCCGATCCGAGGCGTGGATGCGATGGTTCTCGATTCCCGACTGCACTCGGTCCCCGGACGGGTCGTCGGTGAGCTCTACGTGTGCGGCGACGGTCTCGCCCGCGGGTACCTCGGCAACCCCGCGCTCACGGCAGCGCGGTTCGTCGCCGACCCGCACGGACCCGAAGGCTCTCGGATGTACCGCACCGGAGATCTTGTGCGTGAAGATCGCGCACGGTCGCTTGTCTATCTCGGACGCGCGGACCACCAGGTCAAGGTCCGAGGGTTCCGGATCGAACTCGGTGAAATCGACGCGGTGCTGGCGTCGGAGGCGTCCGTGCATTCGGCTGTGAGCGTGGTCGTCGGCGACGGCGTCGACGCTCGGATCGTCGCGTACGTCGTCCCGGCACACGGGGACGTCGACGTCACCGCACTACGACGCCACGCAGGCACATCCCTGCCTGCGCACATGATCCCGTCCGCTTTTGTCACGATCGGTGCAGTCCCGACCACACCGGCGGGCAAGCTGGATCGCGCAGCTCTGCCTGCGCCCCTCTGGGAGTCGCCGAGTGGACGCAGTCCGGAAGGCAGCGACGAGATTGCGATCTGCGCTGCTTTCGCGGAGGTCCTCGATCTCGCCGACGCAGACACGTACGCCGATTCGAGCTTCTTCGAACTCGGCGGAAACTCGCTCATGGCAACGCGTTTGGTCGCTGCCATCAAGGAACGCACCAGTATGGCCGTCCCCGTCGCGTGGATATTCTCCGACCCGACACCGGAGGCATTGGCGCGCAGACTCTTCGAACTCGAGGCAACAGTTGTGACAAGTGACGCGGATACCTCCGCACTTGCAGTAGTCCTGCCACTACGCCCGGAAGGCCGCGCCGAGCCACTGTTCTGCATCCATCCGGCCATCGGTTTGGCCTGGTGCTACGGGGCACTCGATCGGTACGTCGATTCCAGCCGGCCGCTCTACGGCCTGCAGTCGCCGATTCTGACGGACCCCGAATTCCGGGCGGAGCTGATCGAGGACTTCGCGGCGCGGTACGTCGACGAAATTCGTGGAGTTCAGCCGCACGGTCCGTATCACCTGCTGGGGTGGTCGATCGGGGGATTGATCGCTCACGCGGCGGCGGTGCAGTTGCAAGCAGCGGGTGAGAGCGTCGCCGACCTGATTCTGCTCGACAGCTTCGTTCTCGAAGACCCGACGATGGCGGGCGCGCAGCCTTCTCTCGCCGAACTGATCGGCGGGTTGGGGATCTCGGTCCCGGACGCCGACGAGCGTGATCTGACACCGGAGGACGCCGAAGCGCTCTTGCATGAAGCCATCGGCGATCACCCTTTGGTCTCGAGCGATCGGATCGAGCGACTGTTCGAGGAATACTCCGCAGGCGCGGAGCTTGCCCACCGGTACCGCCCGGGCAAGTTCGTGGGCGATCTGCTGTTCTTCTCGGCACAGACCGACACCTTCGACCCGCTGCGAACGGCGTCGGCGTGGCGACCGTTCGTGTCCGGGGTGATCATCGACCGTCCGGTGCCCACGTCACACGCCGAAATGTTCACCGAGGCAGGTCTGGAGGCGATCGGGCCCGTGATCAACCTGGCGGTCGGAACCGGTCGTCACGCGGCCCCGGACGTCGACGCCGAGTTGGACGCTCTGATCGAGATCCAAGACGTGCGCGGCTGACTCAGGCTCGTTTCTTCCTCGGCGCCGTCGACTTCGACGAGCCGGCCTTGGAGGCGTTCGACTTCGCTTCGTCCACACTGCGCTGCAGTGCGGCAACGAGGTCGACCACCTCTGCATCGGTGCCCTCTTGGTCGACCTCGGCGGCGGGGATGACCTTCTTGCCGCCGTTCTCGATCATCTCGTCGAGCAACTGCCGCAGTTGGAGCTGGTAGTCGTCGGTGAACTCGGTCGGATCGAAATCGCCCGCCATGCTCTCGACGAGCGTCTGCGCCATCTTCAGTTCCTTGGCCTTCGGCTTCTCCACGTCGTCGAGCGAAGGGAACTCTGCTGCGCGAACTTCGTCGGGCCACAGCAACGTCTGGATCACGAGGACGCCGTCGCGAGCGCGCATCGCGGCCAGGCGCGTCTTCTGTCGCAGAGTGAAATGCACCAGTGCCGTTCGATCACTCTCGGTGAGCACAGTCGAAAGCAGGACGTACGCCTTCGGCGACGCCGAATCCGGTTCGAGGAAGTAACTCTTCTCGAACAAGATCGGATCGATCTGATCGTTCGGCACGAATTCCAGCACCGGAATCTCGTGCTTCTCCGCGGCCGGGAGTTTGTTGAAGTCCTCGTCGCTCAAGATGACGCGCGATCCGTCTTCCGAGTCGTACGCCTTGTCGATGTCCGCGAACTGAACCGTGTTTCCGCACTCGGAACACACACGGTTGTACTTGATGCGGCCACCGTCTTTTGCATGGACCTGGTGAAATCGGATGTCGTGGTCCTCGGTCGCCGAGTACACCTTGACCGGAACGTTGACCAGACCGAAGGCTATCGAGCCTTTCCAAATCGAGCGCATGCCTCCCATGATGGTCGCCCCCAGCCGATTGCGCGAGGCAAACGCTCACGGTTGATCCCGAACCGTTGCGTCCGGGTGGGCCGGTTCGAGGCGCGGCGAGCGGGTATCCGCTCCGAGAATCCGACTCGCACACCTGGGGGCATACTCCGATGAGTATCCGAACCTACCGTCGACGCGTAGCAGCAGCGCTGGCAATTTCACTGGTTCCACTGCTGTTTGCGCCTTGGCCCGCGAACGCAGATCCGGCACGCACCGTAACCATCAGCGTCCACTCCGATGCGATGGGCCGCGACATTCCACTCGAGGTGATCCTCCCCGCCGACACGAGCGCCCCACGGCCCACGTTGTATCTGCTCAACGGCGCCGGTGGTGGCGAGGACAGTGCGACGTGGGAAGGACGGACCGATGTCCTGGACTTCTTCGCCGACAAGAACGTCAACGTCGTGACGCCGCTGGAAGGAGCGTTCAGCTACTACACCGACTGGCAGAAGGACGATCCCGTACTCGGACGCAACAAGTGGCAGACGTTCCTCACTCGCGAACTGCCGCCAGTCATCGATGCGCAGTTCGGTACCAACGGGGTCAACTCCATCGCGGCGATCTCGATGACCGCGACCTCGGTACTCAATCTCGCGATCTCAGCCCCAGGGCTGTATCGGAGTGTCGGGGCCTACAGYGGGTGCGCGGAGACTTCCACCCAGCCGGGTCAGGACTACGTGCGACTGGTGGTCGGTGCGCGGGGTGGCGCTGATCCGACAAACATGTGGGGACCGTTCGACGGTCCGGGATGGCGCGAGAACGATCCCGTCGTGAACGCGGAGAAGTTGCGGGGGACCGAACTGTACGTCTCCACCGGATCCGGGCTGCCAGGTCCGCACGACAACCTTCAGGCGCCCGATGTGAACGGAAACCCCGGAGCACTCCTGAATCAGATCATCGTCGGCGGCATCATCGAATCCGCGGTCAACGGGTGCACACACGGATTGGCGGACCGACTGAACGCACTGGGCATCCCCGCGACCTTCGACTTCAAGCCGACCGGAACCCACTCGTGGGGTTACTGGCAGGACGACCTCCACAACTCCTGGCCGATGATCGCCAGCTCGATGGCAGCGCAGTAGTCGGTGCGGATCTAGTCACCGGAAAAACGGCGCGCGCATCAACGTCTTTCTGACGTGCCACGGTGACGATCGGAACAGTGTTGCCATCACCTTCGCCGTCGCGGCCGCGTCCCGCCGATCGGAAAGGTATGACCGCTGAGCCTCGACCGGTAGATCGAAGAACTTGTCGAAGAATGTGGTGACTTCGCCCGAGTCGAGGGTGAGAAGTGCGTTCAGACCAACGCGGCGGAGAGCGGATACCGCCTTGGCCGAGCGAGGCCAGAGTGCCGCGTTCGGATCCTCACCGTCGGCGATTGCTTTCGCGACAGTGTCGGCCTCGGCGAGTGAGGAGGCAACGCTGTATCCGGTTCCCGGATGCATCAGACCGCCTCGCCCGCCGAACCGGAGGACACCGTCCGGGGACGAGTCCCTCGGGCCTTCGACCGCAAAACGGACTCGCTCGACCGGCGCGTCGTCGGGGACTTCGCAGCCCCGATTGTGAAGTCGGGTGCGCAGACGTGTTTCGAGTTCACGCAACCCCAACGCCGGCCGGCCGACGAGGCAGGTCTCCTCGAGGAGGACTCGCTCGTCGTCGAGCGGGACCGCGTAGAGAAACGACGGAGTGTCGGCGTCGGAGGTGCCGTTGTCTGTTCGCCAGTCCATGAACCAGGCCTCGCTGCCGCCCAGAATCGGATCGGCCAGAGCTCGGTCCACGATCATTCCGAAGGCCGTCTGCTGCGCGGTTGTCACTGCCAGATCGGTGCCTCGGGCGTCGACGACGACGGATCCCGTCAGCTGCGATCCGTCCACGCACACGACGGTGGTGGTGGACAGTGTTTGAGCGCGTAAGCCTCTGACCTTTATGGATGTGTGGGAGAGAAATGATTGCAGTAAAGATGTATTCAATACGCAATAGATGCGATCAAGCGTTTTCTGCCCGCTGGTCCACACGCTCGGGCGTTCGATTCGGCTCGCGATCACCTCGTCCGGCAGCCACGACGGCAGCTCGTCTGCCCACACCGAGTACGTCGGCGTCCACACCCGATGAGGATGCGGATCGACAACGACAACAGTGAGTTGCCGGGCGATACAGCGCGTCGCGAGTGCCCGCCCCGCCGGCCCTCCGCCCACGATCACCACGTCGGCGGAGGAGTCGAGTGTGCTCATGATCGGCGCACTACATCGATCCCGTTGCGAGCAGACCGCCGTCGACCCGGACCGTTTCGCCGGTGATCCATGCCGCCGCGTCGGAGACGAGGAAGCCGACCAAGCCGGCAACGTCCTCGGGGGTGCCGAGCCGCTTCATCGGGTAGCCCGCCGACGCCTTGTCCTCGCCGGCAGCGACCAGTGCTGCCGCGAACTGCGTCTTGACGATCCCGGGAGCTACGGCATTGACACGAATCTTCGGTCCCAGTTGCCAGGCCAGTTCTTCCGTCAACCGGATGAGCGCAGCCTTCGACGCGCCGTACGCCGCGATGACGCCCGTCGATCGGATCCCGGCCACACTTGCCAGGTTCACGACGGCTCCACCGTGTTCGCCCATCCACGCCCGATGTGCTTGTTGGACGTAACCGAGGGCGGCAACCACGTTCACGTCGAAGATCTTGCGCACGGCGTCGAGGTCCGCCTCCATGAGCGAACCGAAGACGGGATTGATTCCGGTGTTGTTGACCAGAATGTCGAGCGAACCGAACTCGGCGACGGCGCGGTCGACGGCACCGGATCGGGCCTCGGCATCGGCTGCGTTGCCCGCGAATGCGACGACCTTGCCGCCGTGCCCCAGATCGGACAGTTCGGATGCAGCGGCCTCGAGGGGCTCCGGCTTGCGGGCTGTGATCAAGACGTCGGCGCCGCGAGCGAGGAGTTCGGCGGCGACAGCTTTGCCGATTCCGCGACTTGCGCCGGTGACGATGGCGGCGCGGCCTTCGAGGTCGCGAGGACGAGTGCTGTTTTCGCTAGTCATGTCCCGAACGTTAGCGGACTCACACGCTCCTGGTCGGAACGACCGTCAGGTCACGGTAAAATCGATAGTTCTTGTGTCTGTAGTCAGGCATTGTTTACCCGTATTCGTCGTTTTTCCTGAGGAGTTTGCTTGATTACCGCCACTGACCTCGAAGTTCGTGCCGGTGTCCGCACCCTTCTCACAGCTCCCGGGCCTTCGCTGCGCATCCAGCCGGGCGACCGGATCGGACTCGTCGGACGTAACGGTGCCGGAAAGACGACCACTCTGCGCATCCTCGCCGGTGAAGGTGAGGCATATGCGGGAAGCGTCGTACGCACCGGTGAACTCGGAYACCTCCCGCAGGACCCCAAAGAGGGCGACCTGAGCATCCTCGCCAAGGACCGGGTTCTCTCTGCCCGCGGCCTCGACACGATGCTCCGCGAGATGGAGAAGCAGCAGATCCTGATGGGCGAGGTGCTCGATCAGGAATCTCAGGACCGCGCGGTCAAGAAGTACGGCCAGCTCGAGGATCGATTCTCGGCCCTCGGCGGATACGAAGCCGAGAGCGAAGCTGCACGTATCACCAGCAGCCTCGGCCTCGAAGACCGCGTTCTCGGGCAGCCGCTCAGCACGCTGTCCGGCGGTCAGCGTCGTCGTGTCGAATTGGCGCGAATCCTCTTTGCCGCCTCCGACGGCAGCGGTGCCCGCTCGGACACCACTCTGTTGCTCGACGAGCCCACCAACCACCTCGACGCCGACTCCATCACCTGGCTGCGTGGATTCCTCCAGAACCACGAGGGCGGACTGGTGGTCATCAGTCACGACGTCGACCTGCTCAACGACGTCGTCAACCGTGTGTGGTTCCTCGATGCCGTCCGCGGTGAGGCCGATGTCTACAACATGAACTGGAAGAAGTACCTCGACGCTCGTGCCACGGACGAGCAGCGTCGTCGCCGCGAGCGCGCGAACGCCGAGAAGAAGGCCGGTGCGCTGCGGATTCAGGCAGCGAAGATGGGTGCAAAGGCAACCAAGGCCGTCGCGGCTCAGAACATGGCCAAGCGAGCCGACAAGTTGATGGCGAACCTCGATGCAGAACGTGTCTCGGACAAGGTTGCGCGGATTCGTTTCCCCGAGCCCGCCGCTTGTGGCAAGACTCCGCTCATGGGCAAGAACCTCACCAAGGTGTACGGCTCGCTCGAGATCTTCACCGGTGTCGATCTCGCGATCGATCGTGGGTCTCGTGTGGTTATCCTCGGACTCAACGGTGCAGGTAAGACCACACTGCTCCGCATCCTCGCGGGCGCGGAGAAGGCGGACGCGGGTGAGCTGATCGCCGGTCACGGACTCAAGGTCGGCTACTTCGCTCAGGAGCACGACACCCTCGACGACGACGCGTCCGTGTGGGAGAACATCCGCCACGCTGCGCCGGATACAGGGGAGCAGGAGCTGCGTTCTCTGCTCGGTGCCTTCATGTTCACCGGCCCACAGCTCGAACAGCCGGCCGGAACGCTCTCGGGTGGTGAAAAGACGCGTCTGGCTCTGGCCGGTCTGGTGTCGTCCGCTGCCAACGTTCTGCTTCTCGACGAGCCCACCAACAACCTGGACCCGATCTCACGCGAGCAGGTGCTCGACGCGCTCCGCAGCTACACCGGTGCCGTCGTCCTGGTCACCCACGATCCGGGCGCTGCCGAGGCACTCAACCCCGAGCGGGTCATCCTCCTGCCCGACGGCAACGAGGACCACTGGTCGCAGGAATACCTCGAGCTGATCCAGCTCGCCTAACCCCCTGTGAGTGGTTAGGGAGTCCCCGCACTCCTCAACCACTCACAGGGGCGAAGCCCCTCAATCTCGCCGCCGCACCGATTCCTCGACCAGATCGAGAACCGCTGACAGGTTGTCGACGCCGTGGCCGGAGGCGATTCTCGCGACCAGGCCGTCCATCACCAGATCCAGGTATCCGATCAGAATTTCGGTGGGAACGTCGTCACGGAGCCGACCGGCCGATTTCTGTCTGGCGAGGCGCGCACTGGTCGCTTCCGTCAGTTCTACGGAGCGCTGTGACCACTTCTCGCGGAAGTCGGCGTCATTGCGCAGTCGACGCGCTATCTCCAGTCGCGTTCCCAGCCAATCGAATTGATCGGGCTGCGCGAGCATGTCCCGCATGACCTGGACGAGGCCCTCTTCGGCGACGACATCTGCCATCCGGCTCGCATCCTCGCTTGCGAGAGCRAGGAACAGGCCGTCCTTGTCCTTGAAGTGATGAAAGATCGCTCCTCGGGACAAACCGGTGACTTCTTCGAGACGGCGAACTGTGGCGCCGTCGTAGCCGTA
The DNA here is from genome assembly GCF_056401335.1 of Rhodococcus sp. P4_F3_2. Classification (NCBI taxonomy): domain Bacteria; kingdom Bacillati; phylum Actinomycetota; class Actinomycetes; order Mycobacteriales; family Nocardiaceae; genus Rhodococcus; species Rhodococcus sp. P4_F3_2. The sequence goes on from NZ_JBFUJN010000036.1 coordinate 51,223, forward strand.
TTCCGCAAAGCAGCGGCGGGCGCCGTCAAGGATCTGACTGCGCCGTGCCGCGAGATGGTCTTCACTGACCTTGGGCACGTTGTTGTCCTCGTCTCGCGCGAACACGACCTTCTCGCCGTTCTCGCGCGTCGCCGTGACCTTCATGGTCTTCGGGGTGACGCCCTCGTTGAGCTTCTCGACGCCTTCGATGTCGAAGGTCTCGGTGCCGTCGAGCTTGAGCGAACCTGCGGACTCGCCGACCGGGAACTGCAGCGGGACGACGCCCATGCCGATGAGGTTGGAGCGGTGGATGCGCTCGAACGACTCGGTGATGACGGCCTTGACGCCGAGCAGGCTGGTGCCCTTGGCTGCCCAGTCACGCGAGGATCCGGAGCCGTACTCCTTGCCGCCCAGGACGACCAGCGGGATGCCGGCTGCCTGGTAGTTCTGCGACGCGTCGTAGATGAATGCCTGCGGTGCGCCTTCCTGCGTGAAGTCGCGGGTGTAACCACCGGAGACGTCGTCGAGGAGCTGGTTACGCAGACGGATGTTCGCGAACGTTCCGCGAATCATGACCTCGTGGTTACCGCGACGCGAGCCGAGCGAGTTGTAATCCGCACGCTCGACGCCGTGGGAGTCGAGGTACTGCGCAGCGGGGGTACCGACCTTGATCGGACCTGCCGGGCTGATGTGGTCGGTGGTGACCGAGTCGCCGAGCAGTGCGAGGACGCGAGCGCCCTTGATGTCCTTGACCGGAGCCGGATCCATCGTCATGCCGTCGAAGTAAGGTGGCTTCCGCACGTAGGTGGAGTTCACGTCCCACTCGAAGGTGTCACCCTTCGGGGTTTCGAGGTTCTGCCAGCGGCTGTCGCCCGCAAAGATGGTTGCGTACGACTTGCGGAACATGTCCTGGTCGATCGAGGACTTGATCGTCTCTTCGATTTCCTGCGTGGACGGCCAGATGTCCTTGAGGTAGACGGGGTTTCCGTCGGTGTCGTTACCGAGCGAATCGGTCTCGAAGTCGAAGTCCATGGTTCCGGCGAGGCCGTATGCAATCACGAGTGGCGGGGAAGCCAGGTAGTTCATCTTGACGTCGGGGGAGATACGTCCCTCGAAGTTACGGTTACCCGAGAGCACCGCGGTGACCGAGAGGTCGTTGTCGTTGATGGCCTTCGAGACTGCCTCGGGCAGGGGTCCGGTGTTACCGATGCACGTGGTGCAGCCGTAACCGCCGAGGTAGTAACCGAGCTTCTCGAGGTACGGCCACAGGCCGGCCTTCTCGTAGTAATCGGTGACGACCTGCGAACCGGGAGCCATGTTGGTCTTGACCCACGGCTTGGTGGCGAGGCCCTTTTCGACGGCGTTGCGTGCGAGCAGTGCAGCACCGAGCATGACCGACGGGTTGGACGTGTTGGTGCAGGAGGTGATACCTGCAACAACGACGGCGCCGTGGTCGAGAACGAACTCACCGGCGTCGGACTTGACGACGACCGGCTTGCTCGGACGGCCTTCTGCACCGTTGGCAGCAGAGAGAACGTCGACCGCTCCGTCGTCGGCAAACGACAGAACCGCGGGATCGGAAGCCGGGAAGGACTCTTCGACGGCCTCGTCGAGCTGGGTGTGCTCGGTCGGGTAGTTCTCTTCCACGTAGTTGTGGATGTCCTTGCGGAACGCAGTCTTGGACTCCGACAACAGGATTCGGTCCTGCGGGCGCTTCGGGCCGGCGATCGAGGGAACAACGGTTCCCAGATCCAGCTCGATGTACTCCGAGAAGACGGGTTCCTTGTCGGGGTTGTGCCACAGGCCCTGTTCCTTGGCGTACGCCTCGACGAGAGCGAGCTGCTCGTCGCTGCGGCCGGTGAGGCGCAGGTACTCGATGGTCTCGGCGTCGATCGGGAAGATCGCTGCGGTGGAACCGAATTCGGGGCTCATGTTGCCCAGCGTTGCGCGGTTCGCGAGCGGAACCTCGGCAACACCGTTGCCGTAGAACTCGACGAACTTGCCGACGACGCCGTGCTTACGGAGCATCTCGGTGGCGGTGAGCACGACGTCGGTTGCGGTGACGCCGGGCTTGATCTCACCGGAGAGCTTGAAGCCGACAACGCGGGGGATCAGCATGGAGACGGGCTGGCCGAGCATTGCTGCCTCGGCCTCGATGCCGCCGACGCCCCAGCCGAGCACGCCGAGGCCGTTGACCATCGTGGTGTGCGAGTCGGTGCCGACACAGGTGTCGGGGTATGCCTGTCCGTTACGGGACATGACGGTGGGCGCCAGGTACTCGATGTTGACCTGGTGAACGATGCCCATTCCCGGGGGGACGACCTTGAAGTCGTCGAATGCGCCCTGGCCCCAACGGAGGAACTGGTAACGCTCGCCGTTGCGCTCGTATTCGAGGTCGACGTTGCGCTCGAGTGCGTCGGCCTGGCCGAAGACGTCGAGGATGACCGAGTGGTCGATGACCATGTCGGCGGGGGAGAGCGGGTTGACCTTGTTCGGGTCGCCGCCGAGGGTGGTGACGGCCTCACGCATGGTGGCGAGGTCGACGATGCAAGGAACGCCGGTGAAGTCCTGCATGATCACGCGGGCAGGCGTGAACTGGATTTCGATGCTCGGCTCGGCTGAGGGATCCCAGCTCGCGATTGCGCGGATGTGATCCGCGGTGATGTTGGCACCGTCTTCGGTGCGGAGAAGGTTCTCGGCGAGAACCTTCAAGGAATAGGGCAATTTCTCGGTGCCGGGGACGGCCGAGAGGCGGAAGATCTCGTAAGAGTTCTCACCGACCTCGAGGGTTCCCTTGGCTCCGAATGAATCGATACTGGTGCTCACGTCTGCTCCACTCGTCTATGAGGGTCGCTACCGACGGGGCTGTGTCGGCAGCTGAAGCGAGGTACTTCGGCCGGGAAGATCCTCCGTAGCTCACGCCAATCGCACAGTTCGCGTGAGAACTGTCCGAACATCGGAGCTGCAGTAGAACCTGTCCTGACCGGTGGTACCTCTTGGTCCAAGTCTAACAGTACGCTTGTCCTGTGAGAATTCAGGGCAAGTTGACCGAAACAATCTTCGTGCAGACTGCGGGCCTGCGCAACGCAGGCTTGGCTGGGTGACCACACCCACAGTTACCGCTCGGGCGGCACGCGCGGCGGTTGCGTGTGACGCCTGGTGGCAGTCGACCTGAAGTAGGCTGCATGCAGGCCCGTCGCGGGTCGGCCGCCGACAAACGACCTCGGAAGAACTCCCCGCATCTCAGCGGTGGACGGAATCCGAACAGCACCCGGATGAGAGATGTCTGCTCCTACCAATCACGCTTTTGCGCCTGTGCACGTGAAGTCCCCGTTGCACGTCGCTGTTCCGTCGGATGTCGATCTCGACGACGTGCTCGCGGACCTTTCGACGGACGGCGTCTCCGCCCCGGAGTCCGATGTTGTGGGGCTGACTGCGGTGGTGACCGACGCCCGTGAACGTGGTGTCGACTTGAGCGTCGTGGTGGTCGACGCAAATCCGGGCCGGCCTTCCGATCTTCGCGACCTGGCCACGACGGTCGGCAAAACCGAAGGCGGCACGGTTCTCGTTCTGAGCCCAGACTGGATGGGTAGCTACAGCGACTCGATCAGTCGCGTGCAGCTCGAAACCGCGCAGGACCGATCTTTCGGAGAAAGCGCGAGCGTGACCGCGGACCGCTTCTCGCACGAGATCGTGGCGCCGGGTCCGCCGTGGACGCTTTACACGGTCCTTGTCATCGCACTGGTTGCGGTTATTGCCGGAATTACCTTTGCCGTCAAGTGGCGGCGAGAGCCGGAAAACGCGCAAACCAGACATGTCGCCTCGACTTCAGAAACGGCGACATCTTCCGACCACCGGGCCGATTCCGTCTGACCTTGGTCCTTTTGCGAGATTTTCAGTAACTCGTCGAAAACAGGTACTCACCGCTGTTTGCGGTGAGTACCTGCCCTTTTTGGTACCTGCATGCCATTCGACCAGCTCAAATACCGTTTGTGTTATTTGTGGCTAAAGTTTCCAAAGAACGCTTGAGTGTCGTACGGTACAACTGGCACTTTTTGGGGAAGAAGTGTCGCAGACAGGCTGATGTTGTTCGACGCGTACTTGTCGGTTGCCTTGTTCTCGAGGTGTCGACGGTGGCGTTCGTACGGCACGTCCAGGTCGACGAGCAGCTCTCGGGCTGTGGGCGACCGGTGCTTGGTCTGCGCATTCCCTCCCCGCACGGATCGGCGACCCAGCGGGCCGTGGCGTTACACGCGAGGGAGAGTTATTTGTGAGGCAAGTAACACGTGGCGGCGAGTCCCGTCGTGGTCCTTCCCGTAAGTCGATGCGCCTGGCGCAACTGGTCATCGGAGTCGGCGTTGTCGGGTCCCTGATCGTCGGTACGCCCGCCATGTCCTCGGCCGTACCACCGCCGCCGCCGAATCCGAGTGACTCGGACATCGCTGCGGCCGATTCGCAGGTCTCGTCGAGCGTCGGCACCGTCAGCGCGCTCATCAATCAAGTCGCCTCGGCCAACGAACAGTTGTCGGCACTCGACAACGAAGTTGCGATCAAGCGTGAAGACGTCAACAAGACGCTCGTGGATCTGCAGAACGCTCGCGGCGCCGCAGACACCGCAGCGCAGGCCGTCGGCGTCACCAAACAAGCTCTTAAGGACGCGTCGGCGCAGATCGAGGTCGCTCAGACGGACTTCGACAAGTACGCACGCTCGAGCTACGTCAAGGGCACCAACACCGCGTCCATCTCGTCGTTCCTCGACGCCAAGGGCCCGGGCGACGTCCTCGACCGCGCGCAGGTCCTCAAACTGCTCGCCAATACGCAGAGCGCAGTGCTTGACGGTCTCCAACGAGCACGTACCGAGCAGGCGAACAAGGACTCCGCGACCCGCCAGGCAAAGCAGCAGGCCGACGCCGCCGCCGAGGTCGCGGCACAACTGAAGGATCTGGCCGAGCAGGCGATTCAGATCGCGCGCAACGCTCTCGATCAGCAGGTTGCCAAGAAGGCCGCGATCGAAGCCGAGCGGAACTCCGCTCAGGCTCAGCTCGACGCCGCCCGCAATGCAGTCGCAGGTTTGCAGGGCCAACGCCAGGCGTATGCGACGTGGGACGAGCAGCGTCGCGCCGAGGAAGCTCATCAGAAGGCTCTCGAAGCTGCCGCCAAGGAAGCTGCCGCACAGGCTGCTGCCCGCGCAGCTGCCGACCAGGCCGCCAAGGATCGAGCTGCAGCACTGGCAGCGGCTCAGCGTCCGCACACCGCTGTGGAAGACCCGACTCCGACCGTCATCCCGGACGACGACGACACCTGGACTGACGAGGAAACCGGTACCGAAGAGGAAACAGGCACGGACGAAGAGACCGGTACCGAAGAGGAAACGGTCACGACGCCCAAGCCCACCACCCCCAAGCCGACGACGCCGAAGCCCAGCACGCCGAAGCCTTCCGTTACCGGAAGCGCTGCAATCGAATCCGTCATCGACCGCGGAATGTCTCAGCTCGGCGTGCAGTACGCCTGGGGCGGAGGCGACGAAAACGGTCCGACGCGAGGCATCCGTGACGGCGGCGTCGCCGACAGTTACGGCGACTTCAACAAAGTCGGGTTCGACTGCTCGGGCTTGATGATTTACGCCTTCGCCGGCATCGGAATCTCGCTGCCGCACTACACCGGCTATCAGTACACCGCGGGCACGCAGGTTCCGTCTTCGGAGATGAAACGCGGCGACATGATCTTCTACGGCCCCAACGCCAGCCAGCACGTGGCGCTCTACCTCGGTAACGGGCAGATGCTCGAGGCACCACAATCCGGTTCGAGTGTCATGGTCTCCCCGGTTCGCTGGGGCGGAATGACGCCGTACGCCGTCCGACTGGTGTCCTGACCGTCAGAGGAAATGCCGCTGACACCCGCATTGTCAGGGAACTATCAAGTTCCCGACGTGGTGTTACGGCATCGAGCGCAACTACCTGGAATAGTTGACGGGGAACACGTTACTGTCGGTACTTTTCTAGGTGAAAGCGATGGATTCTTGGTGACCTCACGTGAAGATTCGGTCGGAACGGTCGACGTAAGCAAGGCGAGCGGAAGTGCGGACGGAGCAGCACCTTCCCTGGCAGCCGACGTTCAGACCTTGGAACGAGCGATCTACGAGGTCAAGCGAGTCATCGTCGGGCAGGACCGGCTTGTCGAGCGCATTCTCGTCGGACTTCTCGCCAAGGGGCACGTCCTCCTCGAAGGCGTACCCGGTGTCGCCAAGACGCTGGCCGTCGAGACTTTCGCGAAGGTCGTCGGCGGTTCGTTCTCCCGCGTCCAGTTCACCCCCGACCTGGTGCCAACCGACCTCATCGGCACGCGCATCTACCGTCAGGGCCGCGAGGAGTTCGACACCGAACTCGGACCCGTCGTCGCCAACTTCGTGTTGGCCGACGAGATCAACCGTGCCCCGGCCAAGGTGCAGTCCGCGCTCCTCGAGGTGATGGCAGAACGCCACGTCTCGATCGGTGGCAAGCGGTACCACATGCCCGATCCGTTCCTGGTGATGGCGACGCAGAACCCCATCGAGAACGAGGGTGTCTATCCGCTCCCCGAGGCGCAGCGCGACCGCTTCCTGTTCAAGATCCTCGTCGACTACCCGACTGTCGAGGAAGAACGCGAAATCGTCTACCGGATGGGTGTGGCAGCCCCGGAGCCGCACCAGATCCTCGGTCCGGAGGAGTTGGTCAGGCTCCAACGCGTCGCCAGCAACGTCTTCGTCCACCACGCGCTCGTCGACTACGTTGTCCGGGTCATCGCCGCTACGCGTACGCCGCGTGAGGTCGGACTCGAGGACGTCGCGGGCTGGATCGCGTACGGCGCCTCACCCCGCGCGACGCTCGGCATCATCGCCGCGTCGCGGGCTCTCGCTCTCGTCCGCGGCCGCGACTACGTCGTGCCGCAAGACGTCATCGAGGTGATCCCGGACGTGTTGCGCCACCGCCTCGTTCTTTCCTACGACGCCATGGCCGACGAGGTGACTCCCGACGCCGTCATCGCCCGGGTGCTGCAGACCGTCGGACTGCCGCAGATCGCCGCGCGGCCGGTTCCCACCGTTCCCGGTCCGCCTCAGCAGGGCGCACCGCAGGCACCTCAGTTCAACGCACAGGGCACCGCGAATCCACAGGGCACAGTCAATCCACAGGGAAACGGCGCGCCGATCGCGACCGCTGAGACGATGAGTCGCCCGCAGTGACCGAAGGCCGCGACGGTGGCCAGGCGACACCCGCCGGATCCACCGGTTCTCCGCCGTCGTTCCGATCCGGCGAGCTCAGCGATCCCAAACTCACCGCTGCGCTGCGCACCCTCGAGCTGACGGTTCGTCGTCGCCTCGACGGTGTGCTGCACGGCGWTCACCTCGGCCTGATTCCCGGCCCGGGTTCGGAACCGGGTGACGCCCGCGAGTATCAGCCGGGCGACGACGTGCGGCAGATGGATTGGTCCGTGACCGCGCGGACGACGCACCCACACGTGCGCCAGTCGGTCGCGGATCGTGAGCTCGAGACGTGGCTTGTCATCGACCTGTCTGCGAGTCTCGACTTCGGGACCGCCGGATGCGAGAAGCGTGACCTGGTTGTCGCCGCAGCCGCGGCGATCACTCACCTGACCAGTTCGGGCGGTAACCGCGTCGGCGCCATCATCTCGACGGGCGCCCAGACAACTCGAATTCCGGCCCGCGGTGGGCGCATTCACGCACAGGCGATGCTCCGCAAGATCGCGACGACTCCGCACGCTCCGGACGGGGTTCGCGGTGATCTGGTCGGCGCGATCGAAGCGCTCAGACGTCCACAGCGTCGGCGCGGACTCGCGGTCGTCATCAGCGACTTCCTCGGGCCGATCGACTGGGAACGCTCGCTGCGCGCCATTTCGGGACGGCACGACGTGCTCGGCGTCGAGGTGGTAGATCCGCGTGACCTCGAACTGCCAGACGTCGGCGACGTGGTGCTTCACGATCCCGAGTCCGGTCGAACGAGAGAATTCACCACGACGCCGCAACTGCGCGCCGACTTCGCCAGAGTCGCCGCCGAGCACCGCGTCGAGGTCAGGCAAGCTCTACGTCGTTGCGGCGCACCGCTCATGTCCCTGCACACCGATCGGGACTGGATCGCCGACGTCGTGAGATTCATCTCGGCACGCCGCCACAGTTATGGTGCCGGCGCCGGAACTGGGGGCGTTCGTTCGTGAGTCTTTCTCAATTCACCGCACCGTGGTGGCTGCTGTTCCTCGCTGTCATCGCCGCGTTGGTGGTCGGTTACGTACTCGTACAGAAGCAGCGAGCCAAGCACACACTTCGGTTCACGAACTTCGCACTGTTGGAGAAGGTGGCGCCTTCGCGGCCCGGGCGGTGGCGTCATATTCCGGCGATTCTGATGGTCGTCGCATTGGTGTTCTTCACCGTCGCCCTTGCCGGTCCGACGGCAGACAAGAAGGTCCCGCGAAACCGTGCCACGGTGATCCTCGTGATCGACGTGTCGCTGTCGATGCAGGCCACCGACGTCGAGCCGACGCGATTGGCAGCAGCGCAGGAAGCTGCGAAGTCGTTCGCCGACGGTCTGACTCCCGGCATCAACCTCGGGTTGGTCGCATTTGCCGGAACCGCTTCGGTTCTGGTGTCGCCCACCACGAATCGTGACGCGACGAAGGTCGCCATCGACAACCTCAAGCTCAGTGAGCGAACGGCGACGGGCGAAGCGATCTTCACCTCGTTGCAGTCGATCGACACGCTGTCGGCTGTTCTCGGCGGCAGCGATCAGGCGCCACCGGCGCGCATCGTGTTGCTGTCAGACGGTAAGCAGACCGTTCCCGAGAACTCGGACGATCCGCGGGGCGGATTCACCGCTGCCCGTCAGGCCAAGGACAAGGGTGTTCCGATCTCGACCATTTCCTTCGGAACGACATACGGGCGAGTCGAGATCGAAGGAGACCGAATCCCCGTCCCGGTCGACGATGCGTCACTGAAGGAGATCGCCAACCTGTCCGGCGGAAGTTTCTTCACGGCATCGAGCCTCGAAGAACTGCGCCAGGTGTACGACACGCTCGAAGAGCAGATCGGTTTCGAGACGACACGAGGCGATGCGAGTCGACCGTGGTTGGTCCTCGGCGTCGTGTTCGCGACCGCTGGTCTGACGATTGCCCTGGTACGCAGGCAGCGTCTGCCCTGATCGAGAGCAGTTCCGAATTGTCCAAATACCGCTGGTACGCGGCCCGCAGAGAATTGATAGGTTGATCGCCATGTCTACCCCTCCCACGACAGTGGTTTCCGAACGGACCGTCACCACACCGCGCTCGGTGCTCGTCACCGGCGGTAACCGCGGAATCGGCTTGGCCGTCGCTCAGCGGCTCGCCGCAGACGGCCACAAGGTAGCCGTCACGCACCGCGGTTCCGGTGTCCCCGAAGGGTTGTTCGGCGTCGTTTGCGACGTCACCGACACCGAGTCGATCGACCGTGCATTCAAAGAGGTCGAAGCGCACCAGGGGCCGGTCGAGGTCATCGTCGCCAATGCCGGCGTCACCGACGACACACTGATCATGCGAATGAGCGAAGAGCAGTTCACGAGCGTCGTCGACGCGAACCTCACCGGTACGTTCCGCCTCTCGAAGCGTGCGACCCGGTCGATGCTGCGCGCGCGTTTCGGACGCTTCATCTTCCTCGGTTCGGTGGTGGGTCTGGCGGGACAAGCCGGCCAGGTCAACTACGCCGCGTCCAAGGCAGGCATCGTCGGTATCGCTCGTTCCCTGACAAGGGAACTCGGCTCGCGTTCGATCACCGCCAACGTCGTCGCACCGGGTTTCATCGAGACCGACATGACGGCAGCACTGGGCGACGACGTGAAGGACAAGGCCACCGAGTTCATCCCGTTGCAGCGGACCGGAAAGCCGGAAGATGTTGCAGCAGTTGTCAGTTTCCTCGCCTCCGACGATTCGGCATACGTCTCGGGTGCAGTCATCCCCGTCGACGGCGGACTCGGCATGGGGCACTGACCCGCTTTTCGCACACACACCTTTCTCGTACGTCTGAAATCAGGAGGACATCTCATGGGCGGTTTGCTCGAGGGTAAGACCATTCTTGTCACCGGCATCATCACCGATTCGTCGATCGCGTTCCACGTGGCCAAGGTCGCGCAGGAGCAGGGTGCGAAGGTGCTGATCACCGGATTCGATCGTCTGCGCCTCATCGATCGCATCGCCCAGCGACTGCCGCAGCCCGTGCCGCCGGCAATCTCGCTCAACGTCCAGAGCTCGGAGGATCTCGCATCTCTCGCCGAGCGTGTGCGCGAGCTGGCTCCCGAGGGTATCGACGGCGTGGTCCACTCGATCGGCTTCGCTCCCCGCTCCTGCCTGGGAAGCCCGTTCATGGACGCGCCGTGGGAAGACGTGGCGGTCGCACTCGAGGTGTCCGCATACTCGTACAGCGCACTGGCCAAGGCCTTGCTGCCGGTGCTCAACGACAACGCGTCCATCGTCGGAATGGACTTCGATCCGGCACGCGCAATGCCCTTCTACAACTGGATGGGTGTCTCCAAGGCAACCCTCGAGGCCGTCAACCGTTACGTGGCCAAAGAGGTGGGCGTCCGCGGCATCCGCTCGAACCTGGTGTCCTCCGGCCCGATCAAGACCCTGGCCGCCAAGGCCATTGCCGGCGACAGCACCGGTCCGGGCGCGGAGTTGGACAAGCTGAACACCGCATGGGACGGTGCTGCGCCCATCGGCTGGGACGTCGACGATCGCGAGCCGGTCGCCAAAACGGTCTGCACCGTTCTCTCGGATTGGTTGCCCGGCACGACCGCGTCGATCATCTACGTCGACGGCGGCTTCCACGCGATGGTCGGCTAGTAGCACCCCTTCTACTACACAGGTGAGTACCCGGGTGACCCCCGCCGAACGGCATCACGCAAGATTGAACTCATGACCGCAAGTATGGACATGCAGTTCGATGCTCTTCTCGTTTTGTCGTTCGGCGGTCCCGAAAAACCCGAAGACGTACGACCGTTCCTCGAAAACGTCACGCGCGGTAGGGGAGTGCCACCGGAGCGGCTCGACGCCGTTGTCGAGCACTACATGCATTTCGGTGGAGTTTCGCCCATCAACGCGCTCAACCGAGACCTGATCGAACGGGTCGAAGGTGAGTTGGCAGCAGCCGGCGTGGACCTGCCCGTGTACTTCGGCAACCGCAACTGGCACCCGATGGTCGAAGACACCGTCGCCAAGATGCGCGAGGACGGTGTCCGCAATGCCGCCGTGTTCGCCACGTCGGCGTGGGGCGGTTACTCGGGGTGTCGGCAGTACCACGAGGACATCGTCCGTGCCCGTGAAGCCGTCGGTGACGGCGCACCGACGCTGACAAAACTTCGCCAGTACTACGACCATCCGCTCGTCGTCGGCGCGTTCGCCGACGGTGTGCGCGCGGCCCGCGCAGAGTTGCCCGAAGCGACTCGCGATACCGCGCGCCTGGTGTTCACGGCGCATTCGGTCCCGAGTGCCGCAGACCGCAATGCAGGGCCGCCGGCAGAGGGCGGAAACCTCTACAGCCGACAGGTTGCCGAGGCTGCGAAGTTGGTTGCCGAGGCCGTCGGCGTCGAAGATTTTGATCTGGTGTGGCAGTCGCGATCAGGCCCGCCGCAGGTTCCGTGGCTCGACCCCGACATCTGTGATCACCTGGATACGCTGTCCGCCAAGGACGTTCGCGCCGTGATCGTGTGTCCTGTCGGTTTCGTCTCCGATCACCTCGAAGTGGTGTGGGACCTGGACACCGAGGCCAAGGACAAGGCGGCCGAACTCGGTATGGATTTCGTGCGCGCAGCGACACCCGGCCGCGATCAGCGTTTTGCGCAGCTGGTGCCCACGCTCGTTCGGGAACTGGCCGACGCCGAGCAGCCTCGACGATCTGTCGATCCTCGGGGCTCAGTGACGGGTCGATGAAGTTGAGCTTGGGCGCCCCCAGTTCGCGGACTCGCCCGGCGAGGGTCGCTACAAATGACACTCGTTCTTCGTCATCGTCGTTGACGTCGTGGATCTGCAGCACCGACACCGGAAACTTGCGCAGCGTCACAGGCAGGAAGCGGGCGCCGAGCACATGGTCGACGTTGAATCCCGCCCACTGCCCCTGGTTGGCTTCCACGCATTCGGCGTCGGAGTGAATTGCGCTCTCGCCGATGTACTTACGGGCGGGGAGCATCTTCTTCGGTGCTAGTTCGGATGCACCTTGCTGCAGCACGGGAAAGTCGCCGTCCGAGTACAACCAGGGTTGGTTGGCCATCGAGATCAACCGGCCGGCGTCCAGATCCGGGAGATAGCGAGACTTGAGGAGAAACGCAACGCTGTCGACCGAGATGCCCAGCAGTTCGGCGGCCTTCTGTCGGCTCATCGCAAACGTCGGGGCATTCTTCGGGGCGATCTGGATCAAATTGACCATGCGAACTCCTGTAAGTGTTCAATTGTTGCGGGTTTGGTACAGCTGACATGACAATTCGCCGATTATCAACCTCTAGCTGATTTCCGACTTGTAGATGAGTCGGTTGTCACCATCCGAGTTCACGCAACCGGGGATCTCCGATCCCGAAGTGGTGGCCGATTTCGTGGATCACGGTTCGGCGAACTTGCTCGATCACCTCGTCTTCGGTGCTGCAGATCGCACAGATGGCCCTGCGGTAGATCGTGATGCGGTCGGGGAGGACGCCGGCGTACGTGGTGGTTCTCTTGGTCAGTGGGATGCCCTGATACAACCCGAGCAACCCCGGTCGTCCCCCTTCGAGTTGAACGGTCACCGCGACGTTGGCCATCTCCGCACCCAACTTCGGGGGCAGACTGTCGAGCGCCCGCTTGACCATGTCCTCGAACTGACTGTCGTCCACGTCGATCATCTGCCCATTGTGCGTGCGAGGGCGGGATCCGGGTGTGTCCATGTGGAAACAGTGCAGCTTACGGCTATGTTCATTGCGTGGCCGAAGACCTCTATCACCGTTACGAATTCACATTCATCGTTCAGATGCTGACAGTCTCGCAAGAGCAGGCGATCGAAGAGAGCTTGGGCGGAAAGGTCGAGGACCGGCGTGGACTGCAGTTGCTGACGCTCACCTCGGAAGGTATGCGAGCGGCGACGACGGCTATCACCGTGGTCGACCAGTTGGTGGCTGCAGGCGTGCGTCCCCAGCGGACGCATCCCGATTTGGTGTCACGTCAGGACATTGCCGACCGTGCGGGAGTGACGAGGCAGGCTGTCGGACAATGGGTGCGAGGGGTCCGGCAGGCGGCCACTCCCTTTCCGATTCCGTACAACTCGGTCGCCGGGGGGATCTGGTTCTGGGGCGATGTCCTGGATTGGTTGCGCCGTCAGGGGTACAGCCAGGACACCGGTTTGCGCTACCCGACGCTGGACGAACATATTCGCATCGACCGCCATATCGCGATCAATCACAAGACTGCGGGTTGACCGATCAAGCGGTTTGCCTGAAAATAGCTATTGAAACAAACCGACGGTAGGTATAAAGTCCCTAAATACCTCAATCAATCTATCGGTGCGTCGGTCCTGCTCTGGGGGGAGTTTGGTCTGYGCTGCAGATACCCGAGCATGCGAGCAGGAATCCATGGTTTCGACCCCCGAAGTTAGACCGATGCCCAAATCGGCCGCACTCACGACTTCTGTGGCTATTTCCAGCGCTGGAGCAACGACGAAGCTACGCGAAGATGCAACGGGCAGGGGTCGTCTGCGAGCGGCGACGGCGGCACTGTTCCGGCGCTCACGCCCACGCGCGGCTTCCGCGCCACCGTTGAGCGTGCTTCTTCTCGTCACCTCCGACAATGGTCTCTCGCAGCGGGCTGGTCTTGTTCTTCGCGAGGCGGGGCACCAAGTCCGCACCGCCGTCGTCGCCGACGCGGACGCAGTGCTGGCCGCGACGTCTGCGGGAGATTTTGATCTCATCATCTGCCCGTTTCTGAAAGCCTATGTACCGGAATCTATTTGGCAGCGGTGGACAACGATCATCATCCATCCCGGCCCGCCCGGTGATCGCGGACCGTCGTCGCTGGACTGGGCGATAACGGATGGCGAACCGATCTGGGGAGTGACCGCGTTGCAGGCCGCCGAGGAACTCGATGCCGGAGCGGTGTGGGCGTGGCGGACATTCGAACTCCAGAGCGGTGTAACCAAATCTTCGGTATACAACGAGGCAGTCACCGACGCGGCGATGGAGTGCATTACGGAGGTCGTCGAACATTTCCGTACTCCTGACTTCCAGGCGATCCCATCGGACCGAGTTGCGCGGCCCGTGGCATCGGCCCGATCGAGGCCCAGCATGAAACAGGCCGATCGCGTTTTCAGCTGGGAGGAAGACGCGTCGAGCATCGTCCCCGCCGTCAACGCCGCCGACGGGTTTCCCGGCGTCGCCGTTCAGTTGGGGCTCGACCGGGTCTACGTCTACGACGCTCACCCCGATACCCACGTCGATGCAGCGCCCGGCACCATCGTCGAGTACTTCCACCAGGCGATACGTGTCGCCACCGGTGCGGGCTCCGTATGGATCGGACATGCGCGGCTCGTCGGCGCCGGCAATGTCAAACTTCCGTCGACCGCGGTCGTACGTCCGGACGTGTTCGTTCCACAGGTCTGGGAGAGTCGTTACCCCGAGACCGACTATCACCGCGACGGCGAAATCGGATATCTCTCGTTCCGCTTCTACAACGGTGCGATGAGTACGAAGCAATGCGCCCGACTGGCCGCCAGGCTCCGCTGGGCGATCGCGCAGGACACCAAGATCCTTGTCCTGACGGGTGACTACGACAGATTCAGCAACGGTATCCACCTCAACGTCATCGAGGCCGCGTCGGATCAAGCCGGAGAAGCGTGGGCCAACATCAAAGCCATCAACGAGATCGCGAAAGCGATCGTCACCTGTACGGAACAGGTTGTGGTGGCGGCATTCACGGGCAACGCCGGTGCCGGCGGGGTCATGCTCCCGCTTGGAGCCGACGTAGTCGTGGCCAGGGACGGTGTGGTTCTCAATCCTCATTACGCCACGATGGGCCTGTTCGGCTCGGAACTGCACACGTACACATTTCCGGCTCGGGTCGGCGAGGAGCAGGCCCGCAGCCTGCTGGCCGAGTGCAGTGCGATCGGTATCCGTCGAGCCTTGGACATCGGACTTGTCGACGCGATGGGCCCCAGGCGGCCGGATCTGTTCGAGGCGTGGTTGCACGAGGTCGCCACCGACTTGCTCGAAGGAGATCGGATGGAATCGATGCTGGAGCGCAAACGTCTTCGACTGGAACGTGATCCGGTGGAGCCCTACGAGGAGCGTGAGCTCGAAGAGATGAAGATCGACATGTTCGGTGACCGCAACGGGTTTGCCGAGAAACGCCGGAACTTCGTGCTCAAGCTCTGATGGACACGCTGTTCGCCGACGCGACACGGGCAGTGCGAACGACGTCCCACAGTCGTCGCAGCAGGTCGTCACGCCTCTGCGCAGTGGACACGCTCGGGGCCTGATTGGTCGAGACCGACGCAGCGACGGTAAGAATGGCTGCCACGTTGTCGGCGGTGTCGATCACCTGTAGATGCCGAGGTGACAGTGTCGACGGCCAGCGGTACCCGGCCTGGGCCTTCAGCGCTTCGGCGACCAGCGTACGAGCGTCGCCCCCAGGCATTCCGGTGGCTACGGTCGGAAGCCCGCCGAGCACCTCCGCTGCGTCCCGAACAGCCTGGCGCAGTTCGTATTCGGCTTCACGGAGTCCGATCGATTCGGCGCTGCCCGCCACAGTGGGAATGGAGAAAACCGTCCACCGCAAGACGTCCGGACCTTCCTTCGACGGCACGAGGCCGACTCCCGGCTTGCCGACGGCGCCGATCTGTATCCCTTCACCCGTTGCGATCGCAGCGCGTGCGAACTCGGTGCCAGTGGGCAGGCCACGTACATCGCCGGCCGTAGGAAGGACCAGGCGGACTTCAGCAGCCTCCGAGCGGGCGATTCTCAACAGGGTGGACACACCCGAAGCCGTGACTCCCGGCCACTCGAGATCGTGGCGGACCGCGGTTTCCGCATCGGCGGCGCCGATCAGGTGCATCGGCGCCCACGCGGCAAGGGCGTCGATGACGTCGTCCGGCGCAGCGTCGCCGGCGAGCCATGACGCTGCCCACACGGTGAGGGTTGCGCTGGGAGAACTCATGACCGTGAAGTTTAGTTCGGCGTGGCGACATGCGCGGCCCCGGCGTTGTGACCTAGCGTGATCCGGCGTGAGCGGTGGCAACGGATACGGTGACATTTTTGCGGGTCATACCCGCAAACAGAAGCGCGTGACGCCTGAAGTGGCGGCCGAACGTGATCTTGTCGTCGAGGATGCGGCGACAGGATTCTGCGGTGCGGTTGTCGGTTTCGAGCGCACGTACGACGGCGATTTCGTGCGACTCGAGGACGGGCGTTCCCGGACGCGGTTGTTCGCGATGCGCGAGGCGGCCTTCCTCATCGACGGCTCACCGGTCACCCTCGTTCGCCCGGCCCCCAGGCCCGCGTCCACCAAACCCGCACGATCGGCTTCGGGTTCGACCCGAGTCGAAGGCTTACGTGCACGCACGGCACTGCCCAGCCGGATCTGGGTGGAGGGAGTACACGATGCTGCCCTCGTCGAGCGGGTGTGGGGCCATGACCTTCGCGTCGAAGGTGTTGTCGTCGAACATCTCGAAGGGCTCGACAATCTGGGGGAGCGGCTTGCCGAATTCGGGCCGGGCCCCGGCCGCCGTGTCGGTGTCCTCGTCGACCACCTGGTCACCGGTTCCAAGGAAACCCAACTGACTCAGGGCCTCGGCCCGAACGTGTTGGTGACCGGACACCCGTACATCGACGTGTGGGAGGCCGTTCGTCCCAAATCTGTCGGAATCGCCTCCTGGCCGAAGATTCCACGCGGCGAGGATTGGAAGACGGGAATCTGCCGCGAACTGGGCTGGGGGACGCCTCAGGAGGGCTGGCGGCGGGTCTACAACTCGGTCGAGAGCTTCCGCGATCTGGAAGCTCCTTTGATCGGCGCCGTCGAACAACTTGTCGATTTCGTTACCGAGCCGAACTGACGTAGCGGCGGCCTGGGTCACACATTCTGGTTAGATGGTGTTGTGGCTGCACTTATTTGGCTGATCGGAGCACTGGTGCTCGCCGGGGCCGAAGCGCTGGTGGGGGATTTCTTCCTGCTGATGCTCGCYGGTGGGGCGCTCGCTACTGCCGGTGTCAGTGCTGTCACCGACTTCCCGGTGTGGGTCGACGCCGTCATGTTCGGAGTGTTCTCCGCCGCCCTCGTCCTGGGTGTGCGACCGATCATGTTGCGTCGCTTCGGTAGTCCGCCACCGACCCCGACCGGAATTCAGGCACTCGAAGGTAAGCACGCTCTGGTTCTGGAAGAAGTGGGCGAGCATTCCGGGCAGGTCAAGTTGGACGGCGAGGTGTGGACTGCCAGGCCGTACGACACCACCGAGGTGTACCCGCCGGGCACCAAGGTGACGGTGATGGAAATCAACGGCGCAACAGCAGTCGTCTGGAGGGGACCTTAATGGCAGCACTCATAGTGCTCGGTGTGTTGGTGCTATTCGTGATCTTGGTGGTCGCGAAGTCGGTAGCACTGGTACCGCAGGCAGAAGCCGCGGTGATCGAGCGGCTCGGTAGGTATTCGAAGACGGTGTCCGGTCAGCTCACATTCTTGATCCCGTTCGCCGATCGTGTGCGCGCCAAGGTGGATCTTCGTGAGCGGGTGGTCTCCTTCCCACCGCAACCGGTGATCACCCAGGACAACCTGACACTGTCCATCRACACGGTGGTGTACTTCCAGGTCACCAATCCGCAAGCTGCGGTGTACGAGATCAGCAACTACATCGCTGCCGTCGAGCAGTTGACAACCACGACGCTGCGAAACGTCGTCGGCGGAATGACCCTCGAAGAGACGCTGACCTCGCGTGATTCCATCAATGGTCAGCTTCGTGGTGTCCTCGACGAGGCGACCGGTCGCTGGGGCCTGCGAGTGGCCCGCGTCGAACTCAAGAGCATCGATCCTCCGCCCTCCATCCAGGAGTCGATGGAAAAGCAGATGAAGGCGGACCGCGAGAAGCGCGCGATGATTCTGACGGCTGAAGGCCACCGCGAATCCGCTATCAAGACAGCCGAGGGTGCCAAGCAGAGCCAGATTCTTTCCGCCGAGGGCAACAAGCAGGCCTCGATCCTCAACGCCGAGGGTGAGCGTCAGTCCCAGATTCTTCGGGCTCAAGGTGACCGCGCGGCCAAGTACTTGCAGGCCCAAGGCGAGGCCAAGGCCATCGAGAAGGTTTTTGCTGCTATCAAGTCCGGTAAGCCGACTCCGGAATTGCTTGCATACCAGTATCTTCAGACGTTGCCGCAGATGGCGCAAGGCGATGCGAACAAGGTGTGGCTCGTGCCCAGCGACTTCGGTGACGCACTGAAGGGATTTGCGAAAACGCTTGGCGCACAGGGTCAGGACGGTGTCTTCCGTTACGAGCCGCCGGCCGCCGAAGAGAATCTTCCCAACCCTGAGGACGATTCAGCTGAGGTGGCGGAGTGGTTCGAAACGAAATCCGATCCGGCTATCGCAGAAGCAGTCCGCGCCGCTGAAGTTGCTGCACGTACTCCCGTCGAAGATCCGGCAGCTGCGGTCAGGCACCTCCGTGAAAGTGCGCCCGAGCAGCCCGGATTCGTAGATCCCGCGCTGCCGCAGCAGAGTGAAAATCCTTGGCCCGGTCAGCTACCGCTGCCGTCCGAACGCGAAGAATTCCAGCAGAAGTACCCGTACCAGGATCAGCCGCCGGAGGGCGGCCAGCGCCGGTAGGCGCCTCTCGTAGTAATCGGGACGGGCACTCATCACCTACGTGATGAGTGCC